>JAJZVR010000111.1 GCA_021847065.1 Planctomycetota bacterium | reverse complement strand
GGGGCCTCCTATGATAGAGGGAGGTTTTTGCAGGAGTTGTCATGAATTCTACCGCGGTTATCCAGCCTTCAGCGTCCGAAGCCAATCGGCTTTCATCGCGCACGATTCACGAATCGGTGGGCAAAAGCGCAGCCACCAGCCAGGTGCCGGATGCACATGGGCATTTTGGCCCGTATGGCGGCGTATACGTGCCCGAAACGCTTATGGCTGCGGTAAGCCAACTGACTCAAGAATATCAACGCGCCAGAAAGGACCCGGCTTTTGAAAAGGAACTGGAATATTACCTGCGGCAATTTGTCGGACGGAAAACGCCGCTCTATTTCGCCCAGCGCCTGACCGAACTTGCCGGTGGTGCGCAAATTTACCTTAAACGCGAAGATCTTGCCCATACCGGTGCGCATAAAATCAACAACACCATCGGACAGGGATTATTGACCTTAAGAATGAAGAAAAAACGCGTCATTGCTGAAACCGGTGCCGGTCAGCATGGCGTGGCTACCGCTACCGCCGCCGCCGCGTTCGGCCTGCAATGTGATGTTTATATGGGCACGGAGGATATTCGCCGCCAATCGCTGAATGTATTTCGTATGAGGCTCATGGGTGCCCGTGTGGTGCCGGTGGAAAGCGGATCGCGCACGTTGAAAGATGCCACCAATGAGGCCATGCGCGATTGGATGGGCTCCGTTGAGCACACGCATTACATTATCGGAAGCGTCGTGGGGCCGCACCCATTTCCACAAATTGTCCGCGATTTTCAAAGCATCATCGGCAAAGAAACCCGTGCGCAGGCATTGGAGATGCTTGGCCGCCTGCCCGATGCGATTGTCGCGTGCGTCGGAGGCGGGTCCAATGCCGCCGGGATGTTCTACCCATTTGTGGATGATGCCGACGTCAAGTTGTTTGGCGTCGAAGCCGGCGGCCGCGGCATGATGGCCGGACAACATGCCGCATCCTTAAGCATGGGACAGCCCGGTGTGCTGCATGGGTCAATGTCTTATGTTTTGCAAAATAGTGATGGCCAAACCGCCGATGTGCACAGCGTCAGTGCCGGACTGGATTATCCCGGTGTGGGGCCGGAACATGCGTATTGGAAAGATACGCATCGCGTCGAGTATACCTCCATTACCGATAGCGAAGCACTCGATGCATTCAGCATTTTGGCCCGGCGCGAGGGAATTATCCCGGCATTGGAATCCGCTCATGCCATTGCATTCGCCATCAAACAGGCCGGACAAATGAACAAGGACCAGATAGTAATTGTTAATTTAAGTGGTCGCGGAGATAAAGATTGCATGGAAGTGGCGCGACTCATGGATGAACAATCAGCCGCAGGAAAGAAGGTCTCATGATGACAAGCCAAACATTATCGTCGCACAGAATATTGCCCCTCGGCCCGATTTCATGGGGCGCTGTAGCTTTGGCCATTGGCGTATTAACGCTGGCGGGCTGCGGAAAATCCCCCCTATACCCGCAATCCGCCTTACGGTCTCCATCAGGTTATAACGATGGTCAGGCTTCGCTATATAACGCGCCCGGACCGCACCCGCTGGTGGTGGTAAGCTTGCCCAATACGCCCAATGGCAAACCGCATGTTGATACCGTTCTTAGCGTTCTTGTGCCCCACGCCGCTGCCAACACAGCGCCACCGCCGCCGCCTGCCCCGCCGCCCACCATCATGCAGGTGCATGAAGACGCGGTCCCCGCAACCCGGCCGGCACCGCCAACCAAGTGAAGCGCTGCCCCTGCAAAGTGTCGTATTATTTGCTGGAAATTAATTTCTGCTTTTGCATCATCGCAATGAATTCATCCCTGGGCATGGGCCGACCGTAAAAGTAGCCTTGGAAGATCGGACAACTGTGTCCCTTGAGGAAGTCCACATGTTGTTGGGTCTCCACTCCCTCGGCAACTACCTGCAAATTATTGGGACGGGCCAAAGCGAGGATGGCCTCAACCAAGGCGGCATCATGGGCGTTATTGGGGGCATCGGTTATAAACGAACGGTCTATTTTAATTTCGGAAAATGGCAACTTTTGCAGATATGCCAAGGAGGAATATCCCGTGCCAAAATCATCCAGGGAGAGATGTATCCCCATCGCCTTGATTTGATTCATTTTTACCATCGCCTCAGCAAAATTGTCAAAAATAACCGCTTCCGTGATCTCCAGGACCAGCAGGCTGGGGCTTGCACCGGTTTCTTTCATGGTTTGGCTGATATATCCAAGAAAATTAGGATCACGGAATTGCCGGGGGCTGACATTAACGGCGATGCGAATGTTGGAGCCTTTTTCCGCCAACTGCGTTGCCAAGATACACGCCTGCGCAAAAATCCATTCTCCCATGGCGACAATCAGTCCCGTTTCCTCGGCAACGGGGATGAACGCTGCGGGGGCAACCAATCCATTGTGCGGATGTTCCCATCGCATCAACGCCTCAACGCCGATAATGGCGGCGGTCCGATTCACCTGCGGCTGAAGGTACATGCGCAACTCCCCACGCTCCAGAGCCAGTCGCAAATCGCGTTCGATCGTCAGTCGTACCTGAGCAGTAGCCTGCATGGCCGGCTCAAAAAAACATATCGCGTTGCGCCCGGATTCCTTGGCTCGGTACATCGCCGTATCCGCCTGTTGCAGCAATCCCAATGGTGAATCTTTTTCCTGAGGAAATATGACCACCCCGATACTTGCAGCGCTCTGATGCGTCAGGCCTCCCAGAATTGCCGGCTCGCAGATGGCCTCAAACAGACCTTCAACAATTACCCGGGCCAACTGTGCTGCGGCCACCGGATCCGCAGCAAGATTGGTCAGCAAAACTACAAATTCATCACCCCCCAGCCGAGCGCCGGTATCTCCAGGGCGCAAGTTGATGTTTATTCGCCGCGCGACTTCCCGCAGCAATTGATCGCCCCGCTCGTGTCCCTCGGCCTCATTGAGGTGTTTGAAGTGATCCAGATCAATCAGCGCTACGGCACCGCAGGTTTTGGTGCGTTGCGCAAAAGCAACATTCATGGCCAGCCGATCCAGAAACAGCCGTCGGTTGGGAAGCGCGGTTAAGGGGTCAAAATATGCCAATTGTTCAATATCACCCTCGGCTTTCTTGCGTTCAGAAACATCTTTTTGTGAGCCAATATAGTGGGTGATCTGTCCGCTCGCATCACGAACCGGAGAAACAATCACCTCATTCCAGAAAAGCGTGCCGTCCTTGCGGTAATTCCGAAGCACCACCTCGCAATGCTTGCCCTGTTTGATCGCCTCCCGAAGTTGGTCCGCTTCTTTTTGATTGCGATCCGAACCCTGCAAAAATCTGCAATTATGGCCTTTAATTTCATCCAGCGAATACCCGGTCATCTTCAGAAACGCGGGATTGGCGTAAATAAATGGCATATCAGCCTGTCCCGCGTCGGCAATCGTCAGCCCGTTGCTCGAAGCATCCATTGCCCGCTGGCAAAGAAGTATCCGGTCCTCGGCCTGCTTACGGTTGGTAATGTCATGAATGATGGACAGGCACAATGGCGGTCCGACTCCATCCATCGCGGTAATGGATACTTCAACCGCTTTAATCTCCCCGGACGCCAACCGGTGGTGAAACTGAAATGTGTGGCCCGGGCTGGGATGCGTTGCTTTTAGCAAGGCATCTATATCTGCCGATGCTCGTGTATTAATGTCATGAATTCTCATGGATTGCAGTTTTTCGCGCGGCCATCCATAGAAGGCCTCCGCCGCCGCGTTAGCTTCCACAATCTTTCCGTGCTCCAAGTCAATGATCAGTTGAATCGTCGGCGTATTTTTAAAAACACAGGCAAATATTCCGCCCGGTACCCCTTGAGGCGAGAGTGGCTCACTTGGTTTATCAAGTATTGTCATTCACTGGACCCCACAAATAGCTGCAATCAAATCGCTAAAGCGATAAGTCGGAGCTGCATTGAAATCCCACTTCCGAATGGAGAAAGCTTAAAGCAACCTCAATGTGAGCTTCATTCGGTTAATTCCACTAAGTATAATATCACCCCTTATTCGCGAAAACAAGTAAAATTATCGCCGGAAACAGGCCATGCAGGGTCTTTTAGTTTTCCCTTTATTCGTCCTTTTTCGTCTTCGTGACATTCTGGGGCAGAACGATTTATTGGGAAATTTGATCAAGCTGTCTCCCGAAAATCTACGCAGCCCTGAAAACTAAAAGGCCCTGCAGGCCATGGGCCTGTAGCAGCTCCTGCCAGGCCTCTGGGGGCCAAATTCTCAACTTGCTAGCGCAGTTGCGCCTTATCCCCTCACGCCAACCCCATAGCCTTCCACGGCACCGCTTGATTCCGGATTCTGGATTGATTAATTCTAGGTTCTAGATTCAATACTCTTCGTCGTGTCTATTGATCAGTGTTTTTCTGAGCTAAGCATGGCCCGCTCCGCGAAGATTCTCCGCGCTATGCTGCAGCATGGATGCCGCAGTCCCGATGCGATTTGAAATTGCGCATCGGGATTGTTCGTTGCAGCCAGAGGCCCAGCCCATTTATTCCAAGCGGCACCTATGAGAGAGAGATCATTGAGGCGTGTAAAAAATATATCTCCAGCTACAAAGCAATCGGCGTTGCCCCGCCAATTGCCATCATGTTATCGCTGGTAGGATGCAAAGGCGTAGAGATGCTACTTTCACAAGCCCGGCAATGGCGCGGAAATCCAACCGGTCCCATCGACCGCGAAGTTGCCGCCATGCCCGAAATCACTATAGAAAATCTTGATGAGGACCTGCCCCGCGCCCTCAAACCCATTTTTGATTCCGTGTGGCAAGACTGCGGCTGGCCCCGCAGTCTTAACTATGATGACCAGGGCAACTGGCACCCGATGCGATAACGCCGGAACCGTCCCGGGACCGCGGGTGTCCTCACCCGCCCGTAAAATGAACATTATTAAATGCATTGCGGGGGAGGAAACCCGCGCCGCCAAAGAAAGGAAACCACCACTATCCTGAAAACCATCGCCCAAATCACAAAAGTTCATAAAATATTAAAAAATAAATAAGCTATCGTACTTCTATTGACATTAATATTTGGCTATTATATCATGTACAAAGAAACGTATTTTTGGAGTTGCTTTTATGGACGAAAAAATTGTGGACCCTGAAGTAATGGCAGTCATGAAAATCACCGAGGCTCTCGGTGATTTAGACGAGCCAGCTCGCCGCCGAGTACTGCAATGGGCGATGGAACGTTTCAGCCCTCAACCACGGCCCGCTGGCCAACAAAGGGCGGTTTTTGACCACGCCGTAGCACCAAGCCAGCAACCACCAGCAGGACCTGCCCACGATGGACAGGCAGATTTTCCTGCGCTATTCAACCAAGCCAATCCCACAACGGCGGTTGAGCGGGCATTGGTAGCAAGCTACTACATTCAGACTCATCGGGGCAGCCAAGATTTTGCAAGTCAAGAGGCCAATACGCTGCTCAAAGAATTAGGGCATGGCATTGAAAATATTACACTGGCCTTTAATGGAATGATGGCCCAATCGCCCAAACTGGCGATGCAGGTGCAAAAGAGCGGAACGTCCCAGCAGGCTCGCAAGCGTTATCGTTTGACGCACGAGGGCATCACCCGCGTTAAACGTATGCTCAACCGCGAGCCGGAGGCCGTGCAATGAGTTGGCTCTTATTTCTCGACGAGAGCGGACACGATCACAAAAGCATGCCGTATGAGGTCCGCGGTGGAATCGCACTGCAAGACATGGAGGTCTGGCCCTTTGTTCAGGAGGTGCAGCGGCTGGAACTGGCGTCCTTTGGCGTGGTGTTGCATCAGTTCCGCACGGAACTCAAGGGTTGCAAATTACTCGACGGGGACCGCTTCAAATGGGCCTCCCAGGGACCGCTTATGTCCGAAGATGAGCGACGTAAGCACTGTCGAGGATTCCTGACGAAGGGCCTCGAAAAAAAGACCCCGAGACGCGACGAGTTTACAGCCTACGGGCAGGCTTGCCTCGAGATGGCGCGCGGAATGTTCCTGCTGCTGCGCGACCGCCGAGCCAAGCTGTTTGCATCCGTAATTCCCAAAAGTGCAGTGCGACCGCACAGCTTTGAGGCGCACGAATACTTAAGAAAGGATCAGGTCTTTCTGCTGGAACGGTTCTTCTATTTTCTGGAAAGTGAAAAGCAGTATGGCCTGTTAGTCATGGATGAAGTGGAAAAGACAGAAGACCGCCGCTTTGTGCGCCGACTGCAGAACTATTTCCAGAAGACGCAAACAGGTCGATACCGTTCCGCTTGGATCGTACCAACACCGCTCTTCGTTTCGTCGGACATGACATATCCCGTCCAAGCCGCAGATCTCGCTATTTACTGCCTGAACTGGGGATTCCGTTTGCCGACGCGCGGGATGGAGGCGGCAACCCGCCCCGAGATTGCCAACGAATTTGGGCCGTGGCTGAATCAACTGCAGTTTCGCGGAGACGCCTACCGTGATGGAACCGTATACCAAGAATACGGAATCGTGTTTGTGCCTGACCCCTACATGGCAAGGTGAGCGCAAAAAAAAGGAGACAACGCCTTTCAAGTCACCCTAAAGCAACCCTCAGGCCGAGTCTCCAAGAGTTATTATCGCTATAAATTCCACAAAAGCAATAGCGGAATGTATATTATTCGCAAACACGGTGAAGCACGAATGTCCTTGCGGCGATATTTTCGCGCACCCCTCTTTTCAATTTCGTATGGCAAGCCTGCGGCTGGCCCCGAAGCCAGAATTACGACGCCCCAGGCAAGCGACTTCCCGTGCGATAACGCCGGAACCGTCCCGGGAGCGCGGGTGGCCATCCGCCAGATTGTCTCACAGGCGGTTATATCGGATCAGGTTATCGACATCTTTGCTGCCGCCGGGCTGAAATCCCCGGATATTTCCATCCTCTCCGATGATTTTCTCGATGAAGTCCGCGAACTGCCCCAGCGCCATCTCGCGGTAGAATTATTGCAGAAGCTCATCAACGACGAAATCAAAACCCGACTTTCCCGCAACGTGGTGCAGGGCCGCTCCTTCGCAGCAATGCTCGAAGAATCCATTCGCCGTTACCAGAACCGCTCCATCGAAGCTGCGCAGGTCATTTCCGAACTCATTGAATTGGCCAAACAACTGCGCGAAGCCCAGAATCTCGGCCGCCCGTATGACTGTTCCTTACTGTCCGTCACGTACTTCACGTACACACTCTTGAACTTTCCCAAGTCTAATGCGAGAATCTTCATTGCCGGGTCCTTTCGTAAAAACTGACGTTTGAGCGACCCACGCGGTCAGCTCGTTGTTAACCGGGATTTTATCCCGTTATTAACGTCCCCCGAAAGGCTCGGCTTCATAGTTTCTTGGCCACCTTGAAATTCGCAATGAAGGTTGACAGTTGATTGTCGATTCTAGGTTCTGGATTTTGGCTTGTTGCTTCAGGCTTCAGCCTACTCGTCGCGCCGCTGGTTGCTCGTTGTCGCTCCAATCTTCCTCGCGCTGCGAAAACTGTCACAGCCCCTCCCAACAACGTCACGACCTTCGGCCGGATATTGACAAAATAGATTTAATGTTGCTATTGTTAGCTCATGCTTGGCTGCCGATATATTTTTGTTAGCGTGATGACCTTCGCTTTGGCGTTCCTGCCAGTATTCTGCCCCTATACAAATGCAATCAGCACGTTCCCGGCGCACGCTCAAACCGCTTCAGCCTGTGTGCGGCATTTCAAGCCCCTTGCCATCCTGCATCATTGCAATCAGTGCCCATGCAAATCCGCCCCCTCCGTGTGCCATCAACATTTTTTGCGGGCCATGCCTGCGGCACCGGCATCACTGACCTTGGTGCAATCGCGCCATCTGGTATCAAGAGCTTACGATTGTTTATCTATTAAAACCTGCCACTCAGGTGCATCAAGCTGTTTGTCCCTTAATCTACACGCCGTTGACCTAAGCACACACACGCTGCTGCACCAGCACTGCGCGCTGATAGTCTGAATTTATACCCTGTCAGATGCCCGCGGATCTGGCCGGCGCAAGGGCGGCAGGGCGATTTTTGTCCATTTGTTTCTTTAAGCATATTTACAATCCGGAGCTACTTAGATGCGTTTTAAGTTATCAGGCTTTCTTCTGCTGGCGGCGCTGCTGAGCGGCTGCACTAAAGCGCCGCCAATGGCACCGCTGGCGAGTCAAAATCCCGCTAACGCAAGTGCACCAGCTGGACCAGCGATTCCGAAATCGGATTTCATTAATGTCGCGGACGCTTCCACGCAAATTGCCCCGCCGAAAGTCACTGCGGGGCAAAATCTCCCGATGGCGGGCGCAACGGTCAAGCCATCACCTTCGCCAGCCGGCCGTATGGGAAATATGCCAGGCATGAAAGGCATGAATATGTCGGGCATGGGCACGACGGGTGGGATGAAAATGGGGTCAACTTCCGCAACAACCCGGCAAGGGAGCAAGCAATGATGAAAAGACATACACGTAACTTCAAACGATACGCCGGTGCTTCTTTAGCCGCAGTTGTTCTGGCGGGTTGCGCCACGGTTCCGCGGCAGGGAGGCTTTAAGTCCGTGGCCGCACTTTCCAAGCAGCGCACCGGCGCGACAGTTATCTGGGATCAGGATTCACCAGCCGACCAGCGCGTGCATTCCGCCGTGCGTAAGCTCCTGAAGCATCCGCTGACTGCCCAGGCGGCAGTGCAGATTGCGTTATTGAGTAACCCCGAATTGCAGGCCCGTTATGAACAGCTTGGCGTTTCCCAGGCTGACCTTGTACAGGCGGGACTGTTATCTAATCCCGTATTTAATTTCGACATTCGTTTTCCAGCCGCACCTTTTCATGGCTGGGATGCCAGCATTGCCCAGAACTTTCTCAATATTCTGCTTTTGCCGGCCCGGAAGAAAATGGCCACCGCACAATTCGCCGCCGCTAAGTCAGATGTGGCCAACGCGGTAATCACACTGGCTCAACGCACCCGCGCTGCGTATTATCGCGTGGTTGGGGATCAGCAGATGGTCAATCTCGAGCGCGCCATCAAGCAAGCTGCCGCAGCCCAGCTTGATCTGGCTAAAAAGCTGCGGCAGGCCGGCAATTCGCCGCCGATTGCGTACGATCAGCAATTGACGCTTTACGAACACATCCGTCTGCAATTGGCGATGGATAACGCCACAGTGCTGGAAGATCATGAAAGACTTAGTGCCATCATGGGCCTGTGGGGCCTTGAAGGAAACTGGACCATTCCATCCCGCCTGCCAGTTCCGCCAAAACATGATGTGGCATTAAAAGGGCTTGAATCTCTGGCTATTCGACACAGCCTGGCTTTGACCGCCGCAAGAAAGCGGTTGCGCGCATCGGCGATTGCCGTAAAAATCTCCGGGATTGCGGGCCTTCTTCCCGGAGCGGGCATCGGCTTGGATTATGTCCGCGATCCGGATGTCCGCGGCACGCTGGGGCCTGCTATTTCCGTGCCGATACCCATCTTTAATCAGGGACAACCCCAAGTTGCCATTGCCAAAGCCGAATATCGTGCCGCCTATCGCCGGTATCAGGCCATGGCGGTGCGCATTCGCGCAAAAGTGCGGGAAGCGTGGATCGCCATGCACGCGGCAGAGCGGGAAGTTTTGTTTTATCAGCGCATCATGCTTCCGTTGCGTAAACGCATGGTCAATGAAACCCAACTGGCGTATAACGGCATGTATGTCAGCGGATTTGTACTTATGCAGTCCAAACAGGCGGAAATTAATTCCGCGCGGCATTATGTTCAAACATTACAGCGTTATTGGCTGGCGCGGCAACAGCTCCGGCAGGTGCTCGGCGGCCTGTCGCCTGTCCGGCATTTCGCGACGTCCAGGGTAGTACCACCAAACTCGCACAAGGAGAAATAACAATGTTGAATCGTCGAAACGTATTGGCCTCTGGCGCGGCGCTGGCCGCCGGAGCTGTGATTTCCCGCAATGCGTCCGCTGCGGCCACCCGTGCCCCGGACCGCGCGGCAAGTTATGGCGGTAGCGCTTACTCGGAAGAATTGGCGCGTAAGCTTAAGGCCAAACCACTTCCACCGGGTTTGCCGCATCGGGACTACACCCCGGTAGTAGCGCCAAATACCGGTACGCTTCCCTTTGAGATTGTCGATGGGGTCAAAGTCTTCCACATGGTGGCGATGGAATTCTGGAATGAATTTGCGCCCGGCCTCAAGGCGCTGGTATGGGGTTATAACGGCATGTTGCACCCCGTGCTCGAGGCGGTGGAAGGGGAGCGCGTGCGGATATATGTGACCAATCGTCTGCCAGAACCTACAACTGTGCATTGGCATGGCGTTTACATTGATAACGGCATGGACGGCTTTGGCGGTCTGACGCAAAAAGCAATTCCACCGGGTGAAACCTATAAATACGAATTTAATCTGGTGGAACCGGGTACAAAAATGTATCACCCGCATTACGATGAAATGACGCAAATCGCTTTGGGCATGACGGGTATGTTTGTCATTCATCCGCGAAAACCGCGCTATAAGGTTGATCGGGATTTTTCCATTATGCTCCACGAATGGAGCATCATTCCCGGCACGGACCGCCCCAATCCACTGGAGATGACTGATTTCAATGTATTTACCATGAACGGCAAATCATTCCCGCTGACCCATCCACTCGTCGCCCGGACCGGACAACGTGTGCGTATTCGCCTGGGAAATCTCGGCCCCATGGATCATCATCCTATACATCTTCATAACTATTCATTTCAAGTGGTAGCCAGTGACGGCGGTGACTATCCGCGCTCAGCCTGGCAGCCCGAAACCACCGTCCTGGTGCCTGTAGGCTCTACACGCGTGGTGGAGCTTGACGCCACCAATCCCGGTGACTGGGCGCTTCACTGCCACATGACCCATCATGCCATGACGCAAATGGGGCATCATTTTGGTAATATGATCGGCGTGAAGCCGGGAAATCTGGGTGACAAAATGCGTGATCTCCTGCCGGACTACATGACCATGGGGCAGGATGGAATGGGCCAGCCAATGGGCATGACCAGCTTGCCGAACACCGCCCCCATGGAAGGCGGAAAAGGGCCGTATGGATACATTGACATGGGAGGCATGTTTACCATTGTCAAAATCCGGGACAACATCACAAATTACAGGGATCCGGGATGGTATAAAAGTGAAGCCCCGCCGGGAACCGTGGCGGAGAAAGCGGTCGTGGCGCAATTGCGGCGCGACAGAGTAAATCCGGACACCATCCCGGCACCGATTCCAGGGCCTTCGTCGCCGACTGCGGTGGGAATGTAAACACGAATGTCGGGGCGACTGCCTGATGGCGAAGCGCCTGTAAATTAACGTTCGAAGAAAAATGCTTTAGGCTATCTTTTTTAGGAGTATCTTATGAATCGTATGTGTAAGCGTATATTGGCCACAGTGACCGCACTGGCTCTTATCGGCGGCTTAGCCTCCGGACTGGTCCTGGCTGCGGGTATGGGAAACATGGGCGGCATGAAAATGGGCCCCATGCCCATGCACCTGCCAAAGCCGGGCAAGCCAATATCTTACGCTGCGGCCAAGCTGTTGATTAAATACAGCAATTCCGCGGGCATGCTCATGGGCCACGGAAAGCACAAAAGCGTTATGTTCATGGGCCATCATATTCACATTGTCATGGTGGCGGTTGAACCCGGATCGCCTGATCAGACCTTTGAAATCCATAAGCTTGTTGATCCGGAAATGACGGTGCCGGCCGGTGCCGCAATCACATTGACTGTGTTGAACATGGACTACGGACCGGGCACGATCCATGGCGTCCTGATTGGCAAAGCCAAGCCACCCTACAAAACCATTGTGCCCGTACCGGTGCCCGGGCAAATCGCCGAAATTCCTCTGACCATGCCCCGCACGGCAAAGTCCATTAAAAAGTCCAATTACTACTTCGGCACGACCACATTTAAGGCCCCGGGCACGCCGGGAACATATTACTATTTGTGCCAGATGCCGGGCCATGCCAAGGCCGGCATGTACGGGGAATTTGTGGTCACGCCGTGACGGATAGTGGCACACCCGGCCACAATTATCACGACAGACCGGCCTGACACTGGCTTTGACAACAGGTTGTAAAAACATTGCGG
>JAJZVR010000110.1 GCA_021847065.1 Planctomycetota bacterium | reverse complement strand
TCATTGATCATTAAGGCGGCTCGCCGCCGTTTGACATGTGAATAATACGCCACCAGTGTGAAACTGGAAGATGGATGAAGTTGGAAGATAGAATCCAATGATGGATACTGTCCTAATTGGAATCGACATCCCCGCACGCATCCACCTATAGCATTCGCAGCAACCCTGCGCCTCCGAAAATATTGATCAGTGATCATTGATCAGTGTTTTTTTGAGCGCAGCATGACCCGCTCCGCGAAGATTTTCCGCGCTGTGCCGCAGCATGGATGCCGTAGTCGCGATGCGATTTGAAATCGCATATCGAGATTGCTCGTTGTTCGTTAAGCGCAGTCCCGATGGCTATCAGGATTATTCGCTGAAGCGCAGCGCTTCACGCCTTTTAAGCGGTGCGCAGGCACCGCGTCTCATTAATCCCGGCGCGCCGGGAGTCTCATTAAACCCGTCGCAACGGGTGTCTCATTATTTTATTTATCGCCGCCCGCGCCCCCGCTCTACTCTCTACCTTCTATTTTCTCCGCTCTGTGGCGAAGCCCCCCCCTTATTACATCTTGAGCATCTAGAGCACCTTGAACCAAACCCGCTAAAATCAACGCTCCCATCAACTTGCTCAACTTGAGCACCTTGCCTCCCGAACTTGAGCAAGTTGAAATTCGCAAAGAACATTGTTCGTTGATCGTTGCCACATTGATCCGTGAAAAATGTCCTGTAACCTGTAACCCGTAACCTGTAACCTGTAACCCAATTGATCCGTGATCAGTGTTCTTTGATCAGTGAAAAGGACTCCTAACTTCTAACTTCTAAATGCTGGCGGCCACAGCCGCCCAAAAACCACTTGGCCCTCTTGGCCTCCTTGAACCACAACCGCTGCCATCAAGGTGTTTCGCAACTTTTCGAACTTGGCCCCCTTGCCTCCCTAACTTGGCCCACTTGGCCCCCTTGCCCCGGAATCCGCATTTGCTCCCTGTTGAGGCAGGAAGCCGAAATCCTCCCGGCGCGCCGGGACAGGAGCCGGCTAATCGGGGCTCACCTGTTCAACCATCACCTGTTCTGCGGCGGCAACCGCCGCCCCCCCCCTTAAAACATCTTGGGCATCTAGGGCAACTTGAACCAAACCCGCTAATATCAACGGCTTGCTCAACTTGCGCATCTTGGACACCTTACCCTGCTAACTTGGACATCTTCTTTCATTAGCAGGACTCGGAAGAATTTGGCGAGATTTCCGCTTGGCGAAAACTAAGGCTGGCAAGGGCGCAATTGTTCTGGCGATTGTGCCACTGTTGGCGATGGCGGCGATTACAATATTCCTGTCCGCGATTATTTTGATAGCGATGCTTAGAAACCTTTGACCGCAGCATTTTGGCCGGATCACGCGGATAGAGGTGACGGCCTGCCGAACGTTCGTGAGGCGGCCCGTCGGCCGAGACGTGCGGCCCGACTGGCGGGCCAACTGATTTCAATAATATAAATCGTCCGTCATTCTCAGCCACTTTCACACCCCGATGTGTCCGGAATGCCGGGGATGGCTAATTGTGGGCGATCCTTCCCGTTGTGTTGTTGTAGCTTGGCGGTAAGTCCGCGGCTTTACGCGCGAATCACGGTTGATTACTCATTGCAGCCCGTGGCCTGCGGTCGCCGCATCCTCAAGCAGATTTCGCAGGTGTAGACGCACCACCTGCGAGACAACTGTGGAATCCAGAGAGTCGTACCCGTGCGCGATGACATTACGAAAATCGATAATGCGGCGTGCGTGGCGAATGTTTGCAAATACCGGCGGGGCGGTGCGTTCAAGCCGCCGCAATGCTTCTCCAATGATTTCGCATTGCCGCTCCACGAGTGACCGCAGGAGCACATCGGATTCATACTGATCGGGCGTAATGTCCGCGGCAAATTGCAGGATCGCCTCGCCGGCCTGCCGCACATCGGTCAAGAGTTTGAGTGTTTCAAGCTGCATAGAGCGTCCTGCGGCTGCGATCAATAACCTGCCGAAAGTGGGGATTACGGATCGCGCGAATCATCACCACGTCCACCTCCCGCCCCAACAGATCACGCAGCGCAGCAATCAAGTCCAGATACAACTCCGCAAGGCGTGGCTCGGCATCCGGTGCGAATTCAACAAGAAAATCCACATCACTGCGAGCGGGATCGAATCGCGCAGCCTCTGCCGCAGAGCCGAATACTTCCAACCGGCGCACCAGGAACCTGCGGCATAAGGCATCAATTTGCGGCTGCCGCTGCTCGATCAGATCAATCATGGCAATGAGCTCCTGGTCGCCAACTTTCACAACTGTTGCGCCTGTGCTTGCGACTACTTGCAGTCCCGTCACACGCAAGCTGACGAAACATACATATCATGGCCCCACTGAATTAAACTTGCAACCGAGGCAGGAGCATCAACGAGCAAAGGGCTATGGTTCTATATACTGTGTATTACACTTCTGAAAATCGGTTATCACCGGATGGAAAGATGCTGGTTTGGCGAATTTATCTTTGGATCTCAGAAAGCGGGCTAATTGTCGGGTCGGCCAGCGTCAACGATAAAAACCGTCCGCTACCCTCGGCGATTGGTGCAGGTGCTCTTTCACGCCTACAAATGCTTCAGGTGTGTTATAATGGACTTATGAAATGGTCGGGCGGTCGCTCGGTGAAAGCCGGGAGGAAAGTCCGAACACCGCAGGGCGCGGTGGTGGGTAACACCCACCCGTTCCCGCCGGAAACGGCGGGAATGCGGGAAAGTGCCACAGAAAAAATACCGCCGAATTCCGATTCTGTCGGAATGGTAAGGGTGAAAAGGTGCGGTAAGAGCGCACCGCGGCCATGGCGACATGGCTGGCATGGCAAACCCCACCGGGTGCAAGACCAAATAGGGAATCGAAGCGCTGGCCCGGCGCACATTCATCCGCCCCAACAGGCCCCCGTCAAGGGTTGGCGGATGAAATAGCATCATGGCCGGTGAAGTTCTTTTCGGAGAATCAGCCCAGATGGTGCGTGTAGGTTCCGGGTAGGTTGCTTGAGGCAGCCGGTAACGGCTGTCCCAGATCAATGACCGCCGCCCCAACAAGGGGCACAGAATTCGGCTTATAGACCATTTCAAAAACGGGCCGCGATCTGAAAAGATCGCGGCCCGGCCATTTTGGCAGCGGGATGGGAGCGCTCAACGATCAACGAGCAACGAACAACGGGGAATTCAGTATATTCAATATTGGTCAGTAGGTTCAGTAACGGGAGGGGGCTGCGGATAACGCGGCGACGATCGCGGATCAACATCATTACTTTCGATTTTTATCCGTTAAATCCGTGTCCGGAGCATCGGCCCAGGCTGACTGTGAATAAGGTGCGAACTTTTAGATCGCGGCATATTCTAAATTTCGCCTTCCAGTTGCTTGGTGTCGGCGGCAGCTAAGGGTTGTGCGGATCGGGGTTCGACATCCACCCGGCTGATCGCCACATAAGCCACAAAAACCAGAATAAATAATGTCAGGATCGTGCTGACAATTGGCGTGCCATAACCCAGCCCGGTCATGCTCCGCGGCTTGTCAAACCAGTCCGCAAATGATGCACCAAGGGGGCGGGTCATGATGTAGGCAAACCAGAATGCGAATATGTCATTAAAACCCAGCAGCCAATAGCCGACGCCGGGAATAACAAACAGAATCGTAAAGACAATACCTGATACCAGATAGCCAAGATGAAGCGTGGCGGCGGTCATATCTCCGGCGGCAGTGCCCAGAGCAAAGGTGGCCAAGACCGTAGACCAATAAAACAATTCGCGGCGCGGCGTGAAAATACTGTGTATCGAGAGCGTATGTTCCACGCGATACCACAATGTCAGAGTTGCCACGACGGCAAAAGCAAAGACTGTCGTGGAGAGATAATATGGGACACCGAAGACAATATGGACAACATCAGCGACCATCGTGCCGAAGATGCTGACCATGACCACCAGGAGCCAGTAGACCCATGCAATGTAACGATTTACCCGGAACTGCAGCGCCACCGCCGCCAAAAATCCCAAAGCACCGAGGATCACTGCCAGATATTTATTGGTATGAAATACCAGAAAATCCGAGGTCGCCTCCCCCATGGCGGTGGTAAGAATCTTAATGATCCAGAAATAGACAGTAATTTCCGGCACCTTGGAAAGTGCACGCCCGGCGGTGCAGTAACGGGATGTCTTATTCATCTTGCTCCTTGAATTACCATTACGCCACAAAAGCCAGGGCCATTACTTGGACAGGCTCCTAAACGCTCGACTATCGGTACCATATATTTTTGGGAGCAAAAAGTAAATCGGTAAGCACAAAAAAAAGTGGGCATGCTCGTTTTGGTCGGGATTTGGGAAGGGTGCGAGGAACCAGCGGTTCGATTCCGCTCCCGGACGTAACGGCCCCGGGTTTCCATGCCGATAGGCATCGGGATTGCGCGTATGGTTACGTATTGGCTTAAGTTCGCACCGAGATTGAATCCCGGGACCGTGTTTCGCACAGGGCGGGTCAGGATTATCGGGTTGAGGTGGTTTATGACAGATGCGATATTCACAATTCCGAGTTTTTCATATTAAAGGGTGTTGTCCGCAGCGGGTTAACCGATATAATCATTAAGGTTTTATTAAGGTGTCGCATGGGTGTTGTATCTAACCTTCGACGCGCACTGGTGCTTTCAGGCCCAGACTTTCGCTCCACTGACCTCTATTGCAATCTGTCTCATAATTATGACTCAGTGGTGTGCGTATCAACGATGGAAGAAGCCGTTGCGGAATTGCGCAATGGCTCGTTTGATATTGTCATGTCTCAGTCGGCTGATTTTTTGCCGCTTGAACGGGCGCACGCCACGATGCAATCCGGGCTGGTGCTGGATACCATTGGTGAAGGCGTCTGCATGATCAACCCCGCCGGTCGCATGGTATGGAGCAACCGCCGGATGAAGCAATGGTCGCCGGAAGTTATTGAGCGGATCGGCAAGGCCTGTATGGAAGCCATTTCGGTATTTACCGATTCGCAGTCCGGCGGGCGATCCGAAAATCATGCGCCGCGTTCCCGCAAATTCGCCATCAGCATTGGCGATTCACAATTTTTTGAACTGGTCTGTTCGCCGGTACATAATCAGGAAGATAAAATTTCGCATGTGGTGGCGGTCTGCTGGGATGCCACACACACCCGCCGACTTCAGCAAAAGCTTGATGCCATTGACCAGGCCGGTCGTGAACTGGTGCGTCTGGAAAAAGATGCCATTGCGAAACTTAATTTCCTGCAGCGCCAGCAGCTTCTGGAGGAACGCATCATTAAATTTCTTCGGCAGCTCATGCACTTTGATCACTTCAACATCCGGCTTTTGGATCCATCAAATAATAAACTCGAACCGGTCATCGCGGTGGGAATGCCGGAAGAAGCGATGGAGGCGGAACTGTTTTGTGAAGTGGAAGGCAACGGCATTTGTGGCCACGTCGCGGCGACGGGCCGATCCTATATTTCCGCCGATGTCGCCAAAGATCCACGTTACGTTGCGGGGTTGGATACCGCCAAGTCCAGTTTAACCGTACCGCTGATGCTGCATGATAAAACCATTGGCGTGTTGAATATTGAATCGGATCAGTATGCGTTTTTCACGGAAGATGACCGGCAATTTGCGGAAATATTTGGACGTTATGTGGCCATTGCGTTAAATGTTCTGGACCTGCTGATGCTTGAGCAGCGCACCAACAGCGGCAAACTGGTGCAGGAAATGGCCTGCGAAGTGGCCGGTCCGCTCAATGACATGATCTATGATCTTGAGGTGATCAAAGAAGCCAATATTGATAATGCCGCCCTTCTGCAGTCACTGAACTGCATTCTCAATAATGCCAACACGGTGCGGCAGACATTCTGGAGTTTGTGTTCCAGCCCGCAACAGGTATTCGGCGCTCACGATCAGCGCCGCCTTCCGCGCGAAGATCCGCGCTTACACGGCAAGCGCATTTTAGTTGCCGATGACCAGGCCAATATTCGCGAGACCATCCATTATGTTCTGACCTATTGCGGCTGCCATGTGGACACCGCCGCCGATGGTGCCGAAGCACTGGCACATCTCGCCGGCCAACCCCGCTATGATCTGGTGATCTCTGATATTCGCATGCCCCACCGAAATGGGTATGAAGTTTTTGCCGCCGCGCAAAAAATTGGCCACAATCCGCCGGTGATATTGATGACCGGCTTTGGTTATGATCCAGATCACAACATCGTACAAGCCTCTAAACAGGGACTCTCCGCAGTGCTTTCCAAACCGTTCAAAGTGGAAAAACTCATGCAGGAAATTTTCAAAGCGCTGGCGATTCAGTAAAAGCCCCGGGGCAAATAGCTTCTTGTGGCCATCACTTTTTTGCCAAATCAATTAATCTGCGCGAAGGCTGGGAACCGCGACACAGTTACGAAAGGCTTTACTGATTGGCGCTGTTGCCCGAGTCTGTTGGCGCGTTAGCCAGAGTTGCGGTGACAATGCTTTGAGCTTCAGAGATAATACGCCGTAGATGGCTGGCGCCCAGAAAACTTTCGGCGTAAATTTTGTAAATGGCTTCGGTACCGGAAGGGCGCGCGGCAAACCATCCATTTTCCGCAATAACTTTCAGTCCGCCAATCGCTTTGCCGTTGCCCGGCGCGGTTGTGAGAGACGCCTGAATTTTTTCACCGGCGAGAGTGGTAGCCGTTACCGCACTGGCCGAGAGCCGTGACAGCGTGGCTTTTTCCGCGGCGTTGGCCGGAGCCTCGGTGCGCTGATATGCCGGTGTACCAAATTCGCTGGTCAGGTTGCGGTAGATTTCACCGGGATCGCGGTGCATCTTGGCGGTCATTTCGGCAGAGAGTAAACCGAGGATAATGCCATCCTTATCCGCCGTCCAAACGCTGCCATTTTTGCGCAGAAATGATGCGCCCGCGCTTTCCTCACCGACAAAACCCAGTGATCCATCAAGCAAGCCATCGACAAACCACTTGAATCCAACCGGCACTTCATAAAGCCTGCGTCCAAGTTTGGCGGTGACGCGATCAATGATCTGACTGCTCACGAGCGTTTTGCCAACTGCGGCGGATTTTCGCCAGTTGGGGCGGTGCTGAAAAAGATAAAAAATGGCGACTGCCAGAAAATGATTCGGGGGCAGTAACCCGACACTGGGCGTGACGATGCCATGCCGATCATGATCGGTGTCGCAGGCGAAGGCTATGTCGAAGCGCTTTTTTAATTTTATCAAGCTTTGCATGGCATAACGCGATGACGGATCCATCCGAATTTGCCCATCCCAATCCACCGACATGAAACGAAACGTCGGATCGACATGCTGATTCAGGATCGTCAGATTCAGTCCGTAGTGCTCGGCAATGCGGCCCCAATAATCCACGCCGGCACCTCCCAGCGGATCCACGCCCACCTTGATGCCGGAATCATGAAGAATCCGCATATCAATAACATTGGCGAGGTCCGCAACATAGGCATGAATATAGTTGTGTTGATGGGTTGTACCGGCTGACAGGGCGCGTCGCAGGGAAATTTGCTTTACGCCCCGCAAACGGGCCTTGAGAAAAGCGTTGGCCTTGGCTTCGATCCAGGAAGTGGCGGCAGTATCCGCCGGGCCACCGGTGGGCGGGTTGTATTTAAAGCCACCATCGTGCGGCGGATTATGGGAGGGCGTGATGATAATACCATCCGCAAGACCAGTTTTTCGTCCGCGATTGTATTTGAGAATGGCGTGCGAAATAACCGGTGTGGGCGTGTAGTGCGTGCCGCTGGCGATCATGACATCGACACCGTTGGCGGCCAGTACTTCCAAGGCACTGGCGTGTGCCGGTGCGGAAAGGGCATGGGTATCCATGCCCATAAACAGCGGGCCGTCAATACTGTGGAGTTTGCGATACAGGCAAATCGCCTGAGTAGTGGCGAGAATATGCCACTGATTAAAGGCGGTATCGAATGCACATCCGCGATGCCCCGAGGTGCCAAAGGCCACACGCTGGGCGGGCACGGACGGATCAGGGGTTTGAGTATAGTAGGCGGTAATGAGTTTGGGCACATTGACTAAAATTTCCGGGGGTGCCAATTTCCCTGCCAGTTTACTGATATTCAATTTTGCCTTCCTTTATGCTATTGACCGTGGGCCAATTTCAAACATCTATTTCTGAACTAGTTTACAGCCCGGGCTGGAGCCGCACCTATCCGTGCGCGGCCTGGTCCATCATGTAAATAAGTTCGCCATCAACAGGATGCACATTTGCGGCGGGAATCAGTTCCGGATTCACATCCGCCGCAAGTAATTGTCGCACCACACTTTTTTTCTTTGCCCCCGCCATTAGAAATACAACTTTGCGAGCCAGATTGATTAATGGAAAGGTGAAAGTAATGCGATCCACCGGCGGCGGCAGTGTTCCAGGTGGGCTGAAGGTAACCAGCTTGCTTTGCTCATGCCGGGCCGAGAGGCCGGGAAAAAGCGATGCCGTATGACCGTCATCCCCGAGGCCCAGTAAAATTAAATCGAATCGCGGTTCGGCGTAGCCGAAGAAATCTTTTATCCGCTTTTCATAATCCGCAGCCGCATCCGCAGGCGGCAGTTGCGTTCGCACAGCAAAAATCTGCTCTGGCGGAATGGGCAATCCATGGAGCATGGTCCGCATGGCCATTGCGAGATTGCTGCGTGGATCATCTGTCGGAACGGCCCGTTCATCTCCCAGGAAAATAAACCATTTGGCCCAATTTCCCTGAGACGCAAAAGTACGATGAATAATTTCATAAGCCGCTTCCGGCGTTGATCCACCGGAAAGGGCGATCATAAATCTTCCACGCCGGGCAATGGCGTCTGCTGCGCACCGCATGACCATTTCCGCCGCCGCCTGTGCCAGGGCCGCAGCATCTTTTAAAACGATAACCTGATTTTCCTCTGCCATCCGTGGGACTCCTTATAACGGTCGTGAATAGTGAAGAACGCTCGGACACTGCGACAGTAGTTTTATATATCCGCAGCCGAATCTTCCGGATCGGATTCCGACGGGGGCGGCACCAGCGATTTTCTGAAAATGGCCAGGACCTTATCCAACGGCACCACGAAGAGTTTATTGTCCGGCTCAAATTCCACGGGAATGGCCTCGCGCGGATCAAAAAGCACTTTGTCATACTGCCGAATCGGAAAATCACTATCGTTTTCAATCTGCTTGGAAATGGCAATAACCCGACCAGTTAACGTGGGTATTTCATGATTACCCGGCAAAACAATACCGCTTTTGGTCTCGCGGCGGTTCTCATCCTTGCGAATAACCACACGCTTGCCCACCGGCTCAATGATATCAAACTGAACACGCTTGGATCGACTTATTTCCGGCTGATCACTCATAATAAAATCTCCACGTCAAACAATCCTCAACGTCAGATTAAAAAGCCGCCGGTTCACACCAACGGCCATTCAGTCCGCCTACTGATAAGTTTAGGGGCATCATGATCAATTGGCCAGCAGGCATAGCACCTGTGAACCCTTACAACGCAACCGGCTCCGGTCAAACGAATGTTGTAGTTTTTTGGGCAAGACCGTCCAAAATAGGTGTGCTCATTTCTATCAGGAACCACCTCAAAGCCGAAGCCCTACCGGGCCATGGGGTTCCATGCCGGAGCCGCCGGGACTGAAAGCAAAACGTAACCATACACGCAATCCCGATGCCTATCGGGATGGAAATCCGCAGCCGTTGCGTCCAGGAGCGAGACCAAACCGGCGGTTGGTGATGCGTTTTACAAATCCCGACCAAAACGGGCACACCGCACATTTCGGTCCAGCAGCCATGATTTGCTTATTTTCATTCCTTTGACGTGGCCGCAGCAGCGGGCGCACTTTCCCAGCCGCCACCAAGAGCCTTATACAGCGCCACGAGATCCGTGGAAACGGCGGATTGGCTTTGTACCAAAGCATCTTGAGATATATACAGGGCCTGTTGGGCGGAAAGCACATTGAGGAAATCCGTGAGGCCATTTTCAAACAATTGCGTTGAATAATCTACAGCTTTCTGGTTCTGGGCCACCGCCTCGAAGAGTAATTTTTCGTGGAGTTGCTCCCGGGTGTAGGCGGCCAAAGCGCTATTGACATCATCCAGCGCCTGGAGCACGGTCTGGCGATAATTTAGAAAGGCCTGAATGCGGATGGCTTTCTGCTGGTTGATGTTGGATTGCACCTGCCCCCAATTCAGGATGGACCATGAGACACTGGGCCCGATGGCGTAGGTCAGGCTGCTGGTATTAAACAATTTAGCGGCATCGGAGGCGGCATATCCCACATTGCCGTTAATCATGAAATGCGGAAACAGATTGCCTTCCGCCACGCCCACATTGGCGGTGGCGGCGGCATATTGTTCTTCGGCCTGGCGCACATCGGGCCGGCGCAACAACAGTTGACCGGGTAATCCAATGGGGACCACCGGCGGCACCGGCGGAATAGGGCGGGGAACGGATAATTGTTTTTCCATCGCCTGCGGCGGCTTTCCCAACAAGATGCTGATGGCATAAATCAACTGCTTTTCCTGGATGCGCAGTTCCGGCAATTGGCTTTCCGTGGTGTCCACCTGGGCTTTGGCATTGGCCAGAGCCAGAGACGTGCTCAATCCGCCGCCGATCTGTTGCTCTAAAATGGTCGCGGTGTGCCGCTGTGTTTTGAGATTGGCATTCGTGACGGCAATTTGCCGCTGCACGCCGCGCAGAGTCATGTAGTCATTGGCCAACTCACTAAGCAATGTGACCCAAACGCCGCGCTGATTTTCAATGGCGGCGTGATAATTGGCATTGGCGGCCTGTACGCCCCGGCGAATCTGTCCAAAAAAGTCCAATTCCCAGGTAGCGTCAAACCCCGCTTGATATAAATCGCTTTCCGATGGGCCAAAATTGCCACCGGGGCCGATATTTTTACTTGACCGGCTGTGCTGGTAGGCACCGGCGGCATTAACAAACGGCCCCAGATTCGCTGCGTCGGCATTACGAATTTCCCGCGCTTCAATGATTTGTTGCGTCGCTTGCTGAAGCGTGAGATTGCTGCGCGCGGCCTCCTGAACCAATGTCGTCAACTCCGGGTCATGGAAATTCTCCCACCACCGCGCCAGATGGGCCGGGGCATTGGTAACCTTACTGACTGCCACCGGAGCCGTTGCCGGCGCGGTGGTACTCGGGCGCGGGTGCGCGGATTTGGCCCAAGTTGCGGGCATAGCCATTTTCGGCTGGCGCACGTTGGGGCCTACCATGCAGCCGCCAAGCACCGCGCAACTGGCAAGTGCGGCGCCGCCAAGTAACATGTTCAATCGCATAACAATTCTCCAAATCGGGGCCAATATTATTCGTACCGCAGGGCCTCAATGGGATCGAGGCGCGACGCCTTCCATGCCGGGTAATAACCGAAGATCAATCCCACCGCGACGGATACCACCACGGAAGCAACCATGGCCGGAACGGACATTTGAATGGGCCAATGCAGTACCGTTTTCACCGCCGTGGAAAGCGCTTGTCCGAATAAAATTCCCAGCGTCCCGCCAAAGAGGCACAGGACAATGGCCTCCAGAATAAATTGGCTTAAAATATCGCCGGGCCGGGCGCCAATCGCCATGCGCAAACCGATTTCCCGCGTGCGTTCAGTCACGGATACCAGCATGATATTCATGATTCCCACGCCGCCCACCATCAGGGAAATCAACGCCACGCCGGTAAGCAGATTGGTCATCAATTGGGAAGTGTGGCCAAGAGCGTTGGCAATTTCCGCCATGTTGCGGATATTGAAATCGCTGGGCTGACCCGGCTGGAGATGATGCCGCTGACGCAACAGCGCTGTAATTTCCGTAATGGCCTGCGGAATCTGGGAACTTGAGGGTACCGATACCAGGATGGAATTAACATTCGGAAAACTCACGGGTTGGGGTAAATCCTGCTGCTCGGTGGCGGAAGGGATGGGGTAAAGACTCTGGGATGTTTCCGGATACAACTGACGGGTGGAGAAGACGCTCGACGCCGCTGACGCGCTTTGATTCTGATTCTGCAGGGAGGTTCCGGAAACACGGTATTTCATCGTCGTCCAAGGCATGATGATGATGTCATCCTGATCCATCCCCATCATATTGGCGCCTTTTTTCGTCAATACGCCGATGACCCTTAACGGCACGTTGTTGACCAGAATTGTTTTTCCCAACGGTTTGCCGCTGAGAAAAAGTTCT
>JAJZVR010000109.1 GCA_021847065.1 Planctomycetota bacterium | reverse complement strand
CTGATGAACGCTTGAAGGATTGCCATAAACATTTTCAAGATATGGCATCATCGCCCGCAGAACTTCCGGCGCTATTTTTGTCGTCGCATTGTTATCCAGATAAATCATACCGCTTATTATATAGCACGGATGTCCTAACGTGGATACAGCCAAGGCCGAACTTGAAAAACAATATCCGCCAAAGATATTTCGGGCCTGCGGTCAAAATCAAGGCCGTGGCCAAGCGGCCTGCTGATACGCGAGTACGGGCACGCAACTACGGACCACTCGGCAAAATTCGCGGTTCTGCTATCATCAGGTAGATGAACCATGACCCAAGATTATTGGCGGCACATATTCTCTCCACCTGGACTCAAATACATGATCCACCGCGGATTGAATCTCGTGATTCTCCGGAATGGCAGGCACTGGCATCGCGCGATCGAGCGTTGGCCTTTGATCTGATCTGCGGCGTCATTCGCCGACGCCTTACGCTTGATGCGATGATTCATGCCGTTTCTAAAACGCCGTTGGACAATATTGAACCCGATGTCATCGCCGTGCTGCGAATGGGCGCTTATCAACTCGTGATAGCACAGGGCATAGCTGATCATGCGGCAATCGATACCAGCGTGGAACTTGTCCGGCAACTTGGTGCCGTCAGGGCGGCATCATTTGTCAATGCGGTGCTGCGCAATATTCAGCGGCTCGGAGGCGTTGTGGAACCGCTGCAACCACCGAATGCACTGGCCTTTCCACTTGACAGCGAACGGCAGGTGAAATTCTGCCGGGCGATTTTTCCGGATCCGCAGCGGCAATTCGTCGATCATCTGGCGGTGACCACAAGCCATCCTCGGGAGCTGGTCTCCGCGATGATTCAATGGCTTGGCGTTGAGAAAGTTCGGGCTGTGCTGATTTCCAACAACATACCCCCCTCGGTGACTCTGCGTTGTGACCAACCGGATTTTATTGCACCGCCGGAAGCGGGACTCCTGCCGCACAAATCCCCGAACTTTTTCGTGGCCGCCAATGGCTGGAATTCAAGCATTGAGTCACTTATTTCCAGCGGAAAACTTTCGCCACAGGATCCAACGGCCGCACGGGCTGTAAAAGCCCTGGCGGCGATATTACTGAAGCAAAAGCTCAACTCCCCGTCGCATACAATTTTAGACTTATGCGCCGGATTGGGCACCAAAACCATTCAACTGGCCCGCGCCTTGCCCCAAGCCCGGATTACCGCATGTGATATTGCAGACGATAAATTAGCGGCCATCAAACGGCGAGCTGCTGACGCCCGCACAGCAAATATTGCCACCATGGAAATGCTCACTTTTCGCGCACAAAAGCCGCCGCTGTTTGATGCCGTGCTGGTTGATGCGCCATGCTCGAATACCGGCGTAATGGCCCGGCGGCTGCAGGTGCGCTGGCGCTGGCCACTTTTTGAACCTGCATGCGTGCGCGAATTGCAAACCCGGCTCATGGATGATGCGGCGGAACACCTCAAGCCGGACGGCCTTCTGGTATACAGCACCTGCAGTATTGACCCCAATGAAAATGCGGTTGCCGTTGAAGATTTTCTGCGCGCCCGACCGGGCGAAAAATGGAGTAATATGCGACGGGAATTTCAACTGCCCACAGCCGGTGCGCCAACCGAGCGATGTGACGGTGGATTTGTCACGGTTTTCAAGCGGCAATGAGCCTGATACACTTTCTGCCGGTAAAGAAAAGGTAACTTTTAAGACTTGTTTGGGAAATCATCATGACAAATAAACCTATCACATTGGCTATTTGCGGTGCTTTAGGCCGGATGGGTGCTAGAATTTCAGACCTCGCACAACAATCGCCGGAAACATTCACGATTGTTGCCGCCATCGACCGCGTGGCGTCCAATGATTCAAAAATGGAACGCAGTGTCGTATCTGATTTACCGCCCGGCGTGAATGTACTGATTGATTTTTCCGCTCCGGCAGCCACCCGCGCGATGATAACCTCATGCGTGAAACATAAAACCGCCATGGTTATCGGCACCACCGGCCTGACCGCCTCGGACCACGTAATTATTGACGATGCCGCAAAAACAATTCCGATTTTGCAGGCTACCAACACGAGCTTAGGCGTCAATGTGTTACTGGCGATTGTCGCCCAAACCGCACAGCAACTTGGCAGCGCCTATGACATTGAAATTGTCGAGGCACACCACAATCAGAAAAAAGATTCCCCCTCCGGGACCGCGCTGTCGCTGGCCGACGCCATCTGTCAGGCCACAGGCCGCAATATCGATCAAGCTCTTGTACATGGCCGGCACGGTGCCGATACGTTGCGTAGAGCCGGAACCATTGGCATGCATGCCGTTCGCATGGGTGATGTGGTTGGAGAACATACCGTCTATTTCGCAACATCGGGTGAACGCATTGAAGTCAAACACACGGCAACCAATCGCGATACATTCGCGCGGGGCGCATTACGAGCGGCTGAATATATCGCCGGTAAAGCACCGGGCCGCTATACCATGCGTGATGTGCTGGGATTATCTAAAAACTGAATATTTGGCCATATATTTGATTTATGTTCGGGAACTGTATAATAGGCATTTAGGCAATTCCGCCCGTTCGGGGAATTTGCAGGCGGGTGCCGCGTGGTTCGTGCGCGGGATGGTTACGCCGTTATACTCTGTTTGTTGAGGGATGATACATTGTGACGGATGACTTTTGCAATAAAAGGCTTCTTTTTTTGCAAAAGTCATCAGCGTAAATGTATCACGGCAAGCCGAGTTGAGTATAAGGCCACATAAGGGCATAGGCCGGGCCACCGGGGAGTCAGGTCATGGGAAAGTCTCAGGAATTGAGCATTGCGGATGTTCGGGCGGTATTTTATCTGCTCAATGAATTGCGCGATCTGGGCGCGCAACCGCAGCTATGGAAGCAACACATGCTCTGCAGACTCTGTCACCTCATTGACGGACAGGTCGGCATAAGCGTTCAAACTGCGGATACCCTTGCGGTGGACATGGTGACATCTGTCATAACTGATCTCGGCTGGGCCGGTGAAAAGGAACGGAGAAATTGGATTAACTATTGCCGCCTCAACGATCTTAGTGTGGCCCCAAGTCGGGCGGAGATTATGCGATTAATGGCAATTGGCCGACCATTTGTCCGGCAGCGGGAGCAGTTATGTTCGGATCAATGCTGGTACGTCCACGATCATGTTCAGATCACGCGCAAAGAATCGGACGTTGACAGTTTCATATTTTCATATCGGCGGCTGCTTAAACCGCAACGCCACCACTGGCTCTATCTTCTGCGCCCCTGGAGCAGCCGTCCCTTCGCGGCTCGACAGCGTCGCATGGTGCGGTTGTTCCACGATGAATTAGGCCGAATCCTGGAGAAAGATGCCGTTCGATCAGCGGCGTTTTGTCCGCTGAACCAACTCTCGCCTCGGTTACGGGAGACTCTAAATCTCCTGGCCTGCGGTTTTAGCGAAAAACAGGTTGCGCGGAACTTGTCCTGCAGCAACCACACCATTCATGGATATGTAAAGGAATTACACAGACGGCTGAACGTCAACTCCCGCGTGGAATTGCTACTGAAGGTGGAGCGCCAGCGTCGGCTGACGCAACCGATTCTCCAACTTTGATAGGGACGCAACGTGTCAGCGTAAATGAAACCTTCAAGGACAGAGGCGATGAGTAAATCACAGGCACTGCGAATCTCCGATGCTGTGGGTGTATTTCGCCTGTTAGGGGAAATACGCGAACTTGGCGGCGATCCCGTGGCGTGGCGATTGCACATGCTTCAAGGCTTGACCGCCTTGCTGGGATCGCAAGTGGGCCTTACGGGTGAAAACGAACTTCCTTATACGCTCAAGCGTATGCGGCCGGCAAATCCCATTGATTATGGCTGGTCCGGAGATCGCGAACGCAACATCTGGCGCACGTATTTCGCAAATTTAGATATCTCCGATGATCCAACATGGAAGGATATCTATCCACATTCCGGCCGCCCATTGACCCGCTTCCGCGACCAATTTATGTCGACAGCCCAATGGTATCGCAGCGAACACGTTCAGCGCTATCGCCGGGCCAGCGGCGTGGACAGCTTCATTATGTCCCAGCGGCCCCTGCCGTGGATTAAGCGAGACCATCTGATTTATATCCTTCGCGCCTGGAATGACAAACCAATAACAGCCCGCCACGGGCGAATTCTTGAACTGTTTCACGATGAATTTGCAATCATGCTGGAACGCGATGCGCAAAAATCGCACACCGACCCGCGATTGGCGGGACTAAGCCCGCGACTGCGGCAAACGCTATGCCTCGTGTTGTCCGGCCATTCAGAAAGAACCATCGCGCTGCAACTATCACTAAGCCGCCACACCGTGCATCAATACATCAAGATGCTATACTGCCGACTCGGTGTTTGCTCACGCACCGAACTGCTGGCAAAGTCAAATCCGGTCCAGCCGCATGGCGTACTGATTCTGGACATCCCCGGATTTCCGCGTGTCCCCGCCGCCGCCCCGCCCGTTGTCGCCAACAATTAAGGTTCGGTCAGGTAGCCGAGTATTACCCCACCGCGCGTGAGGCCTTCGATAACCGGACCACACCCTCCACCTGCCAAATGATTGCTTTTTATGGAGTAAGGCCATGAACGCAAAAATGAAAATTCTCGCTGTACAAACCAGAGAACATCTGCGTTAGCGGCTTCGCCCCCCCCTAGTTAGGGGAATTGCAAAGGCTTCTTGGACGTGCCAGAATAAGCATGAGAGTTGGCGGGCCTTGGCTGGGCAAGCCGACCGGCCATGCGAGATGGCGAGAAGAGCACATCTCAAAAGCAAAGACCGCGCTCTCCCGCAGCATGCGCCTGCGGGAACGGGAGCTTTCATGTTCCAGGCACTTTTTAGGGAGAACTGCCATGAAAGCCGCATGAAGGTGATTGTTGCCGAGGCCGCGATGGTCGTCGGCTTGGTCAATACAAATTTTTTATCAGGAGAATTGCCATGAAAAGTAAAATTGCACCGAACAGGTTTTCCCGCCGCATCAGTTTGCTGGCTATCGCCGCCGCGATGGCCACAGCCGCGCCGGTGATGGCCACGGCGGTAGCCTCGCCCACCACGAATAATTGGAACGGCAACGCTGGCGACGGAAAATTCAGCACCGCCGGTAACTGGAGCACTGGAGCCGTACCGACGGCATCAGACATAGCCGTGTTTGATCTGGGTGCGGCAAACACCTACACCGTCACCTTCAGTGTCGCTTCGTACTCCAGCCAGATGATTGTGGATAACAACGTGCTCACTTTGGCTAATGGTGGAAACGCCTACACGCTTAGCTCAACCGGCACCATCGGCTCAGGCAGCGAATCGCTGATTGTCGGTAATGGCGCAGGCGACACTGCGGCCAATCTCACGCTCGGCACGAACTATCCCCCGCTTTTGGCTGTAAACGCCACAATCGGCGAGGCCGCCGGGAGTGTTGGTACATTGACCATCGGCACCGCAGGAAGTTCATTTGGCGGCAACGCCCTGCAACTCACCGGCGCGCTGGCAGTGGGTTACGGAGGTAACGGCACACTGACGATCAACGCCGGCGCCGCTAATGTCGGTGGCGATATGGATATTGCCGCGCTATCGGGTTCCATCGGCAAGGTGGATGTTGAATTGACAAGTGTCGGCGGCTGCAGCTTCGGTCCGACACCGCTGAAAGTAGGCGGCAATCTTTACGTTGGCGGAAGCGCGTCGGGTGCGGGAGGGACAGGAACGCTTTTAATCAACGGCACCAACGGGCAATATGGAAGCGGCTCCTACGGCATCCAAGTCACGGGCACCGCCGCCATTTACAGCGGCGCTACGGTAACACTCAACAGCGGGCTGCTCGAGGCCGCCGCCATCAGCAATTCCGGTACGCTGAATTTTACCGGTGGCACACTGGATTTAACCAACAGCAATTTAACAGTGGGCAGCAGCGGATTGCTGGGCGGCAGCGTCACGCTAGGGAGCGGTAAAACCCTTGAGATTTCCGGAACAACTAACGTCGCCTCCGGGGAAACTCTGACCATTTCCGGCGGCGAACTGGACACGGGTACTCTAACTTCCGGCGGCGGCACAGTTTCCTTCACTTCCGGTACACTTGGCATTACCAATTCCGATCTGATTATCGACACAGGCGGACCGCTGGGAAATAATGTTTCCCTGGCCTCCAGCCAGACACTCAATGTAACCAATAATAATCTTGTCATTGGAAACACCGGAACAGGAACCCTGGCGATCGGCAGCAGCGCCAATGTCAATGCAAATCAGATTTTCATCGGTGCCCAAGCCGGCTCCAATGGCAACGTGACGGTCGATGGAACCTTGGGCGGCGGACCGATTTTTGTCGGCGGCAACGCCACCGGGGCTGGGGGAAGCGGTACGCTAACCGTGAATTCCGATGCGGATATGTACGGGGGCACAATTACCGTCTGGAGCGGCGGTGTACTGGTTGATAATGCCGCCGGCAATCTTAATAACAGCATCAGCATTCAATCCGGCGGTGTGATGGATACCACCGGCAGCAGCTCAATTTATGCCTCAAGCGTCACCAACGCCGGTATGCTGGAGGTGCAAAGCGGATCGCTGTCACTTTCGGGCAGCGGCCCGCTTACCAATACCGGCGGCACAATCCAGGCGGATAACGGCACAACCGTGCACCTTTTTGCCGCCACCATCTCCGGCGGCACATTGGCCGCTGCGGGCACCGGATCATTCGTGTCCGAGTCCGCAACACTCGATGGTACACCCACCGGCGGGCTGACCAACAATTCGGTCATCACCGTTCCGGACAGCGGATCGGCCACCACTGGTGATTCCCTGACTCTTCAGGAAACCATTATCAACAACGGCCAAATAAACATCACGAGCACCGGCGATGGCACCTGGCTTTATATCAACGGCCCAACCACCATCTCTGGAATCGGAACCATCACGTTGACCGATAAAGGCGGCAATACCGCATTCTTAGCCGGCGCTGCTTCCGGCACCAACGATTCACTGACCAATGAGGGTACGATCCAAGGTTCCGGCACTGTCGGCAATTCCATCGCCACGAACGCTGATCTCCTAAGCTTCGGCAATTCGGGGATCATCAACGCCGATGTATCGGGCAAGACACTGGCGCTTGGTGCCACTTACACATTCTCCAACACCGGCACACTGGAAGCCACCAACGGCGGCACGCTCGCTTTTCGGAATGGAGGAGCCATCATCCAGAATACTGGCGGGACGATCCTCGCCTCCGGCACCAATTCCATTGTTGACTTGGTTGGAACCGATGTTCAGGGCGGTACCCTGAGCCAGACCAACGGCGGCCAAATTCAGTTCTTCGGCTCCGGCACTTACCAGACCACCACCCTCGACGGTTCCGCCAGCGAGGTTATCATGAGTTCGGATATGTCCGTATCTTCATCCAACACGCTTGTCATTTCCGGCAACGTTCAAAATAACGGAAACCTCACCGTACAGGGGCCTTTCGGCGGGGTCACGGGTGCCACCTTGTCTTTCAAGGGCTCCACCACCCTTTCGGGAACCGGTACGGTGATCATGTCCTCCGGCAGTTATTTTGAATCGTACAACAGTTCCAGCACGCTGACCAACCAAAGCAACATCGCCGGTGCGGGTAACATCAGCGGCTCGACGCTGAACAATTCCGGTACCATCAACGCCAATGTCAGCGGCAAAACGCTTTACATCAATCCCAACGCTATAACCAATACCGGAATGTTTGAAGCCACCAACGGCGGTATTATTAATTTCCAGGGCGATATGGTCGCCAACACCGGTGGAACAATCCTGGCCAGCGGGACCGGTTCCATAGCCGATCTTAACTCCAGTACCATTCAGGGTGGGGCGATTTCCGCATCCAGCGGCGGCGCTGTGGCTTTGGATGACGGTACGGTTCAAGGCGGGACGCTGTCCACCGATGCCCAATCCACCATCTACGCGAGTAACGGCACCTTGGATGGATCGTCCAATGCCGTCACTAACTCCGGAAGTCTGCAGGCCGCCAACTCCGGTCCTCATCCCGGTAACCTGACGCTCAAAGGAATCATCGACAATACGGGCAATATAACGATCCACAGTGGAGCGTACCTTTATATCTCCGGGTCTGTAACACTCAATGGCGGCGGTATCCTGCAGCTTAATAACACCAATAGTAACCCCGCGGTGCTGCAGGGGTATGATTATCAGGGCAGCGATTCGCTGACCAACAACAGCACCATTCAGGGCGCCGGCACCATCGGCGACCCGAATGGAAATTATACCGTCACCCTGACCAACGCCGGCGTCATAGACGCCAATGTAAACGGCGAAACCCTGAATGTCTGGGGTGCCGTTACCAACACCGGAACCTTGGAAGCCACCAACGGCGGTACATTATATATGCACGCGACCTACACCCAGAATAACGGCACGACGTATTTCGGTGCCGGCGGATCAGGCGGAGGAGGAGGAGGCGGTGGTGGCGGCGGCGGGGTACAATTTGGCGGTGGGTTCAACATGGGCGGCGGCTACGGATACGGCGGCGGCGGCACTTTTTCCGGTGGCGACTTTTACAACACAGGAGGAAATTTTAATCCCGGTAATCAACAAAATGGCGGACTTATTGGCGTGGCGGGCGGGACTTTCACCATCACCAACAACTACAGCGCCTCCGGCGGCGCGTCCACCAACTTCCACATTGGCGGTACCGGCCAGGGGCTGGCCAATGGCTATGATTATCTCAAAGTTGGCGGGACTTTTACCGCCGGCGGTGATCTGGGAATCCAATTTGTCAATAACTTCCAGAACTCCATTACTCCCGCGAATACGTTCGATATCATTAACGCCACCGGCGGAATCACCGGGAGCTTCGGTAACGCCATCAGCGGTGGAACTGTGGAAACCACCGACGGCTTCGGCAGTTTCAATGTCAATTACGGCTCCGGCACCGCCAGCCCGAATGATGTGATTCTTTCCAATTTTACCTTCACGCCCGGCGGCGGTGGAAACGCAGCGAACGCCCTCACCGGCACTTCATCCGGAAACGGTGGCGAAACCTTTGCCAACACGTACAGCGGAAGTTGGGTTGATCCCACGGGCAAAACCCTTGTTTACAACATCACCTCCAACTCGCTGTTCACCAAAATCGACGCCTTCCGGCCCGGCTATGACGGCCTGACCATTACTGTGGATGGCCACACTTACACCGGCTTCGGCGGTGACAGCGGCTTCACCAACAGTTTTGACTTCACCAGCCTTGGCGGCGGCGGGGTAACGTCCTTCGCGATCGGTGACATCGCCACTAACCAGTCGAATCCGTTTGCCGTGCAACTCGAATTCAGCACACAGACCGCGAACTTTACGGTAACGCCGACATCGGTGCCCGAACCGGCGGCGTTGCCTCTGTTTGCTATTCTCGGCGTAGGAATGCTGCTGCGGCGGAAGCGACGGAATATCTCAATAGGTTTCAGTCAATCCGGCTGAACTTCCCGTCGCAGGGGTACGTCGAACTTTGCGGCCAAGCTGCCAATGGTTACAGTATACGCATGCCTTTAAGTGTATGTATGATTGTCGGTCAGGATACGGGCACACTTCGACGCGCGCTGGCTTCCGTCGCCCAGATTGCCGATGAAATTATTCTTGAGGCTACCGCGGATGATTTTGGCGCGGAGAACATCGCCACCTCTTTTGGCGTCCGAGTTTTCAATAGGCCGTGGGCCGATGACTTTGCCGCTGCCCGCAATGACGCTTTTGCCCGAGCCACAAAAGATTGGATTTTTTGGCTGGATGCGGATGAACGGCTCGATGCACGGTCGCTTTACGAAATGAAGGCCTGCCTGGCGAAAGCGGACGCTCTGGCATGGCTGGTTAATATTGTGGATTGCTCCGGCCCGAGGGATTCACCGCGTTTCAGTTCCACGCCATTGCCCCGTCTTTTCCGCCGCATCCCGGAATTGCGGCTGGCGGGCCGCGTGCATGAACATTTTGATCCGGACCTGAACGTAACAGCCCACCGACTGGGATTGGATGTGCGAAGTTCAACGATCAACATTTTTCATGATGGTTACAGCCTGGACCGGGAAACCGAAAAGCTGCGGCGTAACGCCCGGCTGATGGAATTGGAATTGCACGATCGGCCCGGCCAACTCTTATATCAGATAAGACTCTCGCAGGCATTGCTGAAGATATCGGATACGCGGGCGTATGATTTCCTCCGGCAAGCGTGGGAGCAAGTCCGGCCATTGGCCGGTCAATCCGAACCTCCACTGGAACCGCTGATTGCGGAATTGATCGACTCGGTAATCGTCCGCCAAAGCCGGGGCGAATTTGATTCAGGTTGCAACATTGATGCACTCCACGCGCTGGCGGCCCGTTGGTATCCGCACTGGCCACCGCTGATCTGGCGGCGCGCCAACTGGCAATTCAAACAAGGCCGGATTACAGAAGCGGCCGAGTCTCTGGAGCGGCTCGTGCATTTGGCGGGCAACGGCACATTTGATCGCGTTCCATCTTTTGATCGCAGGATTCTGGGCGGGGAGATCCATGTTAATCTCGGAATCTGTTATGCTCGGTTGGGACGGTTTAAGGATGCATCAGGATGTTTTGCATTGGCCGCACAAGACCCAGACTGGTCGAATATAGCGATGCATAATATCGAAGTGCTGTCAAAAAGCGAAGTCCGGAGTCAGGTATAGCAGCGAACCGGCGGATTCCGCTTCGATTCCCACATTCAGATTGTAAAGGGCGGGATTGATCTGGCGGTATCAAGCCACACCGGAACGATCATGTGCTTTTTTGAAGAACTATTTTTGTATAGTGATTCCGTTGACGCTTGCCAATACGTTTCATCCGATTACGCTCTATTCAACCAGCGACCAGTTCGCATCATTGCCCCTTGGGTCGTTTCGGCCTTCGGCAATTTGCACAAAAGGTGTTATCGCACCTTGTATCTGAAGGCCAAGAGGTTTACACTTCAAATTGAGGAAATGAGATAAACCGATGGAGCGGTTAGGAAGTTCTGTCGAGCTGGAATCGGTGCCAGTCGATATTTTGTTTCGGAGGATACGCCATGGACAGTCTTTTAGAACCGCGCACATTTGCCAATCTTGCAAGCGTTGCCGGATTAAGTCGCACCACGCTGGATGAACATCACCAACTTTATTGCGGTTACGTAAAAAAAGCCAATACACTTTCGGACCGACTGACCGCCATCCAAAACACGCCACAACTGGCCAACGCAGTGGATATTGTTAATATCAAAGGCGATCTCTGCTTTGCCCTGGCTGCCGTGCGCAACCATGAAATGTATTTTGATATTCTCGGCGATCACAAAACGCCGATCCCACACATTCTGAAAGATCGTATTTCGGCAAACTTCGGCTCCATGGAGAATTATCTGGAAGACCTGCGCCGCACGGCGCTGGGAACCCGCGGCTGGACCTGGACGGTCATGGATCAACTCACCGGGCGATTGTGGAACTTATCCGGACAGCACAATGGCCTGTTCCCATTCTGGGACGCGCGGCCCATTTTAACGCTTGATTTATGTGATCACGCTTATTTTTATGATTTCGGCCACCATCGCGCCGATTACATCAATTGCCTGATCGACAATCTGAACTGGGAAAAGCCAGCGGAATTTTTAACCGGCGATGCCGCGACGCGGCGGCCAATTACGATGGCGACGACGTAGTTTATTCCAGCGCCTGATGCCGACGGAAAGTGGCGGCCGTTGCTTGGGTAACTGGCCGAAAAACGCCTTGATGATCAATGAGCCAAGATCAACACGATTGGATGGGGATGTTTTACCATCCCGATCACGAGTATTTAAGCCAAGGTCATCGGCATAAACTCTGACACAAGGGCACAACGGAAACTCACAAGGAGGTAGCGGAGGTAACGGAGGGGGTACCGGCGTAGCCGGTGGCTATATGGGTTTCGGTGGTGGTATGCCGGTAGATTTGGCCAATGAATCCCACGAATTCATATCGGGCCGTGCCGACCCAATTTTCCAAAACGAAGTTTGGTGGAGCGCATACCGCTTTTGCCGACGCGCTGGCCGGACCAACCGGAACAGAAGCCAGGGCGATTAAAGCGGCTAAAAGAAAAAGTGCCAGCACCAATGCGCTGTGTTTGGACGCGCCAAGCGTCATGGAGCGGACTTTTTCTTCAATGCCCTTCATCGGCGGACATTTTACCATGGTTTGAACATTACTCCATCAAAACCAAGGACGGGAAACCCTGGTGGCGTTTTGGTATAATCTTCCAGAAGTA
>JAJZVR010000108.1 GCA_021847065.1 Planctomycetota bacterium | reverse complement strand
CGTAAATGATTTGGGCAGCCGAAGCCCCAAACTGTTGCCCCAGCGGCGAACTTTAACAACCATCGGCATAAAAATCACTCCATTAACTATACAAAATGATACATTTCGGGCCTGACAACGTCAAGTTGTGCGCCGGTGCGCCGGTCGGCGCCTGGCGGGGTTCAATTTTTAGTGACCGACGTATCATCGGGAGTTTTTACGGCACTTGACGACGTATGCTGCCTTAGGTAATTACTGAAGCTTTGTGAAAGCGTCACGAAATCCGAGGGGATCATCAGCACCGTAGTGCTGTTATTTTCCGCCCCGACCTCCGTTACCATCTGCATGCGCCGCAACTCGATGGCAACGGGATTATTGGCCATCTGTTGCGCGGCGTCGCTGAGCTTTTTAGATGCCTCCAACTCCGCCTCCGCCTTTATGATGCGAGCCCGCTTCTCGCGTATTGCCTCTGCCTGCATAGCCATAACCTGTTGCATCGCCTCAGGCAACTCTACGTCCTTCATTTCAAAGCGTTCCACCGTTATCCCCCAAGGGACCGTTGAACTCACCATATTTTCGCGCAGTAGTTCATTGATCTTATCGCGCTCCTGCAAAACCTCGTCAAGGTCATGCCTTCCGATGATATTACGCAGGCTCGTCAAGGCCAATTGATATACCGCCGACGAGGCGTCGGCAACCTCAATAACGGCTTTGGAAGCCTCTGTAATCCGATACCAGAGAACGGCGTTGACACGTATCGTTACGCTATCACGCGTAATGGTCTCCTGCTGCTCGGCGGACACCGTGCGGGTGCGGGTGTCGATCGTGGTTGAACGCTCAATCCCCAGCGGCAGAATCCAATATAACCCCGGGCCACGCAGTCCAGTGAATCGGCCCAAGCGGAACACCACGCCGCGCTGATACTCCTGCGCGATACGAACACCCGTCAGGAGTATCGCAGCGATAATTCCAATAATTATGAGTGGTGCCATAGAGCCTCAATAAACTCAACCCAAATCTGATGCAGCTACCAGGAGCCTGTCCAAGTAATCGCAATCCCGGCCATTACTTGGACAGGCTCCTAGCGAACGGTTTAAGGTTAAACCTCGGCCCCGGAGGCGTCAAGCAAACCTTCCAAGCACCCTGCACAGGGGTGTGGCAATTTTTCCGGGCGGCACCAAATTGTGGCCACAATCGTCCCGGCGCGCCGGGATGGCTTTGTGTTTCCATCGGATATTCCACCACCGGCAAAGCCGGCGGCTATATAAGGAATGCCACGGCGGCACGCTGCCCGGAAAAATTGCCACGCCCCTGCATAGCTGCCGCCACGCGATTCCCCTCGCTTGGCGCCCAATGCCCACTGGCCCTCCGTCAACTCGTATGTATAGCTGCGACAGAGCACTTGTGCGTGGTCCATGTGAAAAAAATTCGGATGTGTCCAGTGCCAAAATTTGGCAATTCTCGCCTTAATATTAGATGTAAGTACCTGCAAATAAACTACTTAGGAAAAATCTATCCCATCGCATCCCGTCTATTGTTCGTCCACGGGGCGGTTTCGTCCGTATAAATAGATGTGAAGGCCATGCAGACCTTCAGGTTGTTGTTTAAGGAGCTGCATCATGGTTGCTCAAGCAGTTGCAATAAAACCCGAAATTACCCTGACCCGGCGTCATGAGTCGATTTTGGAAGCCATTGGTGAATTTGATCACCAGATGGTTCAGGAGGCGTTGTCCTCACCGTTGTATTTTGTGCCCAATCCGTTATTTAAAAAATCGGACGCGGCAGATCAGTTATTCGAAAGCGGCTTGGATATTGGCCCGGCTAAAACCGGCTGGTATCATCCAATGGCCGACGATCTAAGCAGTATGTCCGCGCCAACCTCTTCGCTGCTGACCACCGCGCAGGAACAACATTTGTTTCTCCGGTACAACTATGCCCGCATGCGGGTCAAGGAGGCGATACTGCAATTTGAAGCTTCGCCCGGGCGGAAAATCGCCCGTGAGATAGCGTTTTGGCAGCGGCGTGCCAAAGACACCCGTGAAATTATCGCCGGGGCCAATCTCGCACTGGTCTTGGCCATGGCCAAACGGACGCGCATGAACGATGTTGATTTTGGTGATCTGATCTCGGAAGGCAATATGGCACTCTTACGTGCTGTCGAAAAATTTGACGCCGCCCGTGGATTCAAATTCAGCACCTATGCCTGCCGCGCGATTCTCAAAGGATTCAGCCGCATTGCCGTAAAATCCAATCGCTATCGCTCCATGTTCCCGACGGAATTTGACCCCACCATGGAACGCTCCAATGAAATGGATGTGCGACGTCAGTCCGTGGCCAAGGACGCGGTTGAAGATCTTCAGGACATTATTCAACGCAACAGCGCTGAACTTACGGATGTGGAACGCCGCGTGATTGAAGCCCGTTTTGCCGTCAACCGCCCTGAAGATACCGAGGCCATGACCTTGGCGGAAGTTGGCGAAGTGATCGGCGTAACCAAAGAGCGCGTGCGGCAGATACAAAATCGTGCCCTGGAAAAATTGCGTTCAACACTTGATGGCCGCATTTTAACCCGCTGAACACGCAGCTATCCATGACTCTTTTTGATACATACGAGCGTTCCGGCCAGGTGGCCGGAGAGTGAGTGCGGGCCAGGCGTGTTCGGTGCAGCGCCTGGCCCCCTTTTTTTTTACGCCATGCACAAACCCACACCTCAAAATCCTAAATCGCAGCGTCCCACCCCCATAAAGCCACAACGGCGGCTCACACCCGCCACCCCCGTTTACCGTAGGGTCGAGAAGTGGCGCGTTGGTTTAGGTTGGGCATAGCGGTTTCCTGCTGTACTTTCCGCCGGTCAGTCATCTCACTGATGGCCTCCCGGATTCGCGCTACACGCTTCAAAGATGGTTGTTTGCCTATATAAGGCCGACCATTCTTCTTCCAGTACATTTGTCCGAATGTATAACCCAGAAAATCAAACGATTCCAGCGGCACACGCCGCTGGTGCGTTTTGGTCTCATTGACCGTCAATTTCAGCTTCTCCATCATGGCCCACATCGCTTTCATTGCCGCTTCGGCATACCGACTCCCCGCGCTATTGGGCTGTGGGTATAATCTTATCTATGAATAAGGAAAGCAAACCCGATCGGCGGAGGATTGCCGCCGAGGTTGTCCAGACGTTGCAGACCTCGGGCCATGAAGCCTATTTTGCCGGTGGATGCGTACGTGATCAGATCATGGGCAATACGCCCGAAGATTATGACATTGCCACTTCCGCACGCCCGGAACAGGTCATGGAACTTTTTCCGCGCAGCATGCACGTTGGCGTGGCGTTTGGTGTGGTTATGGTGCGTCACCATGGTCGCCCCATGGAGGTTGCCACATTTCGATCTGACGGCGTTTACTCCGATGGCCGACGGCCTGATTCCGTGACGTATACCACAGCTGAACATGATGCACAGCGACGAGATTTCACCTGTAATGGCCTGTTTTTTGATCCAGTGACCCAAAAGCTCATTGATTATGTCGGTGGGCAGGCGGATATTAACGCCAAGATTCTCCGGGCCATTGGTGAACCGCCCCACCGATTCCACGAAGATCATCTGCGTATGATGCGGGCAATACGCTTTGCGGCGCGTCTGCAATTTTCCATTGAACCGGTAACCTGGGCTGCGATTGTGGCCAACGCCGAGAAATTATCAGAAATCAGCCGCGAACGCATCGGACAGGAATTACGCAAAATGCTGGTTCATCCGCAGCGCTGCGTAGCGGTAAAATTGCTGCTTAACGGCGGATTGTTGCATACGTTCTGGCCGGAGCATCTTGAACCCACGGTTAAGGAAAACAATTTACCCATGCTTTCCGCTCTGCCGGGAAAAACTTCCTTCCCGCTGGCTTTGGCGGCCATGCTGCTGGATTTGACCGTCCGACGAGCACATAATTCCGCCTCGGTGGCCATGCTATGCACAGCCTTGCAGGAAAATCTGGTGCTAAGCACGGAAGAAACACAGTGGACGCAATGGCTTTTGAACAATCTGCCAACCTTGGCCCAATGGCGAACGCTGCGTCTGGCCGCGTTCCGGCGGCTCTTGGCCCACATCTGGTCGTCGGATCTGCTGACGCTTTACGCCACGGCACATCCTGATGATGCTGAAGTTCGGCCTCTGACAGAACGTATTACTGAATTGAAAAAAAAGCCTTTGACACCAGATCGCTTTGTGAACGGCAGCGATTTAATTGCCATGGGTGTGCAGCCGGGGCCTCGATTTAAACTCTGGCTCGAAGAACTCTATGATCGCCAATTGGAAAACAACTTTGCGGATCGCGCCGTGGCTCTTAAAGCTGCCGAAGATTTAATTCATGGAATATAATGCCCCTTGGCCGCTGATCCATGCGGTACCGGCATGCCGCGTCCCACCTTGGAGTTCACCACACTGATAGCCGCCAAAGCAATGATAAAAAGAATCAGCAGCACCAGAATACAGGCTGATGTAGCGGCCTGTGGCTTATTGGGCATTGCCATATCAACGCGGGTCATACTTACTCCAAACGCCATGAAGGCTTGGCATAGAGTATATTGCAGACAGCCTTACCGGCAAAACCGCCGCAAGCGCCTCCATTTTACATGGCCAAAGGTCCCCCGCGGGTGGAAATTGCACGCCATGCCGGATATTCTTTTTAATAGTCTGTGACGGCATTGAAATAAAATTCACCGCACTGGACAAACATACGGAATTGACGGCATGACTGATAACACCTCGAACACTCTGGCAGACTCCCGACGGCAGTTTGTGGATTTATGGGGTCAGATGGCCGGCCACTGGGGTGTCAATCGTACCATGGCACAGATGCACGCGCTGTTGATGGTCTCCGCAGAGCCTATGACCGCGGAACAAATCATGGAAGAACTACAGATTTCCCGCGGCAGTGTAAGCATGAATCTGCGTGATCTGGTGAATTGGGGCATCGTACGCCGCACCAGTTCACCGGGAGATCGCCGCGATTTTTTCACCACTGAAGGCGATGTATGGGTGATGTTTCAGAATATTTTTCGGGAGCGTAAACGGCGCGAACTCGATCCGCTGCTCAATCGCCTGGAACAGTGCCTGCAATCCGCCGGCAGTGTGCCAACGGATCCTGCGCAACAGGCCGGCCATGCGGCGTATGTGCAGAGAATGCAGGAATTAATTCATTTTTTTTCCGTGTTTCATCGCATATTCGGGCGCATTGCGGAGCAGCCGCCGGGCAGTTTGGCCAAAATGACCGCTATGCTGGAACACATGTTGTAGTATTTGCCTGTTGTAGGGTTCGCCGCTGGCCAGAGACAATCGGCCCGATTATCATCGCCAAGCGATTGCTGGCGGGTTTAGCGAGAAACGAATGCATTTTGGGATTCGCAGAAAACTAATTGGCATGCTGGTGCTGGTCGGATTGCTGCCCATGGCGCTGAGCCTGATGGCGATTCTGGGCATTGGCGCGCGCGACCGCATTAATACCATACAGGATGCGTATGTAGAGTTGGCGTCCGCGTGCGCACATGCCATTAGTTTTCAGCTTGAAGCCGAGGTGCGCCGACTGAACTTCGCCGCCACGCTTCCCGAAGTGGTGCGTTTTATTCAGAAGCATAATAATATTCGCTCGCCCGCCGTTGCGACGGCTCAAATCCCTCCGGCGTCCACGCGAAGCGCGACTGCAGGCGGCTCACACGAAAGCATATCCGTGTTGGTCAACAACCCCATAGCCCGGCGCATCCGGCTGATCACGGCCGATAAGCTTGGGCTTTATCATGTGCTGGTTATTAATCGCCACGGCATGGTCATTGCGTCCGATGTAAAACCCGCAGTTCTGGATGTCCGCAAAAAATGGTGGTGGAAAATCGCTGACAGCGGCATTAGTGGAACCTGTGTGATCGGATCGGTATTTTCCGATCCAATTACCGGCTTGCCATCCATACCGATTATTGTGCCGGTGGTACACCCCGGCAGCGGCGTGTTGGTGGGATTTATTCTGGAGACCGTAAATGTTACCGCTTTGACCTATGAACTTCGGCTCTATCTGCCGCAAAGTCAGGCGGTGGCGCAGGTTTACGACCAGAAGCTCAATTCGCCGGTATTTATCCTTGGCAATGCGAAGCAGGCCCGCATTGGTCGTCAGCGATATATCGCCCTTCACGGTGGAAACCGCTCGGGCTGGATTGGTGATTTACTGGCCGGCTGCCTGATTGGTGATGCCACGGTTAAATTCAACCGGATGACGGAGATCATCAATCAGCCCAGTGTGGTGCCGCAATGGTGCATTATTTTAAGCCAATCTTCCCAGAACATTCTCGCTCCTATCCTCCGGCAGGCTGAAATGGTCGCCCTGGCGGGCGGATTGCTGATTCTGGGACTTTTTGCGCTGGGCTATGTTATCAGCAAGCGCGAAATTATTTACCCCATCCTGCGGCTGCGCGAAGCCACCAGTGCGGTCGGACGCGGCGAACTCAACATTCGCCTGCTATCACAGGATCAGGAAGATGTGATGTTCCGCAGCGACGAACTTGGCGAATTAGCGCGTGACTTTGATGAAATGACTCGCCGTCTGGCCGCCAATGTGCGGCAATTTGAGCAGGCCGCCAAAGCCAAACAGCGATTCATGGATCTGGCCGCCCATGAACTCCGAAGCCCCATATCCCATATTATGACCACCACGCAATTAATTCTCCGGCAATTGGGCAGCGTCGGCATTGTTCGCCCCGCGCCGGGCGATACCGCCAATGCGTCCTTCGGCGAGATATATAAATCGGTTGATTCTATTTTGAAAAATTCCCGGCGACTTTCCAAAATTGTCACGGATCTGCTTAAACTCGTGCAGGAAGATGTCTTTACCACCAAGCCTCGCCGTGACTCGTTTGATCTGCGTAAAGTGATTCTTGATATCTGTGACCAGCAGAGCGGGTTTATCACCGCGCGTAAGCAAAGACTTGAACTGGTTCTGCCGGATGTTATTCCGACCATGTGGGGAGATTCGGATAAAATCGGGGACATCCTTTCCAATCTGCTAAGCAACGCCATCCGATTTTCACCGGATGGCGCGGTGGTGCGGGTGATGGTCAATGTGCTCGTGGGCGGCCAGATCGAACTTATTGTTGAGGATTCCGGATCCGGTATGCCCGATGAAGTCATGGCTGGACCATTCCAGCCATTCCAGACGGGTGCTGACACCATGCAGCATCACAGCGGCGACGCCGGCGAAGAAGGCAGCCGCGGATTGGGGCTGGGGCTGGCCATTGTCCGGCGATTTGTGGAATTGCATGAAGGTCAGATTTTTATTCGACCGCTGCCCGCTGGAACACAGGTAAAAGTAATTCTTCCGCTGAACCTGGATGCCGACACACCGGCAGCGTTGACTGCAACGCCGGCGACATCGCCGTCGTAAGCATAACCGGATCAACGATGGCGTTAATGTTCTTTTCATCTTTGGGCCGTATATTCTCGTACGTCTGGCATGGATGCCCGTTGTACCGCTGCCTGCATGGCTCGGCGGGTTCGCATCACGATTGTGCGCCGCGAAGCGCGAAAATGCCATATAAATATCGAAAGGACACACGATAATGACAGGTATTATTCCCATTGCTGCTGCCACGAACTGGATCAAGTTCTTCGGACATTTTCACCCGCTGCTGGTGCACTTGCCGATCGGTTTTCTGGTGCTGTTGGGAGCATTGGAACTGGCCGGACGATTCAAGAAATTTGAACACATCACCGCAGCGCGCGGATTTATTCTGGTCATGCTGTCGGTTGCGGCGGTGTTCACCATTACCTGCGGCTGGCTGCTGGCCAGCGGTGGTGGTTATGGACATCGCATTTTATTCTGGCACCGCTGGCTGGGTACGTGCGTTGGCATTTTGAGCATCGCACTGCTGGGGTTGTGGATTTATAAGAAAAAAGTCGGTGTCGCCTATTATTCCACGTTGGTTTCCGCGCTGGTGGTTATGACCCTTGCCGCGCATTTTGGCGGAACACTTACCTTTGGCAGTCGCTACTTAAGCAAGTACGCCCCGCCACTGCTTAAACCGTTATTAGTAGGTTATGCACCACGCAAGCTTTCCCCGCAGCCCGCCAATAATACCACCATAACCGTCGCGTCAAACAGAGCCATGGCCATCCATCAGGCATCGGGCCCGCGCATAACTCCAATTGCTGATTTACGGTCGGGTGGCAGCTTTTATGGCAGGTATATTCAGACAATTTTCACCGATAATTGTACGCGATGTCACGGACGCGATCGACAAAAGGGGCACCTGAGGCTCGATTCTTATTATTGGCTGCGGCACGGCAGCAACGGACAGCCCGTGGTGATTCCTTACAATGCTGATCGCAGCAGACTTTATCAGCGCGTGGCCATTCCGCTCTGGCAGCGGCACCACATGCCACCGCGCCACCACCACCAGCTTACAGCCAACGAGATTCAATTGATCCGCTGGTGGATCCAGACCGGCGCCAGCGGCAGCGCCACGTTGAATTCACTTCGTCCGCCGGAAGGTATCCGCCGCATTATCAATGCCATGACCCCACGCCAACGCGATGAAGATGTCCGAGCAAGCCAGAGCGCCAAACCAATTGCGATGGGCGTGGCCGCGGATAACAACCCCATCGCTGGTGTGCAAGTTACGGGCCAATACTGACAAGATCCCTTCGTATTGCACATGGATAGCAATCATATGATCGTGGATTCGCACAGCGTCCGCTCGCCGCATAGCCGCAGGTTGGCCCCGGCGGGCGGCCCGCAGGCTGGCGAGTTAATCTTGCCCGGCGCGTTACGCTGGTGAACTTGCTGCCGACATCAGATCTTGAGTTTTCGGCGATAATACTCAATGGTGCGTTTAAGTCCCTCACGACGATCAACCGCAGGTGACCATTGCAGGAGCTTTTTTGCCAACGTGATATCCGGGCAGCGCTGGCGCGGATCATCCGGCGGCAGCGGGGTGTGAATAATCTCACTTTTTGATCCCACTAGTTCGCGTATTTCCTGTGCCAGTTGCAAGACCGTGACTTCATCAGGATTCCCAATGTTTACCGGCAAATGATAGGGCTGCGATTCCATAAGCATGATAAAGCCACGGATTTCATCATCCACATAACAAAGGGATCGTGTCTGCGAACCATCGCCCTGTACGGTCAGCAGTTCACCTTTCATGGATTGTTTAATAAATGCCACAACCACGCGCCCGTCATCAATAGCCAGCCGTGGGCCGTAAGTGTTGAAAATTCGGACGATGCGCGTATCGACGCCACGTTCACGATGATAGGCCATGGTGGCAGCTTCCATGAAGCGTTTGGCCTCATCATACATGCTGCGCATGCCCACGGGATTAACATGTCCCCAATAGGTTTCGCGCTGCGGATGCTCCAGCGGATCGCCATAACATTCACTGGTTGAAGCAATAAACATGCGGGCTTTACAGCGTTGGGCCAGTTCCAGCAGCGTTATGGTAGCCATCGCATTAACTTTCAGGGTAATAACCTGATGCTTGACATACCCCACCGGACTGGCCGGGCTGGCCAGATGCCAAATCCGATTGTAATGGCCGGAGGCAACCGACGAGGGCAAGCCAGTGGCAAGGTCATGTTCAATAAGTCTGAAACGGGAATTGTTTTCCAGGCCGTGCAGATTTTCCCGCGCTCCGGTAATCAGTGAGTCAACACCTGTAACATCATGCCCGAGTTCAACCAACGCCTCGGCAAGGTGCGATCCTAAAAAACCGGCGGCACCGGTTAAAAGCACCTTCATTGGTTCGGTACGGCAACTGGCGGGAATTTCCAATTTCATGCTCGGCTTTCCTTCAACAGTATTGTCATCGGCCCGATCAGTCATGCGCCATGACTTTCCTGATCAGGCCTGTCAGCAATCAAGCGAGGGCATTTTAAGGGCAACGGGCACTTGCCGCCATGGCCGAAAACGCGGCCACGGTTGCCCGATGTCAGGAGATTCTTAACATACCGCCATTTCAAGCGGTTATGAAGTAATCCAAAGCGCTGGCGCACCGTGACAGTTGTCCGCGTCAAGTCGCAACCGCGCCCGCTTTTGACGCAAATACTGCAGTCCATGTTAACGTTTTTTGTACATTCAGTAAGGTACATTGCGAAGCTTGCCGCATGTGCGATGAACCTGAAACCATTGCGGAACTTGAGGCGGCATTGGAACGCTTTGAGGCTCCGGATGAAGCAGAAGCTTTCAGGTTATTTAATCCGGGAATTGACGATCAGCCCCACGACTCGGGAGTCGTGATAATCGATCTTCCGGCGCGCCTGGTGGCATATGAATCGACATATTCCTCCATGGGACCAGAAGGGTGGGTTTCCTATCATGACGGCCACTGCGCTACAGAATTGTCCGTCAGCTTTCACGTCTCGGATGATTGGAAGTTTATCCACCACACGGATGGATGGCAATCGCTGGCTGCAAAGCGCCGAGGTACACCCGACGGCGAATTTGGCGGCCACACGCCCCGCCGCATCAGCCACAATGAGCGAGCGCGATTGCCGGAGGGCGTCAGCGGCCAGGAAGCGATGATTGACTGCGATTGTCCATTGTGCCAGATGCAGTCAGAAATGCCCGGACCGGTGTTCTGGTGCCTCGACGGAGCCAATATGGATGAAGATTTTGCATTTTCATTTCATCGCACATATGAGGAATGGGCAGAAGAACAGCGTCGTTGGGAAGAATATACATCTCGGTCCATACCCACCAAGGCAGGCGAACAAGGCGGAGTTGAACGATTAAATCCCGGGCCAGATAAAATCTTGTTTGATGAAGATACTGCAGACACATCCGGCTTGTTTGCGCCGGTTGATCCTGCGGAGTCTTCGACGGTTATCACACTTTTCAAAATCGCAGCACCTCTGGCGGAGCTGATTGCTGAGCTAAAACAGCCGCCTGAGAACAGGCCAGTAATCGACCGTTTAAACCGGGATTTTGGAAACTTGCGGGATGTGGTGGTATCCACATCAAGCGATCAGACCGCTGCACTATTGGAACCGGTGATCAACCGTTTCCTTGAATCGCTATCGGATCTCCGCTGTGCGCGGCCCGACCTGGATGCCCTGATTGCGTCTGTGTGCAATGGCATTCGGCAATTCCCGGCTGGGGAAGATTGCAAATAATGCGCGTTTTTGCCGCGCTGCGTGAACGATTGCTTTGCACATTACTTCGGCAGGCATATCTGATGACAAGGCAGAGAATCTTGATCGTCTATTTCTGCGGAATCGGTTCAGTTTCAGGGCCATCCGCGATCAGCGTTCCCGGAGGACTGATTATTCCCGTATCTTGGCCCGGTAATAAAACCGGAAGGGTGGGCCGCAGTCGCCGTTGAGGTAAAAATCAGTCCAGCTTCCATTCTGCCGGATGTTATCCGCCCATTTGAAGTGAATTTCATTGGGCATAAAGCCGGCAATGCCCAGAGCGGTGCGGGGGATCGCCATTTGCATTTCATTACCCTTGATGCGGATTGTCGCCTGACCAACCGGATGCCAATGGTATTTTCCGTCGACATTTTGTTCTATAACCGATGTATGTGCCGTAACCAAGCGCCGATCAATGACATAATTGTAACCCATCCAATGCGGGTCATGTGCTTCGTGGGGAATATGCAAAAACAGCAACATCCATGATTTTTCCCGCCAGGACGTCAGTGGTTTTCGGGTTTTGACCCAGAAATAAATATTCTTGAGATCATAAGTAAATTTACTGGCGACAATATCATTGCGGCCCGAGTTATTTACGTAGCGTATGCTTCCCCAGCCCGGTGAATTGCGATGCACCGCCAGCCCGATATTGTTGGCAAACAGTGGCCCGATGTTTTTCCATTGCGCAAATGAGCCATCGATAGCAATCTTGGCGGGATGGACAAACGGCAGCGGATGGACCCCCTTATAACGACGGATATAAGAGATCATCTGATAATAATAATCATCACCGAACCCGCCATAGAGGCCGCCCTTCGCATTCCGCATGGGTTCCGCATCACGGCTGAATTCCGGGCTGTATTCGTCAACAAAAATGGGGTAGCCCTTATTGACCCAATGACCGGCGAAATATTGCCGGTCAGGTTCCGGCCAGCAACCGGCAGTCCATTCATTCCATCCGGTGATAAACACAAACTGCGGGTTGACTTTCAGCACATGCTGCCACTGTTGAGAAAAACAGACTCCGCGGCTCGGATGCTCAGCGTCCGGGGCGGGTTCAAGGGCATTAACGGAGCTTCGCCCGGTGGTGCTGTTGGCCCAACCGGCGATGGAAACCGGCATTTCTTCAGGGATTTGCCGATTGATATGCCAGGAGTAAAGCCAGGCGTCCGTACGAGCAGCACCGGCCTGTGTCGGAGTATTATCCCAGCCCCATTTATTTTTACCGCCCGTCCAGGCCCAGCAATAACGCAGTGTAAAAAAATGCTTGATGACGGCAGGCAGCGTATGCATATTGCCGTGAATGAGCATCAGCGGTTTGCCATCCCAATAAAACCAGAGTTTCTTGGCCACGCCGGTTTTATAGATGTTTCTATAATCGGTATTCCACGCG
>JAJZVR010000107.1 GCA_021847065.1 Planctomycetota bacterium | reverse complement strand
TGTATTATGGCCAGCCGCAGGGCATCAGCGGTTCGGCTCCGGAACGCAAAGCGGTTGATACGCTGGCCTACAGCGAACATGAAATAACCCGCATTCTCAAAGTCGGTTTTGAAACCGCCCGCAAACGTCGCAAGCGCTTAACCAGCGTGGACAAAGCCAATATCTTGGCCACCAGCCAATTATGGCGCGAGTTGGCTACTGCCATGGGCAAGCAATATCCCGATGTGCACCTGGAGCACATGTATGTGGATAATGCCTCCATGCAGCTTTTGCGCCGGCCTTCGGATTTTGATGTCATTGTCACAGAAAATACCTTTGGCGATATTTTAAGCGATGAAGCCTCCATGCTCGCTGGTTCCATCGGTCTGGTTCCCTCGGCATCTTTGGGCGAACCTGACAGCCACGGAAAATCATCTGTGCCATTTTACGAACCCATCCACGGCAGCGCCCCCGACATTGCCGGACACAATAAAGCCAATCCCGTAGCAACGATTCTCACCGTCGCCATGATGCTTAATTACACCTTCGGTTTAAGCCAAGAGGCCGCAGCCATTGAAAAAGCCACATTCGCGGTGCTCAACGCCGGAGAAAAACTCACCGGTGATTTAGGCGGCAAAGCGACATGCAGCGAAGTAACCGACGCGGTGATCGCGGGCCTGTGAAGCGCGCGTGCGCCTTATGTCCTTGGTCCGGTGCCGCGCTATGCTCGGGCTATCAAATTTCGGTGAGGAATTGAACCAGCTCGCCTACGCTTGCAGACGGATTCTTGCTTAGGATTTGGTCGGTCTGGCTGGCGGTAAAGTGTGCGATATTTGCAAAAGCGGATGTGATGTTGGGAAAATCCTTGCCGCCGACAATTTGCTCTAATACCCAGTCGGTATTGTGAACCTCCAGCCTGCCACCAATCAGAGAACTCAGTTTACGCAGTGAATCGTCCGGGGTCAGTGTGCCTGTCCCAATATTCTCTCGGTGCGCTATGGCCCAGATATTGAAACAGGGATTGGATAAACCAGCCTTAAAACCCTTCGTGGCGCACCTGGCCAGGCTTTGCTGAAGCTGGGGGCAGCCGGGGTTTAATTCAACATCGAAGATGCACCAAATGGCCGTGCCCTTGGCGCAACTCCTCGCACGTTTTTCAGCTTCCTTAATAACATTTTGGTGTCCGCCGCCGCCAGCGCAATGAGTTTCCAATGCATAACGGTTTCGGACGTTGGGATGTCGCTGCAACGCGGAAAAATAGCTGGTTTCCAAGTAGCCTTCGCATATGATCAGCACGGGCTTGGGGTTGGGTTTTGAGTGCTGTGGGCGTCGGAGGCTCATTTTTTGTCACCGCTTTCGGCTTCCTCTGCAGAGGTGGCACCGAGCGGTACGCCGGAAAGTGTCGGGCCGAAATTTCCGATGCCGCGGTAACGGCCCTCGAGATAATTTTTCTCAAACATTTCAGAACTGCGGGTATATTTCTCGCCCCGAAAGTCGGCAAGGCTAAAGAGCTCGGTCTGCCCTTGCGGCGTTTTATCGGCGATCCAGAGCTGGTCTTTGCGGAATAATTCCGGTGTCATGAGCTGGCTGTAATGCGTGGTGAAAATTAACTGAGCGCCACGGGGGTTGTTCTGGGGGTTTTGAAATAGCTCCAGCAACCTTTTTGCCAACAGGGGGTGTATGCTGGAACCGAATTCATCGGCAACCAGTGTTGAGCCGTCGCGTAGCGCTTGGGTAACCAGAAAGAACAACATCGCGAATAATTGTGTACCCTGCGACTCTTCTGCCCAAGCAAATTCAACCATGCTGCCGTCGGTGCGGACATGCTCTGATAGAATTGCCCTTTGCTTTCCCTGCCTGGCAAACATCACCGCCATTTCACGGGCACGATCACCGTGTTGGGGGGCTAGATGAAGTCGTAGCCGTTCTATCTCGTCGTCACCTGGTTCCGGCGGGGCTTGCACACGCAAATTCGTGATGCTGATATCAGCATCACGCAGGGCATTCAATAATTGGTGGCGGAAGAGGTCATCCTCCTGGATATTCTGTGCCAATAAATCTTGGGTGTTGGCAAAAGGAGAAAACCAAATGAGTTTAACCCCTCGCATTATATGGGTGTAAATATCGCGCAGCACCGGAACGTTGAGGTTTGCTCCGGAAGAAAGTATCAGAGCGTTATCGCGTGTGAGCTTGGGAACGTTATCTTTCGCCGCGTTGTCGAAATCGTCGCTGAATTTAACGCTGGCGGCTCCGTCTGCGGCTGTTGAGTGGCGCTCAAACAATATGTGAGGCTTGGCGGCCGTAAATTCCTCGGCGAGATTTTCCGTAACAATCGCCTTTGCCGTTGCTGAGAAACCATAGCGAAACACCCGATGTCCCATCGAAAATGCAACTTCGAATCGTGTGGGCTTACCGGCCCATTCGGGATCCAGACGGTGGGGGACAATGTCAGGAATTAAATTGCCGGCATTCAACCGCGTGGCTGAAATCGCAATGGTCTGCCACATGGCTTGGGCCGCAAGGAACAGATTAGTTTTACCTGATGCGTTGTGTCCAAGGACCGCTGCTGTGCGGACAGCCTTTGGAAATCCCGGTGGCCCGTCAATAAGGTTCTCCGGCTTGTTTCGTTCCTTTCCTTTGGTCAGGCTCAGTGTCTGCGCCGCACCGAATGAACGGAAATTTTCAACTGTAAATTCGTAAATCATATAACTGGCCCGCCAAAATTCCGCAATTCATCGAGCCCAATCCGTGGCATTCGGGTGTCCTGAATTAGCCAGTCGAGAAGAATCCCGACTGGCTAATCGTCACCGGACTATTTTAGCAGTTAAATGTGATATTGCAAATTATTTGCAATATCTATCTAAATAATGCGATTTTATGTCATATTTTGTGAAAATATGACGAAAAATACGCGATATGATTTACAAGGCCCTATAATAAATTAAATCCGTGCTTTGTGTAATGTCGCCTGCAGCCTTCGGTGAATGGATTACGACAAGCTGGGATCGTATTCAGAAACCTGGGAATCAGGCTATAGAGGGCCGTCATTTCCCCGCCGCTTTCTGCGGCACCGGCGGTCGTTTATGGCTGTCCACATACGCCGCCACATCCCACGCCTGCTGCTCGCTAAGGCTGCCAGGTTTGTCCAGAGGCATATTGGCTTTGATGAATGCGGCGGCTAATTTTATTTTCGCCATTCCGGCACCGGAATTAAATGAATGCGGTCCCCATAGCGGCGGAAATCGGTATGCGCCGTTGACTTTAACTCCCTGACCATGTACGCCATGACAGACCAGACAATTGACTGCGAATACCGCTTTGCCGCGGGCGGCATTGGGTTTCATCGGCGGCAGCTTGAGAATTTTGTATCCCCGCCCCGGCAGATTCGTTCCCACCGCAGCGCCCTTGGCCAGCCACGCGCTGTAGCTGATCAACGCGGTGATGATCTTGCCATTCGCCCGTGGTGCTTTGCCATTCATGCTGAATTGGAAACATTCTTGAAACCGCTTGGCCAGCGTCACCACCTTACCCGCCTTGGCCTGATACCGCGGATAAATCACATACGCACCCCACAGCGGTGCCGAATAGGCCTGCCGCCCGGCCTGCAAATGGCAATTCTCGCAATTCAAACCATTGCCCACATATTTAGTCGCATACTTCTGGGTATCGTTAAACACATTCTCGCCAAGCTTAATCATCTTCCCGAGCTTACCGCCCGGCATGGCTGATTCCGGCGGCGGAGTGAACGATTTTGCCGCGCCAGGATCAGCCATGGGTGCGGGGGCCACCGCATCGGCAAAAATCACTGTGCCGCCAGAATCCCCCACCTGCTCTTGCCGATCCTGCCGCCGTTTCAGATTCGCCGCCACCGGCTTAAATCCGTACCGCGCGAAAATCGCCTGGGCGGTGGAGGTTTTTAGAAATCCCAGCCACTGCATGGCCGCCCGACGATGCCGGGAATTTTTCATTACCGCACCGGCGTAAATCGCCGTGGTGTTGTCTTTGGCCGGAATTGGCACATTCGCAATCGGATGGCCGGCCTGCTCCTGAAATATCGCCTCGGATTTCCAGGTTACGCCCGCATCCGCCAATCCCTGCATTAAATACAGCGGTGTTTGCCGATGGTGGATGTGCGTGAGAATGGTTTGGCCATTATGGACCTTGGTTCGATAAACCATCTTCTCCAGCGCCTTTCCGCCCGCTTTCACCAGAGAAAGTTTGATCTGTCGGGCCACGCCCTCCCATGCCGGGTTGGGCATGGACAAGCGCACGCCGGGCCGGCCCAAATCACGCAGCGAATGAATATGCCCCGGATTGCCCTTCGGAATCATGATTGTGAGATTGTTGGTGGCATAGCTGATCGCCGGGCCACTAAGAATCCCCTTGGCAATCAACGCTTTGACCTTCAGCAATCCCGCCGCGTAAACATCCGCCGGGGCGCTGAATGTCATGTTCCCCACCGTGATCCGGCCATGGGCCTTCAATTGCCGCAACAGAATGCCCGGCGGCAAAGTCTCGGCAAAGATTTTGCCTTTCAGCTTTGGATGCAGCTTTTCAAACGCGGTTACCAGCGGAGCCACGGCAAAAAAATAGTTGCCGCCAATGTACAACACCAGCTTGGCGTGAAATGGATCGCCATGAAAATCCGCCATATCATCGACTTCCGGCACCGTAAACTTGAAACCCTTGTTGACGGCGGAATCATTTTTACCATGACTCCACGGCGGGAAAATCGCTTCCTTATAACTGGGCGGATACACCCGCCCCCGCCAGTCGGAGGGCGCTTTGGGGCTATTGGCCCAAAGCAACCCACCAGTCAGTGCGACGGCAGCCAACGATGTCCATGCGGCGAAGCGTTGTATCAACATGGCAATTTCCTTATTTAGTGTAACGATAACCCGCGATTTCCAATTCCGGAATCGTAGCGACAATGCCCGGTGTTAAAACCGCGCCGGGAATCAGATGATTGGTCAATTCCGCCGCCACTTGTTCATGGCTCAAATGATCGGGATTATGCCCCTTGGCCAGCAAGGCGGCGGAAAATTCCCAGATCGCGTTATGACACGCCAGAAACACCACGCCGCGCTGCATCAGCAGCGGAATGCAATTAGATTCCGGAGAAAACAAACCCGCCGGATCATTATAATCCGCCGCGGTTTTTCCCTGCATCGCCGCGGGAATATCCAGAAATACATTCTGTTTGAACTTACCGCCGATCATGGCAGAAAGATCATATTTTCCCCAGATGTAGGAATCCCACAGCGCCAGGTGGCATGTACCGTGGGTGGCGGAAACAGCCAGAAAATCGGGATGCTTATAAGACCAGATTTGTGCATTGAGGCTGTTCCGCATGAGATTAAGCCATGGACTTGTGATATCCGTGTTATCCCAAACCTGTTTTGGCTTGGCGCTATAATGCAGCACCGCGTCCAACGCTTCACTATCCCATTGATGCTTATGGGTGAGAATCATGGGCACGGTTTTGAAATCTCGCCGGCGCGGTGCCGCGGCCAGCTTGGTGGTTAATTCTTCCAGAGTTTTGGCGCCGTGCGGCTCCAACGATGATGTATCCATCGCGTCGGCGGCCTGGGCCGCGCGGGGCAGCGCCATCATCGCGGCACCGGCGATGGATCCGCCCGCCAGCCAGCCCAGCAGCTTTCGGCGATGAATGGAAGTGGTGGTGAAATCCTGTTGTGTTGCGGTCATGTCAATCTCCTTTTCAAAAAGTCTTCACGAAACGCATGAACAAAGTCTATCCCCCCAAAACACATTATACAAATAAATGATTTCTATACATACCATAAAAACAAATTATCGCAGCTCCGCAGTGGTCGGAGTGGGAGAATTGGACATCCCCATTGCCGGGTTTGCAGTGCGGAATACTTCGACCACGGCGTGCCGCATGGAATCGTGAAGCGGGCGTTAGCTCAATGCGGAAGCGTTGAGTTATCCGCGGAACGTGACTGCATGGCGCGATGGGCTCTCGCCCGTCGCGATCGGTGCAATACGTGCCAGATTGGAATGCGGCCCTTTTCCGCGACGGCACCGCGCATGGAACCGTGAAGCGGGCGTTAACTCAATGCGGAAGCATTGAGTTATCCGCGGAACGTGACTACATGGCGCGATGGGCTCTCGCCCGTCGCGATCGGTGCAATGCGTGGCAGATGGGAATGCGGCCATTTTCCGCGACGGCACCGCGCATCCAACCATGATGCTTCCGCATCAGGCTATCATGCAACGCCAATGGCCGCGCACTTTGCTCGCTGCCCGTCACCCGTTGCCCGTTGTTCGTTGAAGCGCATCGCCCTACGGGTTGTAGCTGTAGGTATAGCTGCTGTACACCATTGCCGACGGATTATTAGTGTTATAACCCGTGCCAAAGCTGAAGAAGCACGGGGCGTGAACTTGACTGGGCAGCGGCACCATAGTGCTGCCAGCCGGTGCCGGCGCGACAAACTGCGAGGGCAGGAAAACAAGCTGGCCAATAGGGGTTGCGGAGTATGGTGCGGTGGAGTAAGTGCCCGTGTTCGCTGCCAGAGGGTACGGGTACATGTCGTTTTGGGGCGCATTGGCGGGGAGCACCGCTGGCACATACTGTATCGGATGGCCCAATCCATCCAATATTTCAATCACGCCGGTCATTGTCTGGCCGCCCGCCGCAGCGCCCGGTGCCGGAAATGTTCCTGTCACCACGGCTGTCGCGGGTAAGTTGGTTAAAAAGTTTTTATGCTGTGCCCAAATCGGGTTGCCATTCGCATCCTTCGCGGTCGTCTGATACGCATGCAACCGCTGATACCCTTCCAGGAACGCGAGCATATCCGTTGGCGTTTGCCCGGCGGTTTTATGCTGATACCATTCCAGCGCCCCCTGCAACCCCTTGAGTTCCGATTTGGTCAGCGCTAATTCAGAACTTGCCTGCACCTGTTCGCCCACCGCCAAGCCAATGCCAATGAGGATAATGATGATCAACACCACCACCAACATTTCAATAAGGGTAAATCCGCGAGAATTCCGCATGGCCAATACCTCGTTAAGCGTCTACCGTCCGCCTTTATATTGTAGCATGTTTTCGCCTGAAACCAATAAAAAAAACGGGAAATTTATTGCCGGCACACCCCTATTGCCCCCACCAGCATCCGCTGCCCCCCGGCGTCTGCTTGGGTGTTGCCTGCACTGTGCAGTAGATGCCTATAACATGCAGTTCGCCCTTGGCGAGTCCGTCAATGTTAAAAACCTCGGCAGCGCGTGGCGACGGCCGCAGAGCAGTTGATCAGGAGATAGTTGAACCCCGATTAGCCGGCTCCTGCCGCATCGAGGATTTCGGCTTCCATGCCTCAATCTGCGGATCCCACAACCGTCGAAAACTGAAAGCGTTCTGAATACTAAATACTAAATGCTAAATACCAAGCGCCAATCCCGGTGCGCCGGGACTCTCCTGATCAACTGCTCTACAACTGCGGCCCTACTGACCAATACTGCACATTACCGGCGAAAATCATAAATACGAATGTTATGAATGGGCAAGAATAGGCACGTCTTTACAGGAGTGTGCCCGGCAATACCTGCGCGTTGGCAAATACAGTTTGCTCGAAACGGATACTTTTTTGATACAATAATCTTAGATGCGTTCTTCGATGTTTGTGGGACCTGGTGAAGATGAGCAAGGAAGTATCACTCGTGCAAGCGCTACCGCAAGAAAGGTTGATGTTTGTCTCATGTTGCCGCGCGATATTGCTGGTGGTGCTTGGCACACTGTTCGCCGGATGCCAAAGCGTACCATTGCGCCCAAATACCGGCCCAATCACCGCTTTTCATTCAAACCTGCAATTCGGCACACCCCTAAGCGGCCCGCGTAAAAGTGCCAACCCGTTAACCCGTTCACCGGACTATATTATCCAGGCCCACTTCTGGACGCTCTATTATTTGCCGCACGTTGCGTTGCCTGCGCTGGCGGGTCAAAGCACACTGATGATTAACAACTCTGCCGGCCGCCCGACCATGGCATTCCCGGCTCTCAGCTCAGGTGCGCAATTTGGGATTGTTAAAAACACAGCGGCGTTTGCAACAATTCTGCACCGGCCAGATGTGCGGGCAATGCCGTCTGGCAGCGCTTCTGCTGCGCTATGGCCCGGACTATCTGTAGCCATGCGCTTGACTGATTCGCACGCATTATCCAGCAACGGCAAAGCATTACGCCAGCTTCTGGCGTTGTGGATTTGGCAACCAAAGCCTATTGCGTCTATTGCCTCTACTGCCGCTGCCAGCCCGAAAAAAATCGGCATTGCCTTCGAGTTCAAGCGCTTGAACACAGCGGCTTCCCCGCCGGTGCTGCTGCGGCAGCTTCAGGTTTTGCCAACGCGGCAAGTCCCCATCGCAACAACCTATGCCGCCGTACTGCCATTTCGATTTCTCAACGGCGAAACGCAGGCGGTGGCCATCATGGTCACCATTCGACCATGGAAAAACACGCCGATGAATCAGCGCCTCGCAACGGCTGGCCGCCGCGAGATTTTGGCGCCCCTGCATGTTCACCAACCCCGCCAACGCCTGAATCGTCCGGATTTGACGGTGGCTCTTGATAACCTTGGCAAGTATGGCGTCAGGCGATCCTCGCTGGTTTATCTTGCCGGACAAACCGGAGCGAACTTAACCCAGGATGTCGCCGCAGTCGCCAAAACGCCGGTGCTCGGCGCGCTGGTGCGGGCGGTGGCCGCAAAAACCCTCCATGCTCAGGCTATGACTCCCACCGAACTCGGATGGGTATTGGATAAAACCACCTATGGGCTGCTTTATACCATTCAGAAAACCAAGCCGCTGCCGGAACAACTTCGCATTGCGCTGGCGTTGCACCTTGGAGAAGCGGCGTGGCATGCTTCGTCGCTGGATGAAATGGATCGGGCTTTGGCGTCCCGGGCGGATTATCGTCTGCGAATCATCAAGGAGAATCTCATCTATCTTGAAGATTCTTCCCCGGCCGACCGCCTCACGGCGTATGACTGGTTGAAATCGCGGCGGCTTGCACCACCGAATTACAACCCGCTGGCCGGAAATCAATCCAGAAATACCGCACTGGATCAAGCCGAGAATAATGCCGCGTACCTGCGGAGGATACAGCCATGACCGATGCCCCAAAAACTCCCGCACCGTCAACACCGGATTCCAGCAAGTCGCGGCGGTCCGCTCGTTTCGCGGTCATTCGCCGCCGCAGTGTTTGGATAATTTTTATCACCGCCGCAGTATTGTTGCTGCTGCGTGTTGCGCTGATATTTATATTTCCCGCCGTGCTTGAGCATGTGCTGGCTTATTACAATCTTACCGCCGGTTACAGGGATATTAAGCTCAATGTTCTTGGTGGAGATGCTGAAATATGGGGCTTAAAGGTGCGTCCGCTCAAGGGCGGCCCGGATGTGATGACCGCTGAATATTGTACTGTAAATATATCGGTATATAAATTATTCGTCGGCCAACTCTATATTCGCCGGCCGTGGCGGATGGGGCGGATGTATTTGTACGGCGCTCGGCCAACGGGAGTTGTCCGTTGCTCAACGCGCTTTTGTCCCATTCCGCCGGCACCACCGTTGCGCCTTCTGATAACAGTGGAAATAAAACCGCGATCAGCCTCGCGGCTCCCCTGCGCGTGGAGGCCTTTCGCCTTGAGCACCTGCAACTGCATGTTATAGACCACAGCGTACAGCCAACCGTGCATCTGGGCATTACCATGAATGTCCGTGTTTCCCACCTCGGGCGCAGGCACGGCGCCACCGCGTTTCGTCTTGATCTCTGGTCTTCCGCGCTAGTTGATGTGCTGCATGTTGATGGGTCATTAACCACCGGACCCAGCGCACTTTTGGCCACATCTCATATTCTCATGCGAGGTTTGCACCTGCAACCGGCCACCGGTTATCTGACCGCATTGGGTTTCAATCCGCAGGCGGGAGGTCTTTCCTTAAGTGCCCAAAGCACACTGGCGTTGCATGTCATAACCAGTAAGCCCACCGGACAACAGGAAATTGCGGCTCAATTCGCCCTGAAACATTTTATTCTCAGTTCCGGAGGCCGGCCCGCATTGGCTATCCAGTCGCTGCTGGCCAACGGACGCCTGGCCGGCAATCTTGCCGATGTGCAAACCTTGTCTCTTAATGGGATCACGCTTAACGCTGGCCGTGGAAAAAATGGCTTATTGCATTTCGCGGGCCTGGAATTATTGCGGCGTATCGCAACTGGCAATAAGCGCCTTGTTGCGGCGGCGGCCGCACCGCCAGTCGTTAAACGTGCTCCCATACACGTGCCGGGCTTGCCAAAAGTGCAACTTAAAACTGCGGCCAGTTATACCTATTCGGTTGATCGACTTAAAATACACGGTTTTAACGCGGTATTCCGTGATGCCGCCGTAACGCCTCACGCCCGACTGCAACTCACCTTAAACACGTTGGATGCGGTGAGTACCGGCGGCCTGCCGGGATCTCCCGGGCAGAAGCTGACAATTTCCGGTTCCGGTGCGGCACCCGGCATCGCCGGGGCTATTGATATTTCCGGCAGTATGTTGCCATTTGCCCACACCCGCACGCTGGCATTGCATCTTGCGGCATCACAGATCACCTGCAAGGCTCTGGCTGCGTATCTATCCGCCGCCGGCTTGAAAAGTGAATTAAAATCCGCCCGCTTCAATGTGGATATTTCCGGTTCTCTGACCAGTGTTCCCAATGGCTCTCTGGCTGCCAATATACATCTGGATCATCTGAATTATCGGGATGGCAAAACCACACTCTGCGATTTTAAGCATATTGATGCCGGCAAAGTGCGGGTCAATGCAGCCACTGGCCGATTGGAAATTGGGTCGTTGAATGTGGTCGGGCCGGCATTTGATTTTGTCCGCGAGCCCTCGGGACACTTTTCAGTTCTGGGCCTGCAGATATTGGGAAAACATTCTCTGATTTCACCAATGAATTCTGGCGCGGCCATTAAGCCTGCCGCCAAAATTGCCCAAGCGGTTCCGCCGGCAACTATCGTCAAGCATGTGGCGGCAGTTTATCTTCCGCCGCGGTTGCAGATTGACCACTGCAGTTGGTCCGGCATTCGCATTGGCTTTGATGATCAACATGCCACGCCCGCCACCCGCATTGCCATCAGCCACGCCGGCCTGCTGCTGAATCATTTTATTCTGGATCTTTCCGGCAAATCCGCAGCCCATAGCGTAGGAACGCTCAAGGCCTGGTTGCAGGCTCCGGGTGTTATTGACCGATTCGATCTGCACGGAACGCTTGAGCCGGGAAAAAACAGCCTGCAAACACGCCTGGAGGTTTCAAGTACGGGTATTGATTTGCAGCCGCTTACGCCTTATCTCAAGCCGCTGGGTATTCTGCCCCTGCTGCGGCAGGGCACCTTAACCGGGCTTCTGGTCGCCCATGTGTCGCTGCTGAATGGAAAAATATCGGGAGGCACGCAGGTAAGCAAAATGCAATTGCGGCAAGCCTCGCAATCATTGGCTGCCATCCAGCAACTTGCCATATCTCATATCTCCGCCCGGCAGGGTCAATGTGCGGTCCAGAGTGTGCTGATCAACAAGCCGTATTTACACATCACCCGATTAGCCAATGGCAATTTGACACTTTGCGGCCTTGAACTCTTACCCCCTGCACCTGGCAACGTCACATCACCCACGCCTATTGCTGCAACTCCGTTACGGGCAGTCGCGAAATCCATCACGCTTTCACATGCCATTGTGCAATGGACGGATTTGGCCGTTTTCCGGCCCGTAAATGAACGCTTCCACGCCCACGCGCTGATTTACAATGTGATTCTGGGACATCGCCATCCAGCCGGCGGCACCTTGCAAGCTGTAGTTTCCGCCAAAGCTCTGGTCGATGCACTCAATATACATGGATCATTTGTAATGCCGCTGCACGCCCTTGCGGCCAATATCCATCTGCAGGCCACAGGGCTTCATGGCCAGGTTATCAACAGCTATCTGCCGCGGGGTATCGCATGTGTTCCCGGCGGCGAAAACATGGGTGTATCATTACATGTCAATATGTCTTATTTAGCGGATGGCTCGGCCGCGGGAACACTGGGCATCAGTAACTTGAATATTATTCGCCCCGCCACCGCTTCCAGGCCGCACAAGCTGCTATTGGTGTCACGGGCGGCCATTGTGTTGCGACGATTTAATCTGCCCCGGCATGTCGTGGCGATCAAATCCATCACCGCTGATCTTCAGACCCTTCGCATCAACCGCAAGGGCGCTGTATTGTCGATCTGTGGCCTTAACATCGGAAATTATCTGAATCCGAAACCGCCGGTCACCAGGCCGAAACCATCTGCCAGTCCGGCCGCTGGAACGTTTTCCATTTTGCATACACAATTGCCGCTTATTACGCTTACGCAACTGCGTTTGCATGCAACGGATATTCAACTTACCGGCCTGCTGCCGGGGAATCATCCCGTCAACATCACCGCAGTTGATCTGCGAAATACCGCCCCCATACGTTGCCTGGGAACTGCCCCGGCCCGCGGCGCCGCCATCGCACTGCAACTAACTGCCCGGGTCAACGGCATAGCGCACAATGTGAATATG
>JAJZVR010000106.1 GCA_021847065.1 Planctomycetota bacterium | reverse complement strand
CGGCAATGCTGGACGGAAAACCGCTGAACAAACCGTGGCTGCCGGAACGGATGGTATTTCAAGGTGGAACTTGGAATGTAACCGCCGGAGCATCACCGAATAAAAACTGGGCTGCGGCACCGGGCGATGAACCCCCGTCGCTTTCCACAGGGCCGGTGCATTGGTAAATATTCGCAAATAGACGCACTGTGAACAAGACATTGCGTAACCGTTCACGGGCGGAGAGCCGCATAAAATAAAAGGTAAGAATTCACGGGAATCGGGCCAAATAAATGACATTGGCGTGGCGTAAATGCAGTTTTAACAGGAAATATGGAATGATGCAGCGGATTTTAACCGGCATACAGGGGGTGTCGTGGCTTTTAATACTCGTGGGATTTATGGTGGTGGGGGCCAGTTGTGCGGCGCAACAATCCTCCATGAAACATTCACCACAGGCCGCCCGCATCCAGGTCATCGGCAAGCCGCCAGTCTGGGCGGTGGCGATTGACTGGCCATTTCGCAGCGGACTTAATATCCAATACGATGCCAATCTCCATACCGCCCCAATGCACGGGGCCTATACGCGAGCTTCCGGCTTTGCATCTCTCGCCATCGGAAACCATTGGCGGACTTATACATGGAAACTTACCAACGTGGATTTCGCGGGACGGCAAAACGGCGGTGCCGACTTACGCCTGGCTTGCCCACCCGGTCTCGCCGTACATGCCGTTAGCCTCGCCACGCGGTCGTCGGCAGCGACTTCCAGTAATCAGAACAAGGCCGACGGCCTAACCGCCAGTATTATCCTTGATACAGGCCGCGCCGGATCCGCTGCGACCAACACCGATCATAACATGGGGCAGGTATGGGCTGGAGGAAATGTTGGCGACAGCAAATACACCTGCGGTATGATTGCCGACAAGGGCGCCGAGATATTCCGTAGTGCCGGTTATATCTATCTGCGCCTGAATCGGAGCAGCCGATTTTTTCTCGCCCATCCTTCGGTTGTCTACGCCACCGTAACCTACTTGGGCAGCAAACCGGCCACGGCCTGGCCGGAGCAAACTTTTGCGGCCTTTGCTTCGCATGGCGTTCACTACGCCGAACTTGAGATGAACTGGACCGCGATGGAACCCCGGCCCGGTCATTTTAACTTTAATTTTTTGGATCAGATGCTGGCGAATGCCGCCGAGGCTCACGTTCGTATCATCCCGGTCTTCTGGTACTACCAGGGAGGTAATGCCACGCCGGCGTGGATCACCCAGTTTGAGGTTGGATCTTCGGGCGCGGTATCGTCAACGCCGACCTGGTGGAGCCGCTTTAACCGCCGCTCTTACTTTCGTTACGTTACCGCAACTATCGCGCATATCAAGCATAACCCCGCTTTTGGCGGCGCATTTCTAAGCTACGGTTGGGTGGATTCAATGTGGTTTGGATGGACAGCGAACACTTCCAAGAACATCAACGGTTATGCCCCTGCGGATGTGGCCCGATTTCATCTTTGGCTGCCATCGCGTTATGATTCTCTAAACGCGTTCAATCGGCATCACCACACCCGTTTCACTTCATGGAACGCCATTCCAGCGGCGAAGCCAAGTCAGCCATTGTTTCGAGTCTATCAGAATTTTCGCAACTGGAGCGTGATTGAAACGTACCGCCACCTGACGGAGTTGGTCCGCCGTGAGACTGCGGCACCGCTTTATTATTACTGGGGGGGCGGCTTTTTCAACGCCGGCATCGCCTTCAATTTGCCCGACACGTTTTTCAATCTCGCACGGCGTTACCATGTCACCGTATGCGAAGATTGTGCTGATCGCACGGGCATGATGCTGTTGTTTGGCTCCCTGGCGAGGGCTTATAAGATCCCTCTTTTTGAAGAGTGGGCACCCGGAGCCGGACTGCATGCGGAGATCGCCAAGTTTTTGGGCCATTACGGATTCGAAATGCCTTGGAATGCCGGGATGGATTTTTTTCGCTACGATGGCGGGCTGGAGTATAAGATCGGCTATCCGCAATACGCGCGATGGCTCCCGGTCCTAGGTGAAATCCACGGTACCTATCCACAACAGCCGGTGGCGGTTTATATCTCTTACCGGCCGGTTTTTTCCAATCCCACGGCATTGCAAGGCATGTCGGGGCACTTGGCCATGATATGGCGGAAGCTGCATATTGCTTTCACGGTGGTTACGGACCGGGAGGTTAAGGCGGGGGCCGTTAGGCTAAAGCAATTCCGCGCGGTCTTGCCGCTAAACGGGCGACATGATTCGGACATTACCGCGTATGCCAAGCAGGGTGGGCATGTGCTGAATCATGCGTCACAGTTGGCTCGTTACGCTCCGGCTTATATCACCTTCGCCCCTGCCAGTAACTGCGTTGAAGCGGTACCTACGGTAAACCGATCGACACACACGGCGTGGATTACCCTCAGCGGTTGGCGGTCCGGGCATTCGTACTCCGGCGTTGCTACGATGGAGCTAAGAGCATTGGGATTGCCATGGGGAAAATACCATGTTGTCAATGCCGCCACCGGCAAGCTCATTTCGAGCGCGGCCCGTGGCGATGATTTGCGTTTTGCTTTGCACATTGCCCCCGGAGAGCTGATGGTATGGCGGATCTCGCCAAGCGGAGGAAAATAGCTTCACTGGCTGGCAAACCGCACCCATGGTGATGCGTCATAATATCCAGTCCAACGGCCATCAGGTCATAACCCGCGTGCGTGGCGACATCAATGCCGAAGCCGCGGAATATTTTCCCCACGCCAAATTGTTGATTAATGAGTACAATATTCTCGGTGAGGCCAAAGTGTTGTCAGCGTGCCGGCCAAACGCAATTTGGCGCACGCCGGTGGTGGCGTAAGTAGTGAATTGCCAACCAGGCAATTGTAGAGATTCCAACATGGCGGTTGGTAATTAACTTCTCAACGGCGCGGGTTTACGCAATCCGCATATCGGATTGTGGTCGCGATCGGTCCGGCGATACTTGAAAGCGACTATGGCGACTTGTGGAACTCCGGGATAGTCAGGTCGGAAGAATGCACAAATGTCGTTTATCAAGGACTTGCTTTGCGATCCGGCATGCGGTGTTATTGGAAGGTGCAAATATGGGGGCAAAATGGAATGCCTGGCGACTTTAGTGAGCCAGCGGTATGGGAAATGGGAATCTTGGAACCATCGGACTGGCGTGCCCCCTGGATTGGCTCGCCGGCGGTTGAAACATCCGATTCGTTTAACACGCCCCCTGCGCCTTACTTCAGATCAGTATTTCCGATTGATAAACCATTGCGGTTGGCGCGCTTATACTCAACTCGGTGTCTGGTGGTACATATTCGGGGGCAAAAGGTGCGGCAAAAGGCTTATTTTTGCGGCAAAAACGCTGGATTAGATGTCCCATTAATAGCCACGCGGAGTATATATCTGTGGTCTGGGTTATTACGAGTTATATTTGAATGGTACCAAGGTCGGGGATCAGGTACTGGCTCCCGCCCAGACGGATTACGGCCGGCGACATCTTTCTGACTTGCTTAACCCAGTGCCAGATAATGGAATAAAAAGCAGGTTACCAGTAGGCTCCGGGCACTATCGGTTTGATTATACTCCGCACGGGATGCGCTAACGCGGCCTCATCTCGCAACGGCCGGTCTGAACGTGCCGAAATAGGTGGATCGCTCCGCTACCCGCCGCTCGGAAAGGCTCCTGTGAGCAAAAAGAGCTGTGAACCGTTACGTCAGGGTTTTCCTCTTGGTGTTATGCTGTCTTGTATGGTAAATACCATTAACGGTAAGTATAAGTGATATGGGAAAGCTTTTATGGATTCAATAAATCGGCGGCATTTGATTCAACGGGGACTTGCTGCAAGCATTGGTGGTTTGTCGCTGGCGCAGGCACATGCCGCGGGAGACGCGATTGCAAGCGAATCTACGGATCGCTTTCGGAATGTCTTCGGAATTCGCGTCGTGGACGATCAGACGGGCCGGGGTATTCCACTTATTGAATTGCGAACGGTAAATGACGCGCGGTATTACACGGACAGCGCCGGATACGTCGCTATCGCCGATCCGGGACTGATGGGCAGGCACATCTATTTTTTCATTTCAGGCCCCGGGTATATCTGGCCTGAAAAGGACGCTTTCGGGTATCGTGGTACAGCCCTGGATGTGAGAGCCGGAAGTCTTGCGGTATTAAAGATGCGCCGTGTGAATATCGCGCAGCGAATTTACCGTGTTACCGGTGAGGGAATATATACCGATTCAATTCGTCTTGGACTGCGTGCTCCCATTGAGAATCCTGTTTTGAATGGCAAGGTCATGGGGCAGGATTCTGCCCTTGCGACCATTTATAATGGAAAAATTCATTGGATATGGGGCGATACCTCGCGGCCCGAATATCCATTAGGCAACTTCAGGTCTTCCGGTGCCACTTCCATGCTGCCTGGCCAAGGGGGATTGAATCCGGATGTTGGTATCAATTTGCACTATTTTACGGATAGAACAGGTTTTTGCCGCCCCATGTGCCCACTTTCAAACGAGCCGGGCGGAGTCGTGTGGCTCGACGGATTAACCGTCGTACCTGATCGGGCGGGTAACCAGCGCATGATTGCTCGTTACTCACGCCGAAATGGCATGAAGAATTTATTTGAGCACGGCCTGGCGGTTTGGAACGACCGCACCGAGACATTTCAGAAGCATGTGGTGTATCCGTTGGATGAGCATTGGCGGTTCCCGACTGGATACCCGGCGGATTATACACAGCACGGGAAAAATTATCGTCTTTTTACGCGGCAGTTTCCGGTTGTCCGTGCTCTTGGAACGCTTCCAGCGATAGCGGATTGTTCGCACTATCAAGCTTTTACTTGTCTTGCACCAGGTACGCATTTTAAGGCTGAAAAATCCGAGTTAGATCGGCGATCCGATGGGACATTGTTATGGGGATGGAAATACAATACAGCCCCATTGAACTCCGAGCAGGAGGCGGTATTGCTGTCGAGCGGCCTGATGCACCCGGATGAAGTACGTTTTCAAATGGTCGACGCGCTTACCAACCATCCATTGACGATCCATAACGGTTCGTTTTTCTGGAATGCCTACTTAAAAAAATGGATCATGATTGGCGGTCAGGAGGGGGGAACGTCTTTTCTGGGCGAAATCTGGTTCGCCGCCGCCCCGTCACCAACTGGTCCGTGGAAACGCGCTATCAAGATCGCCACACATCCCGACTATTCATTTTACAATCCATCGCAGAATCCTTTTTTTGACCAGCAGGGTGGAAGAATCATCTATTTTCAAGGAACGTATTCTGTTACGTTTTCCGGTAATACGCATCCTGTTCCGCGTTACGACTATAACCAGTTAATGTATCAACTGGATTTATCAGATCATCGGCTGGGCAATATATAAGAGCAAAAGGAAACTAATTGGAGACAGTAATGCAATTTATCCTCGGTTGTGGCGAAACTGTCCCGACGACTCGCCGTATAACGATCTGGCTATGGCAGCCACCGCAGCGATCGTTGTTAATCGCAACCCCCACTTCTTGAGCTTGATGGATCAATTCAGGATCGAAGCTCGGCCTGTGGATCGCTCCGTTCTGGTTGCCGCAGAGCCGCACCGGGCCTATCTTGTCTTTCTTTGCAGATTGAATATTCAATGTTCAATCTGTATGATACCGCCATGACGATTCCCCGGCACATGGCGAACCCCCTGGCGCAAGCCGCGCGACACTACCCGGTTATTACGCTGACCGGGCCGCGGCAATCCGGCAAAACAACGCTGGTTAAATCCGCGTTTCAAAAAGCGGCCTATGTTTCCCTGGAAGTTCCGGATCAACGGAGCTTTGCCATGGAGGATCCGCGCGGATTTCTTCGGCAATTTCCGGGGCCGGTTATTCTCGATGAGGTGCAGCGTGTCCCTGATCTATTTTCCTACATTCAGGGAATCGTTGATGAATCACGCGTACCGGGCCATTTCATTCTCACCGGTTCACAGAATTTTTTACTGCTGAACAACATCAGCCAGACGCTGGCCGGCAGATGTGCGGTCCTGCACCTCCTGCCGCTGGCGCTTTGCGAGTTGGCCCGGCACGACGCGGTCGTTCCCACCTTCTTGGGAACGGTCCACAGGAATCGGAAACAGGCGAAGGGGGAACTTTTGGAAACCCTTCATACCGGGCTGTATCCGCGTGTGCATGACCAGAGTGTCAGCGCCGGCGACTGGTTGGCGAACTACGTCCGAACCTACATTGAACGCGACGTGCGGGAAGTGCTGAATATAGGAGACACCGAGGCGTTTTATCGCTTCCTGCGGTTATGTGCGGGGCGGACCGGGCAACTGCTTAATTTGACCTCACTGGCAACTGACTGTGGCATTTCCCACACCACTGGCCGCCGGTGGCTTGCACTGCTTGAGGCAAGCTTCATTGTTTATCAACTGCGCCCCTACCACCGCAATTATAGCAAGCGCTTGATAAAAAGCGCGAAGCTGTATTTTTATGATACCGGATTGCTCTGCTACCTACTGCGGATTCAATCACCTGCGGACCTTGCCAGCCACGCTTCGCGCGGCGCAATTTTTGAGAGCTTTGTCATCGCTGAACTCATCAAAAGTTTTTTCAATCGAGCTCTCGAAGCGGACTTGTACTTCTGGCGGGATTCCACGGGCCACGAAGTGGATATTCTGGTTGATACCGGTGATCTTCCGCTTCCCATTGAAATAAAATCCGGAGAAACCATCGCGTCGGACTTTATGGGCGGACTGAATTTTTGGCGTAAACTTGCGGGAAGTCCAACCGCGCCCGCCGCCCTGGTTTATGGCGGGGACGGCTCTTATATGCGATCTGGAGTTGCGGTGCATTCATGGCGTGATTTGTGATCCGGCTGATTGACGTTAATCAGTCTTTTTCTTATTGTCGGTCTGGTCCCGCATAGCCCGGAAGATCTCCGATTGCGCAAATGACTGACAGCCGGCGAATCAATTTCAAGCCGTGCGGTTTGAGGTGCCTAAGTGTTGTTTTTCATATTCAAGGAGAGTGAAGATGTTTACTTCACGAAAATCCCAGATTGTGGGCTTGTTATCGGCGGCGCCCATTGCCGCGATTGCGGGCGTGTCTTCATTCGCGGCGGCGACCGCAGTGAATGTCCAGTTCGACCAGCTTCAAAGCGGTGCGGGCCAGGTGTACACCGGCACAACGGCGGCACCGGTTCCCGGCACATTTTGGAATCAGATCAACACCGCTAACTTTTGATCAGGATTTGACCGTTTTCAGTCCTATCGGTTGTTTGAGGAAAAAGCGTTATGAATCGAAGAGAATTTGTCACATTGTTTGGCGCTGCGGCTGCGGGAACAACGATAAAAAGCAAGTCGGCTTTCGCGGTGATGGTGCCGGCACCATGGCAGATCGGGCCTTTTGTTCGCCCAGCCAATGGCCGCCCCATTATCAAACCCAATCCCCGTGCGGTGTTTGCCGATCCCAATACGCATCGTGTTTCGCACTGGGAATTTGCCCATACGTTTAACCCGGCGGCGATAGCGTGGAAAAACAAGCTGTATGTGCTGTTCCGAGCGGAAGGAAAGCACGGCAACGATATTGGCGGTTACACCAGCCGCGTGGGCCTCGCGGAAAGTTCCAATGGCGTTGACTTCACGGAACTGCCGCACCCGATGGTGTATCCCGCGCCGGGAAAATGGGAGAAATATGAATGGCCGGGGGGCTGTGAAGATCCGCGAGTCGTCCAATCCGAAGATGGCTCATTTGTGCTTACCTTTACCATGTGGAACCACAAAGTGGCGCGACTGGGAGTTGCTACTTCCAGAAATTTAACTCATTGGACACATCACGGGCCGGTGTTTCGCGAAGCGAAACAGGGCCGCTTCGCAAATGTGTGGTCCAAATCCGGATCCATTGTCACGCGAAAAGCCGGAAACCAAATAGTTGCCGCCAAAATCCATGGCCGCTATTGGATGTACTGGCACACGGATAGGCAAATTCTGTTGGCACACTCGGAAGATTTATTAAGCTGGTCGCCGGTTTTGGATGGCCGTGGCACGCCGCGATTGGTGCTGCCGAAAAATAAGCCGGGGTATTTTGATTCATGGCTGACCGAGCCGGGGCCACCGGCCTTACTGACCGAAAATGGTATCGTCCTGTTTTATAATGGCATGAGTGATGGCCTGATAAAAATTGGACCGCACATCCCGGCCTACCAATATTCCGCGGGCCAAGCACTTTTTTCCGGCGATAATCCGGCGGAACTTCTGCATCGGCCCACACAACCTTTCTTCTGGCCACAGGAGCCGTGGGAAAAAACCGGGCAATACAAACCTGGCACAACCTTTATTGAGGGGTTGGCTTGGTTTAAGGATAAATGGTTTCTTTTTTACGGAGGTGCGGATACTGTAGTGGGTATGGCGGTCGCCAAGTAGAAATATAAACTGTTACCTTGGCGTTATTTGTTATATCAGGCAATCTCTTGGCGGAGAATAATTGTGAGTGGAATATCCAGTTTTGAAGATGCTCCCGAAAGCGGTCAAATTCCCGGTATGGGGCCAATTGTATATGCCGTGGCGGCCGCGGCGCTGGCGGGGTTGCTGTTTGGGTATGACACGGGCGTGGCCTCCGGTATTCAGGGTTACTTGCAAACCTATTTTCATTTAAGCAACACGCAACTGGGCTTCGCAATCGCGTGTTTGGAATTGGGGGCAGTTCCCGGTGCTATGTTCGCCGGGACTCTGGCGGATCGGTTTGGCCGCAAGAAGTTGCTGATAATCTGCGCGGTGCTCTTTGCGGTATCCGGGATACTTTCGGCCATCCCACAATCGTTATTCGAACTGGTACTGGCGCGCATCATTGGTGGCGTGGCTATTGGTGCCTCTTCGATGATCGCTCCGGTTTATATTGCGGAAATATCGCCCGAGCGTCACCGGGGGCGGTTGGGATCATTGTTCCAGCTCGGTATTGTCATCGGTATCGCCGTGGTGTACTGGGTTAATTATTTCATTCTCAACGCTGGCAACCATATTAATGCCGCGCATCACGTCGCGGGTATGAACTGGAATCAGACCATGGGCTGGCGCTGGATGCTGGGGTCGGAAACGTTGCCGGCAATGATATTTCTGCTGATGATTCTGGCGGTTCCGGAAAGTCCGCGCTGGCTGGTGATTAATAATCAGGAACAGCGCGGGCGAAATATTTTAACCCGCTTTGTGGGGTCAGCCGGCGCAGACCGGGAAATTAAGGCTGTAAAAGAAATGGCCGCACAGGAAGAGGGAAAATTTTCTGAATTATTTACGCCCCGATTTCGATTGCCCTTAATTATAGCCTTGTTCTTGGCGATTTTTTCACAATTCAGCGGGATTAATTCCATTATTTATTACGCGCCGCGCGTATTTGAGGCCGCCGGAATGAAAACCGCCAATGCTTTTGGCTCCACGGCTCTGGTGGGAATGGTGAATCTCGCCTTTACGTTCATTGCCGTGGGCTTTGTGGATAAGGCCGGGCGAAAAATACTTCTGGCCATTGGAACGGCAATTCAGGTTGTAGCGTTGGCGGCGGTGGGAATGATTTTCGCGTTTGCCAATCGCGTACCGGTCACAAAGATTGTGCATGGCCACGCAGTGCATTCCATGGCTGCTCACTTCAGCCATGGGCAGGTGCTGATTCTCATTACCAGTATTTTGACGTTTATTGCGGCATTCGCCATGGCAATGGGACCGATGCCGTGGATTATCATTTCAGAGATATTCCCGGCACGCATACGCGGACGCGCCGCATCGGTGGGAATCCTGACATTGTGGATAGCTATTTATGTCGTGGCGCAAAGCTTTCCGATGCTCAAAGCCAGTGTCGGTCTGACTGTTACCTACTTCATTTATTCCGGTTGCTCGTTGATCAGCTTCCTGTTTGTATTGCTGGTGTTACCGGAAACCAAAGGCAAGACTCTCGAGCAGATTGAAGCCTACTGGCATCATCGGCATGAGAATAAGATGCTGCAGAATTAATGCGGCGGCGGGGGTACCAAGGCCTTAGATACAGCGCTTAGCCGTTGATTTCTCAACGCTCGTTAAAGCGTCAGCCGTTGATACGACTTAGGCGGCATGGCTGATTCCAAATACAACCACCTAAACAAAACACGATTTTGCGATATACTTCTGCCCGATGAAACACAATGATGCAATGACATCGGTAGAATCGGCAGCAGTGCGGCGGGAGCCGGCATCATTTTTTGCATTGGGATATGGTCACTTGCCGCAGCGTGTGCGGGCGATGGGGCGCACATTTGAATTTGTGAAGCTCTTTAAGCACGATTTTTTCGCTGCCACGGGGCTGTATCAACAGATCGCAACCTCCATGGACGTGCTAGATGAGTCTGGCAGCAACAGAGCCGTCCCCAAGCAAGCGGTGGTCAAATTGCAACGAACGTTTCCTTTATTTGGTATTCCGATGCAATGGCTTGGCGCGATTGTCGCCCGGCATGAAATTGCCGTGTTCAAGGCGCTTGATGGTCTTGAGGGCGTGCCGGCATTCATGGGTGAAATCGGAACAACTGGATATATTCATGAATTCATTCCCGGCGATGATCTTAAACCGGAGTTCGCACCCGGAGTGGAATTTTTCAATCGCCTGGAGACCCTTCTGAAGGCTATTCATGCCCGGAGTATAGCGTATGTGGACACCAACAAGCGGGAAAATATTCTCTATGGTTCAGACGGTAAACCATATCTGATCGATTTTCAGATTTCTTTTTTCTGTCGCCATGGGGAAAAGGACAATCTTTTGTCACGTTGGATTCTGCACCGTTTACAAAAAGAAGATTGGTACCATTTTTACAAGCATAAAACGCGGTTGGCCGCCCATATTTGCACGCCTGAGGATTTTCAACAGGCCGACAATCGTAGTTGGTACATCCGGCTGCACCGCACCGTGGCGCAGCCAATTATTCATGCCAGGAGACGGTTCTTGTCGCGATACAAGTAAAAAGTTAAGAAATGCTTTTACGAAAATCAGCGACTAAGAGGCGATTACGAGAAAAATAGAAGAAAAACTGATCCTAACATGCGGCAATCAACGAAAATATGTTTATACTAGTTGGCGCTTATCGGTCTTTGACAGACCGGTTCGGGCTGACTCCCGCGTGCTGGGCGTTCCAGGTGGCGGGAAACAAGGATGTTCCTGAAAAGGCGGCATGGAATTGGCTGCGGCGTGAAAGTGTTACGAGAACATCATTTATCCGATTCAACTGCGAAAGCCAACAGTGTTGCTGGCCCGTGCGGTGGCAGTATCGTCGTAACTGGTTTGCTCCAATCCGTCATTTCAACCCGTGCCGCTTGCGCATCGCACGGGAATAAGCCTGAAATTGAAAATGTTTGCAACGCAGTGGCGGGTGTTTTAATCAGCAGGGAGGGTTGTAGTGGCTGGCCTTCGTAATCCCATCAATTGGCCGACCCGTGTCGCTTGGGCGAAGGGCCGCGCTAATTCCGCTGAGTCGCATCCGGAAATCTCGGCTGCGCAACCCTCTCGGCGATTTTCGGTGCAACTAAGCCCGGTGACCTTGACTTATGATCAACTCATGCTGGCGGCGGCCATGGCTCTATTGGGCGTAGGCCTGCTGATGACACAAAGTGCGGATGCCCGAATTGGCCACATGGTCCATGACTTCTTTGCGCGGCTGGTAATGAATGTTGAGGCCATTCACGCCTTACTGGCAATGGTTTTGCTGGTATTTTTATGGCGTCTGGACTACCGTCGGCTCATTGGTCGCAGCTTGGCCCGATCCGTTCCCAGTGTGCTCGTGGTGGCCAGTGTGATATGTCTGGCCCTGGTGCTGACACGGCTGGGAACGGATATAAACGGTGCCAAACGTTGGCTGATGTTGCGCATCGGGTCCCATGCGCTGAGCTTTGAACCATCGGAATTGGCCAAATGGTCGCTGGTGCTGTTTATCAGTGTCTATGCGGTACATCGCGGTGAGCAGATACGCAGCTTCTGGAAAGGTTTTGCGCCGCTGATGGTGGTTGTAGGTGCAACGAGTGCTCTGATATTAAAAGAGGATTTTGGTACCGCCGCTCTGGTTGCGGGAATCTCCGTTCTGCTGATGTTAATGGCCGGCTGCCGCTGGTGGCATATTGCCATGCTTCTGCCCCCCGCGCTGGTCGTGCTTTATTTTGCGGTGTGGCACGTCCCCTATCGCAGAGAACGCCTGTTGATTTTCATGCATCCACACATAGATCCCAAAGGAGCCGGTTATAATCCGATTCAGTCTCTCTTGTCTTTTGCCAGTGGCGGATTTTGGGGTCGCGGCTTAGGCGATGGTATACAGAAAATGGGCTATTTACCGGAAGACAATACCGATTTTATTTTCAGCCTGATCGCCGAAGAACTTGGCTTTTTCGGCTGCATGATGGTCATTTTATTGTATCTGACGCTGCTTTTTTCCGGCTGGCAGGTGGCACGGAGATCGCGGGATTTATTTGGCAAACTCATTGCGTTTGGCTGTACCGCCATGATCGGGTTGCAGGCGGCTATGAACATAGCGGTGGTGACAGTAACCGTGCCCACCAAGGGTATTGCATTACCATTGATTTCATCAGGTGGAACGGGCTGGATTCTCACCGC
>JAJZVR010000105.1 GCA_021847065.1 Planctomycetota bacterium | reverse complement strand
ACCGGCCAAATAGTTCTCGGCTATAACTACAACACCAGCTACATCGGCCATGGGGCCTTGGAAGGACCTGGGGAAACCATGCTCGCGCCCGCCCGGAGAACCGATGTGCAAAATCCCTCCACCTGCGCGTTATTCGGCGATGGCGGATGGACCGGTGGAATTGATTACTGGATGCGCGCTCCGGTTCTGCTGAATCCTGTCCCCAGTAATGCCGATTCAGTCAGCGACGCGGAACGGGCCTCCGGCACGCAGGCCTTTCGGCATCAGGGTTATACCAATGTGGTGTATTGTGACGGTCACGCGGCATCGCAAAAACAGTGCTTCACAAGCACGCAACCCACACCAACCGCCGTCGGCCCAGGCACCGGATTTTTATCCGCTGATAACTCTGCCTATGAAACCAACCTCCCGTAAGAGCCGGTACACGGTCGCCCCGAAATATTCTCTGCGCCCGCCATTAATTACTTTTCGCCGGCGCTTTCTTTTTTTCCCGTCATGGGTTATTGGTATTTATTATGGTTGAACGTCTGGTCATCAAGGTCAAACATTGGCTTGATCCCATCGCGCAAGAGCGGCTGGAGGATATGGGCTTTTTTCGGGAAGGCCCGAGAAACGGCGCATGGACATGCTATTGTGATCCATCCGAAGCCCAGCAGATGGCGCAATGGCTTAAAAAGCGAAACGTGAGTTTTGACATTTCGCCCGCTGACGGCATTGGCGAGTTAAAAAAATACAGCCGCCTCAGCGACATGCTGGTGGACAAAACCGGCGGCGGCCCCACACATTGCGCACTCTGCGGCGCCAAGGATGTATTTTGTCGCCAATGGGTGCAGGGTGATGATGCCGATAACATCGACTATCCTTCCCCAGTCCGGTTTTTTATGTGCGGCCAGTGCGTGCGTACCCTCATGCAGTCGCACCCGCGATTATACGCTCCCGCGGATGATGTGTTGTGAACTGGGGCGGTTAGAGCTTTCCAACGTCGCATAACTAAATTTTTGGAAAATTATTGCACCTCGCCTGATAGTTCTGTCCGATAGTAACTTGCGATGAATATGCAGACTCAAACAATTTGTGATTCGAAAGTGTTGCTGATGTTCGCGGCCTTAAAACCCGAAACAGAAGCCGTACAAACCGCTGTGGACCGCTGGACGCATGATTGCCCGTCCGTCGCCCGCTCGCGGTCGTACGACAACATCAAGGTCGAGTGCATCGGAATGCGCGGTACCCGCCTGCGGGAGGTTCTCCCCCGATATGCCCATCAGCGGGTGGCCGGCGTTATTGTGGCCGGCGTAGCTGGCGCGCTGGCACCGGAACTGGCCATCGGTGATCTGATTATCGACACCAATTCAACCGATGCGGTTCGCGTTGCCGAATTCATGAACGCGATGTCCAGCCAGAGGCGCGTTCGCGTAGGCCCCATTCACACCGCCAAGGAATTGGTTGGATCCGCCAGAGCAAAAAAACAGTTGTATAAAGAGACCAATGCCATCGCTGTCGATATGGAAAACATTTATACCCGACAACTTGCCGAACGGCGAAAGGTGCCCTGGCTGGGGATCCGGGCAATCAGTGATACCGCGTTTGAAAATATTTCCTCAAAAGTCGTGCATTTTGTAGATGGTTCCGGTACGGTTCGGCCATGGGATTTAACCTTAAGCTTGGCCAGAAAACCAATGCTTATTCCACAACTCATCCGCTTGGGCCGCAATACCCAATCCGCCACGCGGCACCTTTCTGACGCTATCGGAGCCGTGATCCGCAGCGGTTGGCCATTCCAGTAAGCGATTCATGGTGCATGCTTCACGGCATATTCCACAACATTGGTCGCAAGGCCCACCGCCGATTTCGGCGTGTAGCCCGATATGCCCCATGTTTTTATTCCCAGCAGGCCCGATGTAACGTCATCCGGCGAAAACACCAGCACCCACCTTCCAGCATGTTTAATACCCAGGAATTCCGGCACATGTTTCAAGCCGTTTACATCGGTATAAAACCGTCGATACTCCGCGCGCTTGGAATCCATTCCACCCGGCATTGTGCCGCTGTAAATCGAGCAATTCGCCGGTAATTTGCCCATAACCGCTTTGGGATACAGCTTCATGGCCAGTGCGGAAAACGAATCGGTAAATTGTTGATGCCCCCCCGCCGCATCCGCAAACAACATTCCCCCTTGATTCAGATATTTCCGCAGTGCCGCAATTTGTGACGCGGTGAATAAGAATTTTCCGGTGCCCGTCATATCCAGTAATGGCATCTTCTGCGCGTTAAGTTTGCTTACAGTTACAGTTGAAACAGTTATTTGCGTCTGAGCGTTAGCGCGAGCCAATAACGCGAATCTTGGCCACGCGCCAGGCTCGGGGTTCCAGTTGCCATTGTATTTCAGCCGGCCCACTCTAATCGTCCGGGCCGGACTTCCCGCCGCCGCCGGGGGCACCAGCGAATGCAGGCGATCCGCCAGATATCCTTTACCCGTGGCATACATGTATAGGTTCATCGGTAATTCCCAATATCGCTTTTGCGAAAATGCTCTGCGTTCCCATACCGCGCCCATGTCTTCAGGGCTGATCACCCACACATCGCGCACGCCATTGGAAATCGCCAGCATATTAAAATACATATGGTACCACGGCTGCATGGTTAACAGCATGCTTTTCGTCGTCAGGCGATGAAATTCATATTTATTGTCCATCACTTCCCGGCCATATTTCAACATCGCTCTTTGAAATTCCAGCGATGAACCGTCACAGGAACAAAAAACCATGCCGCCGGCATTAATATACGCCCGAAGTTCCGCGATCTGTTCGCTGCTGAATTTTGGATCTTTAGATCCCGTAATGATCAGTATCGGAGACGTCAGCCAATTGCTCACCGGCGAATTAAAATTCACCACTTGCCAATTCAAGGGCGTTTCATTGTTCGAGCTTACCCAGGAGGTAACATTGGCCACATCCCGCTGCCGCGCATTCCATTGGCCGTAAAAGCTTTTATTGTATTGCAGCTTGTTCATGAACACCGGATTCAGCCCGCGATCCAATATCAGCAATGCGTACGCGGTACCGGCACATGATGCGCCGTTACTAGGGAAATTGACCCCCCAAGATCCATTGGCAGCTTGCTGCTTAACGAGCGTACGACAGTAATCATTGTACCAATTATGTTTCCCAAAATACTGCAGACCCGACGCCAAGCCCACGCGCTCGTAGCAATACATCTCATATTGGTCATTAATTTTTGGATTAAAGTTTCGGTTGATCCAATGCAGGCCGGCCACAACATTGGGATCCACAATCGGATGTATTCCTACCCGTTGCGCCCCAAGAAATTCATCGCAAATCAGCAGGCTGGCGACGCCCGCCGGCGTAAAGGTGGCCCAATGGTTAAATGGAAATTTCGCCGTTAAGCTCGGGCGTCCCGCAAAACCCCAATAGCCCCAACAACCATTGATAAATTGTGAGCGCCGCCAATGCTCGGCGGCCAATAGCCAATACCGAGCCGGTATCGCTATCCCGGTGTGCGCCACCGCCCACATGCCCAGAACACCATACTGGGTGTTGGAGTTATCCCAATCTCCGGGAACATTGGGAAACTCTTTCATATAAGTTGGCGTTCCCCAGCCGTAGTGGTATCCGCCGTCTACATGCATGCTACGATAGAGATAGTTGGCATCCCAGCGAAGAACCGCGTTGTATATCTTGCGGTGTGCTAGCAGGGCCAAAGCGTTGGCTTGGAATGACGCAGCGTAAGTGGTATTGTTGTGATGTGAAATGACATACTGGATCGCCTCTTTCATGGGGGATGAATAAAGATAGAGCTTCGACAATTTCAGACTCTCTTGGACATCCAGCAAGGATTCCACCACCAAGGATGTCTCAGCATACGTCTGCGGAACGGTGGGACCATCGTTTGCCCCTTGTTCCCAGAACGTTTTGGCTTTCCGCTGCGAAAGCAGATAATTCACCCCCCGCTTGATGGCCGAAATCACCTTGGCGCTGGAAACCGGTCCATCTGCCTTGGCCATACCCATTGGCGTAAGCGCCAACATCCAAGCCATGGAAATACCCATTGCAATTTTAAATATCTTCGACCGCATATTTTCCTGACTCCTGAATTTTCACCGGCATCGCCAATCCTAAATTCGCCGTACGACACCACATTAGATTCTAGTCGATAACCCGGTGCATCCGCCACCGATTACCAGCAGGCCCGTGCCAGTTTATGCCCCTTGATACCCGTTTCGCCGTTCCTCCGCCCGTGCGGTGATTTCGCTACTCAATGCCCCTTCAGTCAAACTTTGCGTTAAAACTGAAAACCTTCCATCCGTGAACGTCCAGGGATTCAATAACCGTCCATAAGGCCGTGATAATCTATACGGTGCTGGAGCTGTGACAGATCACTTCCGCAGCTTCCACGTATAGCGTGGCCTTGACTTGCCTGCTGTGGGGTTTATCATCAGCGTTATGAAATTTTCTTGGATCAATCATCGTGTGCTTATCCCGGTTTGTCTGGCCCTTTGTCTGACAGCACCGGCGGTCAGTTTTGCTCAAGTTGCCCGCAAGGACATCAGTTCCGCTATTCCACTGATGACCGCCAAACGCAGTGTTATACCGGTTTATATCATCGCGTTTATCGCCTTTGCCGGCGTAATCGCGGTTGCCATGCGAAGCGCCAGTCGCGGCAAACGCCGTGGCGGGCGAGACGCCTGACCGCTTTAATTTAATCTACGCGAACGTGCGTGAAACGAAAAACGAGTTCCTTAACAGGAGAAATACCATGAACGGAAAAAAACTCCTCATCATCGGCCTGCTGGGCATTAATGCTGTGCTGGGCTTTGGTCTGCTGGCCCGCATCGGCTGGCAATCCGCCATTGCGCGAGCGCAGGTGGCCCATGGCGGTCATTATCTGACCGTTTCCGGCGCTGATCAGATGAACGGAATTGTCTACGTTTATAACCAGGACAGCGGCATTCTTACCGCCAAGGTTACGCCGGCGAACAATCTCCCCGGTACGCACTGGCTGGCTCCCTACAATATCAACGCCGATATTAAGCGAGCCCGCCTGCAGATGCACTAATCATTCTGCTTTGGATTCCGGCTCCCTTGTTGTTGTTAAACGTAAAATGTAACAATATGAAAATTTCGGAGTAATACTTATGAAATCTCAAAATACAATCATTGGATTGCTGACCGTCACCGCCCTGCTGATGGCCGCGTTGCTGGCCTTCCATCCCGGAACTTCCAGTACCGCCCGCGCTGATGTGCTGGAAACCGGTGGCGGCATTACCCTGCTGACTTCCTCTACCGGATTTGGCTCGGTAAATCTCCTTAATGTGCTCGACAGCCACGACGGGATCATGCTGGTATACACTCCCAATGGCCATCAATTGCGTCTGGTGGGCGCCTACAACCTCAACCGCCTTATGCGCGTACCGTCCCTGCGATAAATCTTCAAAAAAAGGACACTATTTTGCTCGACAATATTTCCAAGCTCGCTCAAAATGTTCTCAATGGCCATCTGATTTCCCGCTCTGAGGCGCGGGAACTTATCGCCGTCACCGGTGAGGATGTTTACGATCTATTTTATTGGGCCAATAAAATCCGCATTCGGTTCAAAGGACCGGATGTACGATTTTGCGCCATTGTCGCCGCCAAAGTTGGTGGCTGTTCCGAAGATTGCAAATTTTGCGCTCAGTCCTCACACTATCAAACCGCCATTGAAGGACAAAACAAACTCACCGACCAACAGGTATTGGATTCTGCCTCTTACGCCGGGGATGTCGGAGCCGACAGCTTTGGCATTGTTAACAGTGGCCGTGGCCCCACACGTTCAGAATTGGAAAACTGGCTCGTACCCCTGCTGCGCGACATCGCCAAATCCGGCAAAACCCGCGCCTGTGCCACGCTCGGGGCCCTGACGCCCGAGACGGCGGATTTTCTCCACGCCAACGGCGTGCGACGCATCAATCATAATCTGGAAACCAGTGAGCGGTTTTATCCGGAAATCGTCTCCACGCATCCTTATTCTGAACGCCTCCGCACGCTCCATGCCGCCAAGGCTGCGGGATTGTCTTTATGCTCGGGCGGCATATTCGGCATGGGTGAAAACTGGGATGACCGACTGGATATGGTCTTTACTCTGCGCGATATTGGCGTGGATGTCATGCCCATTAACTTCCTTAATGCCATCGCCGGTACTCCCCTGGCCAGTCAGCCCAAATTAGCGCCGATGGAGTGCCTTAAAATTGTCAGCATCTGTCGCTTTATTTTTCCGACGGTGGAATTAAAAGTGGCCGGCGGGCGGGAAGTATGTCTGCGCGATCTGCAAAGCTGGATATTTTTTGCCGGGGCGGACAGCACCATGATCGGCAATTACCTCACGACCTATGGCCGCAGCCCGGAAATGGATCATCAAATGGTTCACGACCTGGGCCTGAAATGGCGCGGCTATGAACACGGACCCGTGCAACCCAGCAGCCCGGAGCCGAAAATTTCCCGTGTAAGCCGCACGGGCCGATATAACATTCCGATCATGTACGAAGGTGATCTTGAATTGAACTCGGAGACTGCGGCGACAGCGCTTGGGCATCGCGAAGAAATAACTTGAGCAATTATGGCGCAGGAATTTTGACCGCTGGCAAGGCGATCGCGAGGCGCATATCCTCATGGATTCTGTAACGAGTGAGCAACGCTGCCGGCGGCCAAAAGAACCAGCCAGAATGCTCAGGTTATTTTTTCGCGATGCCCTAGATAACATCGCACCCCCGGCCAAGCCCGGGGCTATGTGACGCACCGCGGCGATTGTCCATATAGCCGCCGGCTTTGCCGGCGGTGGCGCGCCCGATGGGCGCACCACGCGCTGGTGGTTGTGATTTCGATTTATAAGGTGTTTTCATGCCATTGGTACGAGAAAATATTGTCAATATGGCGGGATATGTCCCCGGTGAACAGCCCAGCGATATTTCCGTTATTAAACTTAACACCAATGAAAATCCCTACCCCCCCTCGCCGCGCGTGTTGGACGCGGTACAACACATAACCGCCGAACAACTCCGGCGTTATCCCAGCCCGGATGCCAAAGCATTCCGCGACGCCGCCGCGCGTGCGCATGGCATTTCACCGGATATGATTTTGTGCACCAATGGTGGCGATGAATTACTGTCTCTGGTATTCAGAGCCTGTGTCGGTGATGGCGACAATGTTGCATTTTTAGATCCCAGTTATTCCTTGTATCCAGTATTGGCAGCCCTGCAGGACGCCAGAAAAACCATACTCCCCTACCACATCATCGGCACCCACTGGGAATTTCCGCCGGATATTTTTAAGCTTGATGCCAAGTTGCTGTTGATCGTGAATCCTAACGCACCCTCCGGCACATTGGCTGATTTGCCAACATTATCCCGCGTGATCCAGGCCTTTCCCGGCGTGGTACTTATTGATGAAGCTTATGTCGATTTTGCGCCCACCAGCGCATTAGCCCTCATACCGCAACATGCCAATGTCATTATTTTACGCAGCATGTCCAAGGGCTATGGCCTGGCGGGAATGCGTTTTGGTTATGGCATTGCCCAGGCTTCACTATTGGCTCAACTGCACAAAGTGCGCGACAGTTATCCCTGTGACGCTGTCGCCATTGCCGCCGCCACCGCCGCGATAACTGATCAGACTTATGCCGCCGGAACATGGGATAAAATAAAAAATCAACGAACGCAGATGTCTGTGGCTTTGCGATCCATGGGCTTTACATTACCGGACAGTTTCAGCAATTTCGTGTTGGCCACCGTTCCGGCGGGTATGGCCGCGGCAGATGTATACCAGCGGCTTAAAAACGCCAACATTCTGGTGCGGTACTTCAATCTTCCCGGATTAACGGATAAGCTGCGCATTACCATCGGCACCGCCGAGCAAAATGCGGCGTTGTTGGCGACGCTGAAAACATTGATAGCGGCACCATGAACTTGCGGACTGCAATACCCAGTTTGGCGCGATTCGGTTATCCTGCGCCGCACCCTTGGCAAAGCCAGGGGCTATGTGACGGTCCCGGTGATGGTCCCATAGCCTGCGGGTTTTATGATTGGGGCTTGGCGATTGCCCAAATAGCCGCCGGCTTTATCCCGGCGCGCCGGGATGGAACGCCGCAACAACGAACAACGCCCTTGTTCGCGATTAAATAGGTTGGAGTTAACACGATGCCACACAACACACCCAGTGATTCTAAAGCCCCCGCCCGCGCGCGCGAAATCAGCCGAAAAACGCGCGAAACGCAGATCAGCGTATCGCTGAATCTCGATGGCTCGGGGCAGGCCGACATTTCCACCGGTGTGGGCTTTTTTGATCACATGCTGGATCATCTCGCCCGGCACGGAATGTTGGATCTTACCGTCCAGGCCACCGGCGATCTGCACATTGATGCCCACCACACCGTCGAAGATGTATCGCTGGTATTAGGCTCGGCAATCCAGCAGGCCCTGGGCGATAAACGCGGAATATATCGCTACGGATGGGCCAGCGTCCCGATGGAAGATACGCTGGCCAATGTGGCACTGGATTTATCAGGCCGTCCCGCATTTGTGTTTAATGCCCGGTTTCCAACACCGAAAATTGGCGAATTTGACGTGGAACTCGTACATGAAGCGTTACGTTCCCTGGCCAATACCGCAGGCATGAATCTGCATGTGAATGTTCCCTACGGCACCAACAGCCACCACATTGCCGAAGCCATTTTCAAGGCTCTGGCCAAATCCCTGCGACAGGCTGTGGCCATGGATCCGCGCTCCCATGATATTCCCAGCACCAAGGGCGTATTATAAAAACAATCCCCGCCCCGGTTGCCCGGCGCGGGGATGAAATTTCAAGTACCGCATCGCCATTCACATAGCCCCCGGCTCGCCGGGGGTAACATAAAATCAATGTGATGAAATGCGGTCATCACCACACCATCACATCATGCAACGCAGATCAGACCTTCATGCGTCGCCGAACCGCCAAGCCACCAACCACCACCAAACCACCAACAATCGTCAGCGGCCCAGATCCAAGAAGCGTAACGACGGCTGGGGCCGGGCTAGCCACCGTTGTAGTGAAATTCACGTTATAGATCCCACCACCAGCATAGACGGTGGATTTTAGCGTCCCCTACTGCCTTATTATCCCCGATTCTCACCGTTACGCCCCCACCCCAACGCCCGCAGCAGCGCCCGTGGCCATTCCCGAATCTGATGCCATCGGGCTTCCAACCACAGCCGATGCTGAATTTGCCGCAGTTGGGCATCATCGGGTGCAATATCCAACGCTTCCTGCACCCAATACCGCGCCCGGGCAAAATCATGCTTGGACATATACGCCAACGCCAGGTTAAACATCGCTGAACTATGCTTGGGTTGAAGTTTCAACGCCAATTTGCACTGTTCAATTCCCTCATCAAGCCGATGCGCCATCAACATGGCCACTGCCAGACCATGCCGGGCGTCCGCATTGTTCGGCGTCTGCTCCAGCAGCCGGCGCATCGCCGCCTGCGCTGACTCATATTGACTCATATCCAGAAATAAATTCCCCAACTCCAGCAGCGTCGCATCATCACACTCTTTCTGCGCAAGTTCACAATTGGCGTGATACTGCGACTCGGCATGATTCTTCTGCCGATGATGCACCAATGCAATTTGCAGATGCGCCCCGATAAACTGCGGGTCCTGCCGCAGCACAAATTTATAACGCTCCAGTGCCAATCGCCAATCGCCGGCTTTTTGCGCCAAAACCCCAAGCTGATAATGAGCTGTGCAATCATCCGGTTCCAAGTCCAGCACCTGCCGGAATTTTTCGGCCGCTGGAACATCCTGCCCCATTTCCATCAGCAGTTCGCCTAAGTCCAGCAGCGTATCAAGATTGCCGGGATCCGATCTCAATTCCTCAATGAGATGAATGCGGGCTTCCGGCAGCCGCCCCTTGGCCCAGAACACATCGGCAATCCGGGCGTGTACCTGCGGATAATCCGATTCCAGGTCCAGCACCTGCTGCCAGCACCACAACGCCCGGTCATATCGCCCGCGATTAAAAAGCGCCATACCCATGTTATAAAAACACAGCGGGCACTTTTCCCGATATTGCCGCGCCAGGTAGAACATCTCCTCCGCCCGGTCAAAATCTCCCAATTCACTATACGCCGCAATGCGGTTGCAGTAACACGCTTCCACCGAGGAATCAATGCGTTCCACACGTTCAAAAAAATCAATGGCATTCTGATATTTGCCCACGCGCGTGCAATCCGTCCCGGCCGCGGTCAGAGATTCAATATCCTGCGGATCAAGCTGCACCGCCTGCTGAAACGCGCTTAACGCCTCATCATACCGATCCATCATGTCCAGCGTTAAACCCAGGTTGAAATACCAAGCTCCATTATGCGGATTAATTTCAATGGCCCGGCGAAGTTCAGATAGTGCCTCTTCCCACCGTCCCCGCTCATAGAGTTCATGAGCACGTTCAACACGTTGCTCCGCTTCCTGCCAGTCGCTCATGCTGCGTGCCGCTCCATTCAAACCTGTTGCTATGCTAACAAACCAACCACGCGAATCCAAGCGTACCGGCGAATTTCACCATTTTTCCGCCGGACCTATCCGTTCAATCAATTGTGAACCACCGTTCGGCTTTGCACCTGAAAGCCACTGTCTTGCAGGGCATACGCCACCGCATCCGCCGCGGACGCATCCACCTCCAGTGAAAATTCCGTCAGCCGCATGGCCGTAGCCGGAACAAAAGCGCTGCAGGGAATAATCTCACATTGATTCTGAATTTTCAGACCCTTATGGCCAATACCCGGAATTTGATTTAACGCCAGACGCAAGTTTGCCAATGCCTCGGAGGCGAAGGTTCCTTCCTTCATAGAAAAACTCACACGCCGGGCGCTGCTGAGAAACAAGGCCAATTTTTCATATACCAGACGCTCCATCGGCATATCCGGCGCAATTTCCTCCGCCGAAAAATGCTGATGAACATGCGACCACACATCGTGCAGGCACAAATGATATAAATTGCGCCCATCCGTCAACTGCCGCACATCCCATACCGCAACGGCCTCTGAAGAAACAGGCTCTACCGCCCGGCGCAAAATCGGCTCTAAAAGATCAACAAACTTCTCCGCACCCGCAGTGGCAGCAAGTCGGCTGGTTCGGTATATCTGCATCACACGCTCCAACAACCACAACCCCTCGCCGCATATCATGCCATAAAACCACCCCTCAAGCCAAGCGATTCCACTGCACTTTTCCAGCAAAAGGCGCTAAGGCTCAATCCGTTTCCCGGACCGCAACCCCTTCTTCTGGATTCCGGATTCTGGATTCCTGCTTCTTGAAAGGTTTCAATCCGCCCCACCGCTTGGAGCCGCGGAGAACCGCACCCACGCCTCAACAGTCCGCGGCAACTCGGTTTCAATCCGCTCCGCGGCTTGCGGCCGCGGAGAACCATCCCGCGCCGCAGCAGCAGCAACAGCAGCCGGCGGTTTCAATCCGCTCCGCGGCTTGCGGCCGCGGAGAACCTGCGTTGCTCTAACTCTCGGCGCCATAACGGCAAATTCGCCTTGTTCCGCGAACCACCATTTCTTACACACACCGGCCCCGCCAACTTTGCCTTCCGGCACGGGTAATTCTTCATTTTTCAAAGAACTTCCACGCATCGCGAAACCCCCATGCCCCCGCGGACACTCCGAGTTCGCGGAACGCATTATATATCGTGTACGTAAATTCATCACCATTACCACTGCCCGGCCGAACACCCGCGGCGATTCAGTTTACCCCGATAACAGTCACACATAATCCAAAGTCGATAACCCGGATCATCGGCATGTTCGTGCGCCAACGTGCCGGATACCGTCCACGCATTATCCACCCACAGCGCATCCAACCGATGCAGCGCGCAGCGCCGATTGCAATACAAAAAATCATTCAACGACGATAACGAAACCGGATCGGGTGGGTCAATGTTCATATCCTGCACCATGTCCATATCCTGTTTAGCGCCGTCGGCTGCCGACGGGCGCTTCCACTCACCACGGCCAGGCCGCCTGGCCCGCTAAACAGCGCCGTTGCCCCATGGTGTAATAAAATCCCATGTTTGCGGGGCCAATCCGGCCTTGATCGGATTGTTGTTCACGTATTTAATGGCCCGTGCAATATCCTCCGCCGTATCCAGATATACATCCCAACCTTTTTGCGCCCATACCGTCGCATCCGTCCGCAATGATTCGGCATTTAACTGTTTGGTCCCCCGGCTCCGCAGGTGGCCGACCACCTGCTCGATTTCTTTTGCGTGGCGCAAGATCACCGTGTGTACATGATCCGGCATAATGGCGCAGGCCAATATGCGGTAATTCGTTTCAGCGCACGCCACGCCGAATCCGCGGCCAATGGCCGCGACCTGTTCCATGGAAAACCGAACCGGCGGGTTGGTCAAAGTTTCCTTGCCGCGTTGGTGGCTCGCACGGTCATGCGCCACCGCCGCCACAGAGCGCCGCGCCCCGCACTCCGTGCCACCGCCGGCGGCGTAGTACAGATCCCAACTGCGGACATAATCCGACCATGACCCCCGCGGATCATTGGGCAACCAGAATCCATACGCGCAAAACGTACTGTGATATGCCACAACCATCACAATCCCCTGTT
>JAJZVR010000104.1 GCA_021847065.1 Planctomycetota bacterium | reverse complement strand
CCGCTCCGCTCCGGGGCGGTTCGCTGCGCTCACCGCCCCTGCGCTGCGCAGGCTTGACTTCGCCCCCCATGGGGTGACACTTCTATTGAAACGAGTACCCGTGACATTTCTATTGAAACAGTACACAGCAAGTTGGGGGCTTGTGAGGGCGACAATTCTCACTGATCATGGAGCAGATTCTTTTGAGTTAGAGGCAAAAGTCTCTGCCACAAACTCATGGGGAATTCAAGGATTTGGTACCTCCACGTGCGGTGCCAAGGCCGCCAATTGGCTGGCGTAAATCTTGGGTGGCGGCTGTTCCGGAGTGTCTGCTCTATGAGCCGCGTCTCCGCGTAGCTTCGGGATGTGAATAATCTTTGGGCATGAGGTACGTGTGGTTATACCGTGGCCTGAATCTGAACGCTTTTGTTTTCGGTCAGTTGCCGATTTTTCCAGACATCCAGCAGCCATTGGTTCACCTGGGTAATTAAACACACAATTGCCCGGGAAATTCCATTCATCGCACTGTTACAAGCTCTTACCACGCGCATCAACGGATTTCATCGGAACTGTAAATCCATTTGCGTTTGCCCGCTATCATCGGAAGGTGTACCGCAAAACAAGGAGCGTGAATATTTTTTGCGGGGTCATTGAGAAAATGTATCCGGTGGCCAAACCCATCGCGCACCGAGACCATTGCTCGCATTTTTCCACCACCCGGCATCGAAATCCATCCCATGGATGTAAGTTCCCGTCGCAGATAAATCAGCAGGTGCGGATTGTTTTTCCAATGTCCGGCGAAATTCCGTCTGGCATAAAACCGCTGATAAGCGGCAAGAAAACTATAAATACTGTTATGCCCTTTGGCCAACTTCGGCATCGGACCTCCGAATTCACGATATTGCTGAAACGCCACCTGCAACGACGCCAGCGTAATGCGGGTATTGGTCATCGCGTCGGTACGCTTTTGTTGCGTGTGGCTCCAGCACATTACGCCAATGACAATGATGATCCCTGCGAAAAGAATCGGCAGTTCCGACCGACTTATATGAATGCGTTTTACCATGATATCTCTCCTCATCTCAATCTGCCTTCCAATCCGGTGAATTCCGGATCAGTAGAATGATCCTAGCACATCTTTGCGGTGAAGGAAAGAAAAATCTTTAATATTTTTGTGCCAGACCGATAAGATCGCGCACCGTCCGGAAAAACACCTTTTTGCAGCAGTTTAACGAGCTTCAGCACCCGGCCTCTCAATGTACTTCGTAAAGATCGCGCACCATGCGCCATGCGCCCCAATTCGATCCCATCCGGATTGATCCGATAAAACACAAGATAATCGCCCGCCGAAAAACGACACATCCACCGATTACCTCAACGCGGGCCGCCGACGCGCTGCACGCGGGATATGAGTTCCTGAGCGGTCTTGTCATCCGCCGCTTCGGCAATCACCCGGGCAATGGGTTCCGTATTACTCGGGCGCACATGCACCCAGCCCTCTGGCCAGTCGATGCGAACGCCGTCCTGCAAATCCAGCTTTTGATCGGCGAATTCCGCTTTTACCTTTTCCACCAGCTCTTCAGCGTGCGATCGCGTGGCGGAGAATTTGGTTTTTATCATCGCATATTTCGGTATGGCGCTGACAATCTGGGAGATCGACTTTCCGGTGCGGGTCATAAGTTCCAAAATCAGCGTCATCCCGATCAGCGAATCACGCACCGGCCCGATGCGCGGATCAATCACGCCACCGTTGCCCTCCCCCCCGATAACCACCTGATGCTCCATCATCGCCGCCGCCACATTGGCTTCCCCTACGGGCGTGCGGATGACGCTGGACTTGAATTTCGCGGCTATATCATCAACCATCCGGCTCGTGGATAAATTGCAGACAATCACCCCCGGCTTGACCATAACGCGGCTCAGGGCCGCCAGAGCCAGTGTGTATTCTTCGCCGATGTACGTACCGCGTTCATCCACCACCGCAAGACGATCCGCATCCGGGTCCTGGGCAAAACCCACCGCCGCCCGATGCCGGGTTACCTGATTGCACAGATCGGTGAGGTTTTCGCGCGTAGGTTCCGGTGGATGGGCAAAGCGGCCCGTCGCCTGGTTGTTCACATGCGCCAATTCCACGCCAAGCTTGCCCAGCAACATCGGTGATGGGACACAACCCGCACCATTAACGCTGTCGAGCACCACGCGATACCGATGCGTGCTGATCGCCTTGGTATCCACCAGTTGCAAAACCGCCTGTACATGATTGGCATGTACTCGGCTGTCCGTACTCAGTAAGCCGATGCGCTCAATGGGTTCCAGATTCCATGACCGAGATTCATAGATTTTCCGTAATTGATAAATAATCTCGCCAGAAAAAGCGATGCCGTCATGGGAAATAAATTTAATACCGTTGTATTCCGACGGATTATGCGATGCTGTTATTACCACGGCCGCGTCGGTTTTTAAAAAGCGCCCCATCAGAGCCACGCTCGGCGTTGTGGCTATTGCCAGATCCACAACTTGTACACCAACCGACATCAAGCCCGCGGAAAAGGCGGATTGAATCATGGAACCTGAAATACGCGAATCGCGACCAATGGCCACTTTCACCGGCGCAACGGACTGATCATCTAAAGCCGTCTGTTTCAGCAGTTCACCAAAAGCCTGACCAAATTCTGTCGCCACGGATGGCGTTAATGAATCCCCAATAATTCCCCGCACCCCCGAAACGCTGACAATTAATTCACTCATCGCTGTACCTTTACTCGTTACGCCAATCGCCTGTCACATGGCAGGATATACGCCCGGTTATTCTTTGCAAGCCCCGCGGCGATCGACCATCAAATTCCAGCCGCAATGGACAAACGCGCCGTGCGTCAATTTTTCAGGCGGCCCCGATGACTTGAACCCAACGGGGAGTGTGACCGATTTTCAGGGCCGCCAAACCGTTCCCCTGTGACATGGCCGCGAGGGCATGTAAATACTGTCTTCGCGGCCGCATTTATGCCCCCGCTTTTCCACTCTTAAGACCGCCTCGCATAAAATCTCACACACTTAGGCCATCGCGGGGCACCTCCGTAAAAGCGCCTCCGCCGAGATGCTTTTCGGAGCAGATCAACGTAGAATCATTTTTTTGTCATAAGGGCATACAGCAATGGGATTCAAAGACAAACTGGAACGCAAGCTTTCCCGCTTCGCTATTCCGCATCTTACCGTATGGATCATTCTCGGGCAGGTGCTGTTTTTTATATTGCACTTCTCACATCACAATATCATTGACCGCATGTACCTTGAACCTTCACTTGTCTGGGCTGGCCAATGGTGGCGGGTGTTTTCGTTTGTGCTCATTCCACCATCCTACAGTCCGATCTGGCTTTTTTTTGATATTTATTTCTTTTTCCTTATCGGCAACGCACTTGAAAACACCTGGGGCGAACTGCATTACAATCTTTTTCTGTTCATTGGCTGGATTGCCACCATTACCGCGGCATTTCTTGTTCCGGGCGGTGCGGTGGCAAGCCTTTACCTGTTTGGATCGGTATTTCTGGCATTTGCGTTTTTATACCCCGATTTTGTCATTTATGTGGCGTTCGTACTGCCCGTGCGGGTGAAATATCTTGGTTGGATTATGTGGGCATTTTATGGTTGGATGTTCCTTAGCGGCGGCTGGTCACAACGGGTGATTGTCGTTGCCGCAGTACTGAATTTTCTCATATTTTTCCGCCGCGATATTATCAATCGCGTCCGCTATGGCCACCGTAAAATGGTACAGAAAGCGGCGAAGACCATCATGGATGAGCCGTTCCACCGTTGCACGACATGCGGCATCACCGATCGTACGAATCCGGAAATGGAATTCCGTTATTGCAACCGCTGCGCCGGTACGCCGTGCTACTGCATGGATCATATTAATGCGCATGAACATCGGTCCGCCAAATAGTTGATACGGTCCGGCAATGACACCAGCGAGTCAACTATTGTTTGGCGGCTGCAATCTGGGCCTGACGTTTCAGGCGCTTGCGCTTATTGAGAATATTGGCAAGCTGATCAATAAGCACCGCGAGAAGAATCACGGCACCGGTGATGAAATAGGTCCAATTGGAACTCAAGCGAAACACTTCCCGATGTCCCGCCGAATGATACACCCATTTAAACAGAATAATGCCGTTCTGAATCACTTCCATCATGATCGATCCGATGATGGCTCCAAGCACGCTGCCTTCACCGCCCCGCAGTGAAACGCCACCGATGACCGCTGCTGCAATCGCGTTAAGTTCGTAGCCGTTGCCCACGTAATATGTCATCTGCCCGATATAGGATGCGTAACATATGCCGGCCACGCCGGCCAAACCCGCCGAAATGACATACGTCAGCGTTTCCACCCGATCCACCGGAATACCTGAATATTGCGCTGCGTCCCGGTTGCCGCCAATGGCAAATACATATCGGCCAAACACGGTTCCGTGCAGCAGGTACGATGCCAGAATAATCACCCCGATAAACATCAGCATCGGATAGGCTAAAACGGCGTGATAACCATAATGAAAAAGACCTTCGGTGGAAAGATTAATCAGCGGTGATGTGCCCAGGCCTAATGTGCCGCCGTGGGTAATAATTTGTGCTGTTCCGCGCACCAGCAACATACCCGCAAGCGTAACAATAAATGGCTGCAGTTTTAACCGCGATATCAGCAATCCCTGGATTAATCCGATCAGTAATGCCACGCCCAACGCAATGCTGATCCCGACCCAAAGCGGATGATTCAGACAGTGTACGGACGGGGATGAAATTTTGGCAATCAGCACGCCGGTCAGCCCGATGATCGCACCGACCGACAAATCAATACCACCGGTGATAATGACAAAACTGCTGCCGATGGCAAATATGCCCAGCATTGCCGCCTGACGCGAAACATTGAGAAGGTTGGCGGCTTTTCCGAAGTCATGATTGCTCCAGAATAAAAAGCCGCACATCACAACAACGGCACAAAAAATACCTAACTCACGTCTCATCAGACTCCAATGCTTTTATCAATTTTCCCCGCGCCGGTCATCAGCGCCGCAATGCGCTCCTGCGTAGCTTGATCACGCGGCAAAACACCTTCCATTCGTCTCTCCCGCATGACGACAATCCGATCGCTCATGCCCAGCACCTCTTCCATTTCCGAACTGACCATCAAAATGGTAATGCCCTGCTGGGCCAATTCCATCATTTCCCGATAAATTTCCGCCTTGGCCCCGACGTCCACCCCGCGTGTGGGTTCATCAAGAATCAATATTTTCGGTCGCATGGCCAGCCATTTACCCAGAACCACTTTCTGCTGATTTCCGCCCGACAGACTCCCCACGCGGTGTTTCACACCCGGAGCCTTTATCCGCAGAGATTCCAATTGTTTTTTAGCCACCACCAGTTCATGCCCGCGTTGCAGCCATATTCGCGGTTTGTAATTATGGATATCCGGCATGGAAATATTCTGGGCAATGCTCATCGGCAGCACCAGGCCATGATGCTTACGATCTTCCGGCGCCAGATAAATGCCACGACTGATGGCGTCACGTGGCCGGCGTGGCGCAAAAGCTTGTCCATCTACCGTCAGGGTTCCGCCCAGCGACGGGGTTGTACCGAAAATCGCCTGCATTAATTCCGTGCGACCGGAACCCACCAGCCCGGCAAAACCGACAATCTCACCTTTCCCGGCTTCAAAGCTCACCGCACAGGGAGCGCCGGGAACAATGAGATTGTTGACCTGCAAAATGGGAGGATAATTTGCCTTGGGCCGCAGCGGCGGATACCAGTTGGTCAATTCTCTTCCCACCATCATGGAAACAATCTTATTTTGGGTAATTTGATCATGCTCCAGTTCCCCCACCCGCTTGCCGTCGCGCAACACAATCACACGGTCTGCCAGGCGTTTGACTTCCTTCATCCGATGTGAAATATAAATAATGGCAATACCGTCGCGTTTCAGATCGCCGATGATTTTGAAAAGCTGCTCGGATTCCGTAAGCGTTAAGGAGCTTGTCGGTTCATCAAGAATCAGAATTCTGGCTTTGTGGGAAAGGGCTTTGGCGATTTCAACCATTTGCATCTGGCCGGGCGTCAGCGCGCTTACCAACATAGCCGGTGAACAGGACAGCCCTACCCGACACAACAGCGCTACCGATGCGGATCGCATGGCCCGCCGATTCAAAAGGCCCCAGTGGCTTTTTTCGCTGCCCAGAAAAATGTTTCCGGCCACGTCCAGATTGGACGCCATCATCAATTCCTGATGTACCAGCACAATGCCATTCCGCCGCGAATCGGAAACACTCCGGAACTCCACCGCTTTGCCATCAATAAGCAGCTCGCCCTCATCCGGTGGCTGAGCACCGCCGAGAATTTTCATCAGCGTACTTTTACCCGCGCCGTTTTCGCCCATCAGGGCCAGAACTTCACCGCTGCGCAGTTCCAAGTCCACATTTTCCAGCGCCGTAACGCCCGGAAATCGTTTTGTAACACCCCGCATTCGCAGGATATAGTCTTCGGCCATGCGGTGATCCTGTGTGATCAGACGACAGTACTGATTATTTACTGGCCATCATCTTCGCGAGTTTCTTCTGATAGGCAGCCAAATTCTTGGCATCCACAATTTGCACGCCCGTGTCCACATTGGCCGGTGTCGGCACAGCTTTCATGCCGTCGGCACAAATGTTGCGCAGGTACTTGCATGAAAGATATCCTTCCATGAACGGGTTTTGAACCACCGTGGCGTTAATCAATCCGGTTGTAATATCCTGAAGCGTATCGGGATCCTGGTCAAAGGCGATGACTTTGATCTTGCCCTTATCACCGGCGGCCTTGACGGCCGAAGCGGCCAAAGCACCATTATAAGAATACAGACCGCACATCAGACTCAAGTGCGGAAAGGCGCTGATGACGTTTTCCGCATTGGACCTGGCGCGGGCATAATCCTGGTTGTCCTCTTTTTTGGCAACAATGGTAATGTTGTGACCTTTGATCACATGCTCAATACCATCCAATCGCCGATACGCATTACGGGCGGCGAGGTTGCCCACGAAAATGGCCACCTGTCCACCCCTTGGCAGCAGCTTGACGATTTCTTTGCCCATTAACAGGCCGGCATTGTAGTTCATGGTACCAATGTACATGAGCCGATTGGATTTTGGCGCATCGGAATCAACGCAGATTAAATTTAAAGATCGCGCTGCGGAATCCAGCGTGCGAATCTGGTCATTGGGAGCAATGACACTGATCGCAATGCCGTTGTAACCTTCGGTTACAAGGTCTTCAATAATCTGATTCTGCTCAGCGACAGTCCCCTTGGCCGGCTCCCGAAACGTTACCTGAATGCCGGTTTTCTTTTCGAATGCCCGCACGCCGGCATGGGCGAAATTCCAATAATTGGCCACATTATTGCTGACAAATGCCAGCTTAATGTGCGTACCCTTGGGATATACATGCACCGGCTTGGCCGGGGCCGCTGTGGCCGCGGGCGTGCTGGTTGGAGTGGTGGATTGACTGCTGCTCGACCCACCCTTGCCACAACCCGATAGGCCGAAGGTCAATCCCAGTGCCGCCACCATCAATGTTAATTTTGGAAACCGCCGCATAGGTAATCCTCCTGAATGTAAAAACCCTTCCGGGATATTGATTCGGAACCCAACATTCCGCACATTTACATTTTTTCCGTCTTAGGTTGCGTCCATGAAATACTTGAAATCCAGACAGCGCATAAACTTCACTCTTCCCCGCCTGAAGCCGCCAACATTCAGCCTGACACTGCTTGAAGGCATTATCGAGTTTTGAATCGTAATTTGCTGCCGCCCTTGTGTCAACGCGGTAGATGCGTGAAAGTTAGGACAAATTGAAACATTTGACCACGCAAATTGAATACGGTACTCTCTTACTTGCTAAAAGATGGATCCGAAGATTTGAGGTCTTTATTTCAAATCTTCGGATACCGGGAGGCGTGGCAGAGCGGTTTAACGCGCCGGTTTTGAAAACCGGTGTGGGCGCAAGTCCACCGGGGGTTCGAATCCCTCCGCCTCCGTTCGCCCAGGGGCGAACCGGGCGGGAGAGCAACCGATCAGGCAACCAATTGAGTGCATACGCATGCAACTCCAATATTGCCCGCGCCAAAAACGCCGACCGCTCCGGCGGTCTACTTGATGCTCCCGCCACGGCTTATTACGATGGTCCCGTCAGCTTTAAGCCTATAACGCCAAGAACAATCAGAATAATAAAGCCCAGCCGCAACGCGGTGGCAGGTTCTTTAAATATCAGAATACCCAGTAAGGCCGTACCTACCGCTCCGATTCCAACCCACACCGCATACGCCGTCCCCACCGGAATAGTCTTGACGGCTATGGACAATAACGCCATGCTGACAATCATTCCAATGAGTGTCACCGTGGCGGGCACAAGTTCGGTCAGCCCGTTGGAATATTTCAATCCGATTGCCCAGATTACTTCAAACAAGCCCGCGACAATCAGAACAAGCCATGCGATCATCGGAAATCCTCCGGATTTTTCCATAAGCAACGTCATGCGACCCGAAAACATGCGCCGACAATACCCTGCAAGCCGCACCCGACTTCACGATCATAATAGCCAGGCGATCAGACAACAACCGTTAACCTTCCGCCAACGTGTCACGTGTCACGTGTCTCGCGGATCAAGGATTGCCCAAGTATCGCTCCACCGGCCTTCAGCCATTTCCGGAATTGTTTCGCCTGCCGCGGAAAAGCCATCGGTATGCCAGGCCAAGCTGTCATCTCTAAATCTGTAGCGCGTGCAGGCGGGAAAAGGCGGATTCCGGCTGTGCCAGAAGATCGGCATACGCACCGACTTCCGCCAGATGGCCATGATCCATAACCACCACCCGATCCGCATCACGGATCGTTGAAAGGCGATGCGCCACAATAAACGTGGTGCGGCCCTTAATGAGTCGTGAAATGGCCTGCTGAACCAGATGCTCAGCGGCCAAATCCAGGGCACTCGTCGCCTCATCGAGAATAATAATATGCGGGTCACGCAACATCGCCCGCGCAATGGAGATTCGTTGCCGCTGGCCGCCGGAAAGCTTGCCGCCGCGATTGCCCAACGGCGTATCAATCCCCTTCGGCAATTCCCGGATAAACTCCGCGCAGTTGGCCATTTCCAAAACCGAATGCAACTGCTCTTCACTGACATGTTCCAGTCCGTAGGCAATGTTTTCCCGTACCGTTCCGCTGAAAAGCACCACCTGCTGCGGCACCACCGCCAGAAAACGGCGCAGCGTCTGGAGGTTAATGGACTCCATATCAACGCCATCAACCAGAATCCTTCCCGCCGTGGGTCGACGAAATCCAATAATCAGATTCATCAGTGTGGACTTACCTGATCCGGATTGGCCCACCACCGCAATGGTTTGCCCCCCGGGAACATCAACTGAAAAGTTTTCCACCGCCAGTCTGTCCGTACCGGGATATTGATAACAGACTGATTGAAATTCAATATGTCCTCGCACCGAAGAGACGATTAATTTACCATCATTGCGCTCAATATCCGGCGATTCCAACACCTCGCCGATCGATCGGATGGATTCAATGCCGATGGCCAACTGGGGAATTGTCGCTACCATAGACTGCACCGATCCGACCACCATGGAAAAAAATCCCTGATACATCACCACATCGCCTACGGTGATCCACCCGCGATAGCATTGCCAGACATTGAACACCAGACACAGCATCTGAAAAAATTGAAATGTCGCCCATCCGGATGATCCAAAGAGATTGCTGGTAGTATCAAGCTCCTGCCCGACTCTCCGGATACGCAAAAGTCGCCGGTTAACCCGGTTTACCTCGGATTGCTCAACCGCATGCGCGCGCGCCACGGGTATCATCTCAATCATTTCCGAAACTTCGCCGGACATTTTTTCCAACTCCACGCGAAAGGCCTCGTTGCGTTGACGCATCACGCCGCCGAATAATCGCGTTAATCCCACCGCCGCCGGAACCGTGATAAGAAAAAACAGCAGTGTGATGGGACTTCTCGCCAGCGTGACAACAAATGCGGCCACCAGAATCAGAACTCCGGAAAGCAATGTATCAATGAGCAGACTGGATAATTGCTGTACCGCTTCCACATCGCGCAGCACTTTGCTTTGCAGCCGCCCGGCAAGCATGTTGTCGTGAAAACTCATCGAAAGTTGCTGCAACCGCACCACCAGCGCTGACCGCAGCACCAGTTGCACCTGCCGGACTACCGACGAAAGCAACTTGGCATACAGCGTGTGCATGGGAATATTCTGCGCGATCAACACAAACATAATCGCCGCATTAATAATCATAAAGTGTATCAGCGGCCCGGGGGGGTAAACATGGCCACCATGGCGGCCGGAATCGATGCGCGTAATGGCTGTGATAATGTTACCCGTGACAATCGGTAACGCCCAAACCGGAGATTGCTTAATGGCAAAGGCAATGATGACCAGAATCATCCGTGGCCGATAATTCTGGAACAGGCTCCAAAGCGTCCCCAGGGGCGTTTTGTTGCGGTAGGCAGAATCAAGCGCCGCATGAATCTGCTCTTCAGTCGATCTGGTACTGCTACGTGCATTCACAAACCTGCGCCGCCCTGTTCTGCATCCTTGCCGGTTCCACCAGAGCCGGTAACACCTAACGGACCGCCGCTACGCCGCTATCGCTCCGTATCTATACAGCAACGATTATCCCATGGCCAAGAGGTTTTGTCAGGGCATAAGTAAAAACTCTCGTGCAATGACAGCATCGCCTGCAGCATCTGAACACTATCCGGAGTTGTTAGACTCTTTCCGCGCCAAGCCCCTTTGCTGCCCCGCCAACTTCGGTTCGTCAACGCCGTTTCGCGGAATTCACTGCACGCCAATGAATCACGAATCGCAGCGTCGCCCTATTTACTGCTCGCGGCTGCCGCCGCTACGGCATCGGAAGATTTTTCAGGTCCATGGGAATCTGCAAAGTTTCCTGGCGGGTAAAAACCGCCAACCGCAATTCCGCCGGTTTACCTCCCATTACATTAACCTCATACGTCATGCCCTGCGGGCCGCCACCGCCGCCATTCCAGCCGTTGGTTTGAATCGTGCGGCCACCGGCGGTCAGAATAGTGTCGCTGTTGATCTGCTCGAGTTGATTCATCATATTCTGCTGGTTTGAATTCGGATTAAACGCGCCGGCGGGTTGAACGATCGTGTACTTGAATTGCCACATTCCACTTTGTCCCGCCGGCGCCGGCTGCATCTTGAGGTCACTGACTGAAATTTTTATTCCATCAATCGAGTCACTGGAAACGCCTTTGGCTTTGAATTTAAGCTTAAGCTTTTTCTTATGCAGGGACACAATCACGGGAATATACCCCTTCACTTCGGTAATCTTGGTGCCGGGGTGATGTGGCCATTGCAACGCAATGTTGAAATTCGCCACGCCACCCATTTGCATGCCGTACCACATATTGCCCGGAGTGGCGCTGATTAGAGAATTGCCGTGATTATCCACAGCCTTGGTCACCACCGCCTGCTGGATTTGCATAGGCCCCATTTTTCCCGGTATCGACAGCAGCGATGCTTGAATATTAAATGTTGCTGTTGCGGCCGGGCCGGCCTGCATGAAATTCACATTGCGGCTGTATGTAATACTCTGCGGTGCAATGGCAAAAGCTCCCGCCATATCCACAATATGCCCCTTGCCCAATACGCCATTGGGCACCAGCGTCATCTGCTGGGCATTGCCATAATAGCCCTGCGAGGGTGATATGCCGGTGAGAATCGCAAGCTTCTGCATGACTTGCCAGAACGGCACATCATGCGCGTGAATGGTAACCTGCGGCATCACGCCCTGATTGATAAACTTCGGAGTCGTTCCCGCCTGCTGGCATACGCGTTCAAATGCCTGCCGGGCGGAAATATTTTTAGCATCAAGCGTTATCAAGGGTCCACGCAAAAGATCCGCATGAACAATTTTGTCCAGATCCTGCCGCAGTAAATGCCGCATCTCCGGTGTGGTCAAGCCCGCAAGTGCTTTCTTCATTGCCGGAACCGCCCCATCGCCCGCCGCCATTAGATCTTTTGCCGCGGCATGACGAATCGCATAGCGATGGCTGGCCAGTTGCATGATCCATTGATGAATCTGCTCTCGGGTGGGCGTAACCGCCGTCTCCGCCGGGGCCGCCGCCGGTTCTGATGCGCCAACGGCGCAAGCAGCCGATGGCATAAAACAAATCACCGCGGATGCCAATGTAATAACAGTCCACACTCCGGCGCTCAAACCAAGCCATTTCCGAAATAGTTGCTTTCGCATCCGCGTACCTCTTGATAAATCGTTCGCGTCAATTCCCGCTGACGCAATTATTGGACCCGCACAATCCCGGATGATAATCAATAAGAGGTTTTGCGGCAATTCGCCGCCATCTCGCCGCAGGGTCTTTTAGTTTTCGCCTCTGGCATAAAATTGCTTGACAGGTGATGATAGGAGTGTCCAGCCAAGGAAGGCTGGCGAAGATTATGTCGCACTAAAAAGGAGGCCAAGGATTGGCCGTGACTCAGAGCATGTCGTTGGTTGCGGCAACCAGTGGCCATCAAATCTGTCCGCTTTGAAGGCTGGACCCAACTCGTGGACGACGTGTCAAAAAAGGCCCAATTGTATCTCAACGGGTCAGCTCACGCCGACGTGATTGC
>JAJZVR010000103.1 GCA_021847065.1 Planctomycetota bacterium | reverse complement strand
AACTGGAAAATCTTCTGGTGCAGGGCGGAATGCAGGTGGTGCGGCAAACGCCGGCGATTATTGCTCCGCTTGGAATTCCGGTGTTGAGTAATGCTTTGAATCGGTGGGTGGCCCCATTGCCGGGGATCCGGCACCTGGGCTTGTCGCTGCTGACTATTGCCCGCCCCATGAATGTGGTACCGCCGCCCAGCCGGCCCGCTTCGGTAAGCGTGGTTGTGCCCGTCCGAAATGAATCGGGAAATATCGATGCGCTGATTCGGCGGATTCCCATGATGGCCAGTATGCAGGAGATTATTTTTGTCGAAGGCAACAGCACGGATGATACTTGGGCGGCGGTACAGCGCGCGGTTGAAGCTTATAGCGGCCCGATGAAGCTCTCGGCCATGAAGCAGACCGGGCGCGGAAAAGGGGATGCCGTGCGGATGGGCTTCGCCGCCGCCACGGGTGATATTCTGATGATTCTAGATGGTGATTTATCCGTGCCGCCCGAAGAGTTGCCGCGGTTTGTCGATGCCATTCATCAAAATCATTGTGAATTCGCCAACGGATCCCGCCTGATTTATCCCATGGAAGATCAGGCCATGCAGTTTTTGAACATGATTGCCAATAAGTCATTTGGAATCATCTTTACGTTTCTCTTGGGCCAACGTCTCCGCGATACACTATGCGGAACCAAAGTATTACGGCGTTCGGATTATCTTCGTATCGCGGCCAATCGCGGGTACTTCGGAGACTTTGACCCATTCGGGGATTTTGACCTGCTGTTTGGTGCCGCCCGGTTGAATCTCAAAATTATGGACATCCCGGTGCATTACAAGCAGCGCACGTATGGACAAACCAATATTTCCCGCTTCCGCCATGGTTTGATGCTGTTGCGCATGTGCGCCGTTGCGGCCAGGAAAATCACATTCATTTGACGCGCGGCAGTACTTGCGGCAGTATCTCGATCCGATTCAATGCTGGAGATTGCACGATGTTTAAAAGTGGTCAGTCCATGACGCCTTATGGATCGGAAATCATGGTTTCAACGCTTGGCAATCATGGTAAAAAAGTGCCGGCCCGGCCCGTGAACTGCCGGAAGACACCGACTGTTCGGTAATTTTCAGTTCCGATTCCAATGGCTGCATTTACCGCCTGCGTTGGGTGGGCAGCTAATTTATGTGTGGTAGTCGGCATTGATCGTGATATATTCGCGCGATAAATCGCAAGTGTAAACCCGGCAGGTGCCTTTGCCGCCGACACCGAGGTTCAGCGTGATATGAACTTCAGTTTGCTGCATGGCCGCTTGAACATCCGCCAATGAAACTTCCGTCGGGCGGCCATTGCGAAACACCGTGATTTTTCCCACCTGACATTGCGATTTATCCGGATTCATTTTGGCGCCACTGTATCCGGCGGCACTGACAAAGCGTCCCCAATTTGGATCGCCGCCGTGAATGGCGGTTTTCACCAGCGGGCTGTTGGCGATGGCCATGGCGGCCCGCCGGGCGTCGGCGTCTGTGGCGGCACCGGTAACATGCACAATAACCAGCTTGGTAGCCCCTTCGCCATCGGCAGCAATTTGCCGGGCCAGTGAGTCGCACACGATTTCCAAAGCCCGTGAAAAAGTCCGCCAGGCTGTCGTGCCCAATTCAATGCGTGGGTTTTCCGCCAGGCCGTTGGCCAATACGGCAAATGTATCGCTGGTGCTGGTGTGTTGATCCACGGTCACGCAATTAAACGTGCTATCCGCCGTATCCCATACAGCGGTGCGTAAGCTTGACGGGCTGATTGCCGCATCGGTGGCGACATACGCCAGCATGGTGGCCATATTTGGGGCGATCATGCCGGAACCCTTGCAGCATCCGGCAACGGTGATCGTGCGCTTGGCGAGATTGAATTGTGTAAAGGCGGTTTTGGTTTTCAAATCCGTGGTGAGAATGCCATTGGCAAACGCTTCACCGTGCTCTACGCTGTCACCAATATTGGACGCCAGAGCGCTGATTCCCGTGCGAATTTTGTCCATCGGTAGAAAATGGCCGATCACACCGGTGCTGAAGGGAAGTACTTCTCTGGTTTGCATGGCAAAACCACGCCCGGTAAGAACCTCCGCACTGCGTTCACACATTTCCCGCGCGTCAAGCAGGCCACGCTTGCCGGTGCACACATTGGCGCATCCGCTGTTAATGATGCAGGCGCTGACAATGCCGCGTCGAATATGTTCTCTTCCCACCACCACCGGCGCGCCTACCACTTTGTTGGTGGTGAATACCGCCGCCGCCGTTGCCGGAACACGGCTCACCAGCATGGCCAAATCAGGCTTGCCGGATTGCTTAATGCCGCAGTGCATGGCTCCGGCGAGAAAGCCCTTAACCGCCGTAATGCTTTGATTACCCATGGTTAACCGGTTCCTTTCATGAATCATTATTCTGAAAACTGCCGGCCCCAATGCACAAATACAGCACGGCCATCCGCACGGCCAATCCATTGCTGACTTGCCGCAGAATCGCTGATTTCTCGCCATCCGCTACGGCACTGGTAATTTCCAGTCCGCGGTTCATGGGGCCGGGATGCAATACCAGCACATCTTTCCGACAGCGCTTTAATCGCTCTTCATTGAGTCCAAAATATCGGCTGTATTCCCGCACGCTGGGAAATGCCGCGCTGGTGAGCCGCTCAAACTGCACGCGTAACATATTAATGACATCCACTTCACCAAGTATTGAGTCCAGATCATGCGTGACGCGCGCGCCAAACTCCGCAAAGGCCGAAGGGCAGAGCGTCGTGGGGCCAACCAGTGTGACTTTTGCTCCGAGCTTGGATAGTGCCCATAAATTGCTGCGTGCTACGCGCGAGTTGGCAATATCACCCACAATCGCCACGTGCAGGTCACTGATTTTCTTTCCGCGCCGTTCGCACGCCTCCCGCATGGTAAATAAATCAAGTAACCCCTGCGTAGGATGCTCATGGCTGCCATCGCCCGCGTTAATCACGCTGCATTGCACCAGTCGGCTTAGCACCTCCGGAGCGCCGCTGCTGCGATGCCGGATGATAATGGCATCAACGCCCATGGCCACAATGCTGCGGGCGGTATCCACCAGCGTTTCACCTTTACTCACCGAGCTGGTGGAAACCGAAAAATCAACCACGTCCGCGCTCATGCGCTGCGCCGCCAGGCGGAAGCTGGTTCTGGTGCGCGTGGAGTCCTCAAAAAACAGATTCACCACCACTTTTCCGCGCAACGCCGGAACTTTCTTGATGCTGCGTGTGGATACTTCTTTCAGCGCCTGCGCGGTATCCAGAACGACAAAAATTTCTTCGCGCGAAAGTTCTTCCAATGTCAGAAGATGCGGGCGAGTCCAGGTGGTTGATTGCGTCATCGGCTGTCTCCTCCGGTGGCCGGCGTTGTAGATTCCACAAAAACGGCATCATCAGAATCAATGGGCTTTAAGCTCACACGCACCCGGGATTTATCGGGAACTTCCAGGCGTCGTCCGACAAAATCCGCGGAAATTGGAAATTCTCTTCCGCCACGATCCACCAGCACCGCCAGGCGGATAAAGCGGGGGCGGCCAAAATCCACCAGAGCATCCAGAGCGGCCCGCACGCTGCGGCCCGTATGCAGCACATCATCGAGCAGGAGAACCGGGCGATCATCGATTCGAAAATTCATCTCCGTTCCCATGGGAATAATAATCGAACGGTTGCCCACAACATCATCGCGATACATGGTAATATCCAACGCTCCCACTTCCAGCGTCCGGTTTGTTTCGGTATAAATCGCCGCCGCAATACGCTGGGCCAGTATTTCGCCGCGCCGGCGTATGCCCACCAATGCCAGAGGGCCACCCGCCATGAGTTCACCGGCGGTCAAAATCTGTTGTGAAATCTGCCTTACAGTCTGCGCAACGTCGTCAGCGGCCATGAACTTCTGCATGTCCTTGAGATTACCCGTTGATGCGCCGGCGAGCAAGTTGGAATATAAAGATTTCGGTTTTCTGTTTTCAGCGGAAAAAAAAAGAGCCGGCAAATCAGCCGGCCCTTGTTTGTTAATAATCAACGTGGTAATGGTCCGCGCTGCGACCATTAATCGCGCTGGTTTCCGAACATCATCAGCAGGAATATGAACATGTTGATGAAATCGAGATACAAATTAAATGCAGCGCTGACGGCTGCTTTCTGACTGGCCTGCGAACCATCGGGCCCAGCGAGATACATAAACTTGGCCTTTTGAACGTCGTAAGCAGTCAGTGCGACAAACACCAGCACGCCCACCACATTGATAATCGCCTGCAAGCCGGTGCTGTGCATAAACCAGTTGGCAACCAAAGCAATTATTACGCCCCAGAGCGCCATGCCGGCATAATGGCCCAACCCGGTCAGATCACGTTTCGTGACGTAACCATACAGGGCCATTGAGCCAAATGTTCCGGCGGTGATAAAAAATGTTGAGGCAATCGACGCTTGCGTGTAAATCAGGAAAAGAATAGAAAACGTCAATCCCGTCATGGCGCTATAGGCAAGAAATAAAATGGTGGCCAATCCCGCACTCATGCGGTTGATTCCTGCGCCGAACCAGATTACCAGGCCGAATTGCGCAATGAAAACAATCCAATAGCCACCGTTTGCCAAGCTGGCAACAAACTTGGTATTTTCAGAAACCAGCAACGCCACAATTCCAGTAATCAGCAGACCAACTGTCATCCAACCGAATACCCGGCTCATGAAATGTCGCTGTTCCAACGCGTCCGAACGCACGCCGGGTACCAGCGAGTCGTTGTAGCCGGAACCGGGAGAATTAAAAAACTGACTCATAAAGCCTTCCTTTGCATATACTTAGCTCACACAACCACACCGCCGACGCCGCGTCGGCAGATGGCTATGGCCATTTACATTGCCACCATTATACGTATCCGCCACCGGTTTGTTTATAACACGTCCGAAAAAAATATTAAAAAAGCTCAATGCTTTTGACTCCGGGGCCATAATACGTTACAAATATCAGTTGTTATGTGCTTGGTGGGTTCAAGACCGCCGGCAGGGGCTTTCAGGAGCATTGACTATTAGCCATCACGGTTTGCGTTGCAACGAGCAGATTCGCATCTCTCCGGTTCGCCTGATTAGCGAAAATGACGACCAAGTGGGAATTATCCCGCTGCTTGAGGCTCTGCGCCTCGCGCGGGAGGCGGGATTGGATCTCGTTGAGGTTTCCCCCATGGACAAACCGCCGGTCTGTCGGGTGATGGACTACGGCAAGTGGAAATATAAGCAGCGAAAAAAAGAACAGAAGTCGCACGCTGGATCACATGTTACGCAGCTCAAGGAATTGCGTATTCGCAGCGTTAAAATTGATGCCCATGATCGTGATACGAGCATGAACAAAGCCCGCAAATTTTTGGAAGATGGCCACAAGGTTCAATTCAACCTTATGTTCCGTGGTCGTGAAATGGCCCATGTGGACCTTGGTCGGGGAATTCTCGATAAGATTCGCGCTGATCTGGACGAAGTGTGCAAAACCGAACGTGACCCCAAACTTGAGGGCCGCCGGATGATCATGATATTGGCACCCAAATCACATTAAAAAGACGGTAAAAGCCGCCTGGATGTGTTATGGGGCGTTTCCAACGTGTGATAACACTGCCTTTTCATGAAAAATTAAATATTTTTCAATTTATCTGTTGACCTTGACGCTCCAAGATTCTATTCTGATTGGCAGAGAAGGTTATGCAAGGCCCGTGCGATTGTTTTTGCACTGCTACGCCGGAAGGGGTGCGAGAGCAGGTTCTGAAATAACGCATTGTCCAAAACCTTCGCCGGAATTTTTTTTGGATGACCTGTTGAGGCGTCCGCCGGTTGGCAGTTGGAGTTTTTGGAAAGAGAGAAGTTTTTATGCACTACTCAAAGTTATCGTTGCTTGGCTTATGTTCCGCAGCGGTTCTCGCGGCCCTCGTTGGAACCTCGGTCGGCCATGCGTCCACAATCAGTGTTGTTACTTTCAGCGAAAATGGCCCGACAGCATTGATGAATTCTGGTTTGACTGCCAAGTCATTTTGGTCCATTGGTGCCGGTGATGGAAGTTTTTCCAACTCCGGCAATAGCGCGTATTCATCGCAAACCGGCGGAGCCGTTACCCCGGAAGAAGCCAATGTACTTAATGAGAAACTGGCGACATTTGTCGTAAATGAAGGCAGTAATAAAACGGCCGTGCCGGACTTTATCACCGGCGGACAACTCGTGCAGGTGGATAGCAACCAGGAATTTGTCTCGGAATTGTTTGGCGGGGCCAGACAATCCGGGGCGACGCCGTTTGATTATTCCTTACCGGAAAACGCGCCTTATTATGTGCGCAGCGTGAACCCTGTGCCGATGCTTCCTGGTGGAACGCTGGTTCTTAACAGTGGGAAGCAGGGATCCGTTTCCGTGACGGTGCCGACACCGGAACCCGCGGCTTTGAGCCTCATGGCCTTGGCAGGCTTGGGACTGTTGCTGTTGCCCAAGCGGCGAAGCTGAATAGCTTTATAAGCTATCCAGGCCCGACATGGGGAGATGAAAGAGGCACCGCAAGGTTGCTGCAACAATCGGCACGTTAAGGCGTTGGGACTAATGCCTTGGCCGTGTTGGCTGGGAGAGGTTATTGGCAGGCAATTGGAAAGGCGTGCCAATAGCGGTTTGGAACTTTTGGAACGTGGCAGAAAATACAAGACCGGCCTGACAGAGCATTGTCAACGCCGCAGTGTTATGGGGAATGGAATAATGATGAACTTGAAAAATCGCGCATTGGTTTTTAGTGCGGCATTTGCCTCGGTACTGGCTGGCTCGGTTATCGCCGCGCAGGCCACAACCGTTTCCCCCAGTGATCTGGGAGGATTTGCCCTCAATGGCGCTGGTGATTTCGGTCTGGGCGGCCAATCGATGAATATTACTACCAGCACCACAACCAACCTCTCAGCGCCGGAAGATAATATTTATCTGTCCAACGATACGTTTTCCACGGCCACCCCATTTTCAATTTCATTTGATTATGCGGTCAGTGGTGCCGGTGTTTCACCCAATACCAGTGCCGCGCCGTCAGCGTTAAATGGTACGCTGGCCAATTTTTTTCTCGGTAGCGGACCATCCTCCACGCCGGGGCTTGAATTTACCATTAATCCCTATGCCAGCAACGTCAGCTATTACAGCAATCCGGCTACCACCGGTGGTACGGGCGGTAGCGGCATTAGCGGCGGTACTGGAGGCACCGGCAGCACTGGTGGCAGTGCCGGTTCAGGGCTGTCGCAGGGTTATGAAACCATCACAACGAATTTTCTCTACACCGGGTCGATTGTCGGCGTGGCGTTAAGTTATGATCCCAGCACGACAACGTTGCAGGAAATTATCAGCACTTCCACGGGCCAGCAGCATGTTTTTTCGTTTAATTTGGATCTCTCTACCACCCTTGGTGTCAGCACCAATTTCGGTTTTGAAGGAAAAACTGGCAGCACTCCGAGCACCGCCTATCAACAGACCATCAGCAATTTCAATTATGCGGATTCCACCACTCCGGTTCCAGAGCCTGGTATTTTAGAGCTGTTTTTAGCTGGAAGCGGCGGCTTGCTCGTGTTGCCATTGCGTCGCAGGGCGTCACGGGCACACGCCTGAATTGTACTGCCTGTCGGGGCATGGGCAATACGATGATACAATATCCGTTTAATATGCAACGACACCGCTGCGCGGCATTGCCGGTGCAATGCTTTATTGGTCTAAATGCCAATTCCGTGCCGTTGGTGAAAAAAAGCACCCAACGGTGCAGCGGCAGGGGGTGCCTATATTTGGCGGTTTCTTTTGAAAGCGGCATTTGACTGTTTTTTTGCAGCAGGACGCCCTGTACAAGGTGTGATAGCCGCAGGACAGCCAAAAGTTATAGCCAGGGCCGGCCGGAATTATCGTTGGTGTTTTCTGGTTATCTGACGCTGGATTGCGTATAATAATCTCCGCGCGGGAACGGGCGGCGGGAGCCGATGGCTTGGGTTCGTCGGTCGTGGTTTATAGAGGTTCTCAGCGGATTGCATGATGAAGATTGATCCACGTTTTCAGATTGAGTCAGGACCGGAAATCTTCGGCGGGGCCGAATTGCTTTTAAAGGGCTGCCTGGAGACACCGGGTGGCGTTGCGCTGCTTACGGGTTATCCTGGCTCGCCTTTGGCCGGCTTTTTTGATTCCTGCCATGATATTGCGGCACTACTGAAGGAAAAAGGCGTTTGCGCCAAAATGGCCAATAATGAGGCCATCAGCGTTGCCATGCTCAATGGTGCCCAGATGGTGGGGGTGAAGGGTATTGCGGTATTTAAATCCGTCGGCTTGCATGTCGCGGCTGATGCGCTGGCTTTGGGTAATCTTTCCGGTATACCGCACCCCAGTGGGGGAGCTCTGGTGGTTTCCGGTGATGATCCGTGGAGTGACTCTACGCAGGTTCCCGCCGATTCGCGTTTTCTTTTCGAACATCTGCGTGTGCCGGTGCTGGAACCGGCAACCTCGCAGGAACTCAAAGACTGGGTACCGCATGGTTTTGATCTTTCTGTTGCCTCGAAATTGTACATCGGCATGATGGTGACCGTGGCCATCGCGGATGGTGGCGGCACGGTGGAATGTCGCCCCAACCACTGGCCAACCATCAGCACCAATGATCGCATCGCCATTGAAACCGGAAAAATTCCGGTCGAAACGACGGTGCTTCTGCCACCTCGAAGCTGGCGGCAGGAACTGACATTTAATGACCGTTTTGCCGCACTGTTATCGCGTTGCAGGCAACTGGGTTTATCACGAATTCTGTATCCCATTGAACGCAGTTGGCGCGGGGGCCGATCACAAAAAGCTCCGGTAGGATTTATCTCATCCGGGCCATCGCACATGCTGCTGGTTCATGCCCTGCAGGAAATGGGCCTGCTGGGACATTTTCCCATGCTCAAACTGGCGATCAGTTATCCGGTGGATACAACGCTGGTAAACCAACTGGCCGAAATGTGTGAACGCATTATCGTCGTGGAAGAGCGCCGCAGCTTTATTGAACGACAGGTGACAGATCACCTCGCGCAGCTTCGGCAGCTTGCCCCGAATAATCCGGCGGTTGGCACGCACATTTGGGGTAAAACATTTCCCAACAACCGTCCTGGCATTCCCGCCACGCGCGGTTTGCATCCATCGATTCTTATCGAACTGCTTACCGGCTTTCTGCGCGATACGCCCAATATTCCCCATGAGCTTTCCAATGGCCGGCTGACCGAAGAATTGGAAACCATCGCCATGGCCAATAGTTCCAAGGTGGATGTGGCCATTCGCACGCCGGCGTATTGTCCCGGTTGTCCGCATCGCGACTCTTCCAGCGCTTTGCTGGAAATTCGCGGCAATTTTCTCAATGCCCAATACATGCAGCAACGCTACGGAAAACCCGCCATGGACCTTGTGGCGCACGGTGATACCGGCTGCTATACCATGATGATGTTTGAGCCTAATAAGCCGTTGATGCACAATTACAGCGGCATGGGCCTTGGTGGCGCCACCGGCGGGGGAGTAGACCCGTTTATCACCAACAAACAAATTGTGTTTATGGGTGATGGAACGTTTTTTCATTCCGGCCAGGTGTCCATTGCCAATTCCATTAATCAGGGCCAGGACATTACCTACATTATTCTGGAAAATGGCACCACCGCCATGACCGGGCATCAGCCCAATCCGACTCTCCATGAGGATATCACCGGATCAACCGTCTTAGCCCATAGTATTGAACGCATTGTCCGTTCTTTAATTCCCGATGCCGCCGGTACACTGCAAATAAAGGGCAAAGATGGCCGTGATGAGCCGCAGCCCCGGGTATTTCGTGTGAACCCCGCCGAGCGGGATAAATATAAAGAACTGCTGGAAACGGTGATTCTCCAGGACGGCGTGAAGATCATCATCGCCGATAAAGAATGCGGCATTACATTTAATCGCCGCAAGCACCGCGCGGAGGTGCAGGAGAAAAAAGAGCATGGCTTTATCCGTTCCAAATCGTACATGAATATTACCGATGAAGTCTGTGAATACTGCCTCGAGTGCACCAATCAGACCGGCTGCCCGGCACTGAAGGTTTCACAGACTGATTACGGCCCGAAAATTCAAACCGATTTTACCACCTGCGTAAACGATGGCGCCTGTTCCCGTATTGATGCCTGCCCGAGTTTTGAGCAGGTCATTGTCACACGCAAACGTCCACCGCGGATGCCTGATGAAGTCGTGGACCTCACCGGCATGCCCGAACCTCCGATGATGAAAATGGGCGAGCAATGGCGCTGTTATCTCGCGGGTGTAGGTGGCATGGGCATTGGTGTGGCCGGTGAAATTCTGGTTCGTGCCGGCCATAAAGAAGGCTATCAGATTGCATTTGTTGATAAGAAGGGCTTGGCGATCCGGAACGGCGGCGTATTTAGCCAACTGCTTTTTTCCCGCCAGAGCGTGCAAGGCTCGGCTATCACGCCTTATGGCAAGGCCGATCTGCTTATCGGCGTGGACGCCTTGGAAGCGGCCCGGGCCATTTCACCGAAGGATAATCTGCGGGTCGCATCGCCAAAATACACCCACGCGGTCATTAACACCGGAAAAACTCCCACTATTTTAACCTTGCTGGGACGGGAAGATTTTTCCCCGGAACAGATGGCTGAAATGATCAAGGTGCAGTGCAAACCGGGGCAGTTTTTCAGCTTTAATGTCGGTGATTTGTGCGAACGTCTGCTGGATTCCAAACTTTACGCCAATATTATGATGCTCGGCGTGGCCTACCAGCTCGGTTTTATTCCCGTTTCTTATAAGAGCATTACCTGGGCCATTCGCCATGCCGTGCGGCGCGAATTTGAGCGTAATTATCGTGCGTTTAATATTGGCCGGAAAATTGTTCTGCGTCCTGACCTTTTTGGCGTTGCGGCCCCGCGTGAAGTGGAAACCGTGGAACAGGCCATTGAACGCAAAGCCAATATACTGATGGTCAGTTCCATCTGGGGCAAGCGCAATGCGGATGAATACCGCCGAATATGCCGTGAATCTCTCCAGCAGATGCCGCAGTTGGAAGATTGCTCCAAGCGCGATTATGTCATCCGCTTGTTTGATGCCATCCAATGGGGCGCTTTACCATACGCCCGCGGGTATGCCTCGCGCGTGGTCAAAACATATCAGCAGGACAATGTGGCGCGGAATTTCGCCGTTACCCGCGCGGTCATCTGGAATCTCGCCAAAGTGATGATGATTAAAGATGAAGTCTATGTCGCCATGATGTACACAAGTCCGGAAAAATATCGGCGTGATCGGCGGCGGTATAATGTCAATCCCGCTAATGGCGACAAGATTAAATATGTCCATTTGAACCGTCCGGAATTTGATATCGCCGGCTTTAAAGTCCGATTCCATCACAAAGGTTATGACTGGCAGATGCGCGTGCTGCGCCATTGCCGGTGGTTGCGCACGCTCATGCCCGCCTGGCATGCCCGTGAAAAGGCCTTCCGTGAATGGTACACGCGTCTGGTGGATACCTGTGAACTGCACGAACCGTGGCTGTATAACCTCTGGCTGGATATTCTCACGGCACCCGAATCGGTCACGGGTTTCCGGGAAGTGCGCTATCCGAAAATGGACGCGGCGCAGAGCCGCGTCAAAGAGCTTCAGGCCGCCATTTCCGCCGGCAAGGCCGATAGCCGTTTCCGTTCACCGGCCCGGTCCGTCAGCTTAACCAGTCAGGTTATTGGAACCTTCCGCGGGAACTAAGCAATGGACCTGAAATAACGTCCCGAAACGCCGTTGCCCATATAGCCGCCGGCTCTGCCGGTGGTGGCATATTTGATTGCCGCACAAATCGGGAAGTTAGCACTACAGCGCGACATTGGCCATTGATGCCAGCCATGTTCTCCCAGCAGAGGTACAAACCGGCAATCCAGAATGTTCTCTGTGCGGATGATCTGCCCGTGGCGTTCAACGCTTTGCAGTATTTGCCTGGACTGATTCCCGATGGGAATAATCAGTTTTCCCCCGTCCGCCAGTTGTTGAATCAGCGGTTCGGGAACCACTGCCGCACCCGCTGTTACCAGAATTCCATCATATAGTCCGTGCTCTTCCCAACCCATGGAGCCATCCCCGATGCAATAGTGAATATTGTCCAAGCCAAGCTGCTGTAATCTCGCTTGGGCCGCCGCGGATAATTCCGGCACATATTCCACGGTATAAACCTGCGCACAAAGCATCGCCAGTAAGGCGGTCTGATATCCGGTTCCAGTGCCAATTTCCAATATGCGCTGCCCGGGCTGTATCTGGAGTTGTGCGGTCATGACCGCAACAATCAGCGGTTGACTGATCGTTTGGCCATGGTCTGATGGCAACGCCTGATCGCCATAGGCTGCGTGGCAGTCTTCCGGGCGGGTAAATAGCTGCCGCGGCAACCGCGCCATAGCGCGAATCAACTGCGGATTCCGAATGCCGCGGGCGATAATCTGCTGGCGTACCATGTCATGGCGTCGGCGGCGGAACTCTGGTGTGTCAGCCCAGGCTGCGCTATGGCTTTGCTCGGCCCGCCACTGATTCGCTGCGGGGGCAGGTACAATGTTATCCATGACGAACTCCATGATGCTATTATAATCTATAGGATGAAACAACCGGATACACAAACGCTTATTCAGTGGGACCGCCAATATCTCTGGCACCCGTTTACACCCATGAAAGCCTGGATGGAAAAAGCCGATCCACCCATTATTGAACGCGGGCAGGATGAATTTCTATTTGATACGCAGGGCCGGCAATATAT
>JAJZVR010000102.1 GCA_021847065.1 Planctomycetota bacterium | reverse complement strand
TCGTCAGTACCGCTCTCTACTCCACGCTCAATATCACCTAATTCGTTCAGCGCGGTAATCATGAGGATGGGAATATCGCGGAAACGCGCATCGGATTTAAGTTTCCGGCACACTTCAAAGCCGCTCATTCGTGGCATCATGACATCCAGGATAATTAAATCCGGCATGACCTTCGGCACTTTTGCCAATGCCTCCACACCGTCCACCGCCACTTCGGTTATGCAGTCCATCGATTCCAAATAGGCCTGAATCAGCTCAACATTTGGCGGATTGTCATCGACTACCAATACGGTACTGCGCGGCAAATGCGTGTCATTGCTGCTGCGAACAGGTGCGGCCATGTACAATGCCTCCATAGTCAGGAGTCAGACCTCTGACGCGGACTCCAAATTCCGGAGGCATTATATAGCATCGGGGCGATTTATTCTTCCCGCGGAATGCTCGATAGCGCCCGACGGGCTTCCAGCCGCGCTACTTTTCGCTGCTGAAAACTGGCCTTGTTAAATCCGAATTTATGCGAACGAACTTTAGAACCACTTGTGCGCCGATGGGGCATGGTAACCTCCCAAAAAAAGAGAAGTCGAAATCACAACTTCTTCATAACATTTTTGATCGGCTAATACAAGCTTAATATTAAAAAAATATTTCCCCTTATGCCGTGGCTATCGCGGACAAGTCCAGATCTGCTTTATATCCCTGCTCCAAAAGCTCCGCCCCAAGGCCGGCAATCATGGCGGCATTGTCCGTACAATATTCCATCGCCGGTAAAAACAGGGGCATTCCCCCCGCATCCGCCAAGCTCTGTAAACGTCCGCGAATCGACCTATTGGCCGAAACGCCACCTCCGACAATCAGCGACTTGGGGCTGATCATTTCCATCGCCCGGCGCACCTTGATTTCCAATATTTCCCCGACGGTCCGCTCAAATGCCGCTGCGGTATCCGCCCGTTGCTGCCCTGTTAAATCAGCGCACGTGCGCTGCGTGCCGCGTTGACCGTTCACATGGTACAAAACCGCCGTTTTTAAGCCGCTGAAAGAGAAATCCAACGATTGCTTCCCAAGCAGGGATAACGGAAATGTCACAGCATCCGCGTGACCACTTTGGGCCAGTTTTTCCACCAATGGACCGCCGGGATAACCAAGCTGCAAAATGGCCGCCACTTTATCAAACGCCTCCCCAACCGCGTCATCAATCGTAGATCCCAGGCGACGGAAACAATTAAATGTCTTTACTTCAAATAGCGTGGTGTGACCGCCGGAAATAACCAGCCCCAGCGCCGGTAATGAGGGCGATAATCGCTCTGCCGACGATAGCGCCATATTTACGCTTGCATGTGGTATCAGACACCCGGCGTACAAATGGGCATGAACATGATTAACCCCGACCAGCGGCTTGTCCCATGCGTATGCCAAAGCCTTGGCCGCCGATACGCCTACCAACAGGCACCCGACCAACCCGGGACAATTTGCTACCGCAATTCCGGAAATATCTTTCGAGGATACGGCGGCTTTATTCATCGCCTCGGCTACAATGTCATTGAGCCACTCGATGTGCGCCCGCGCCGCAATTTCCGGCACAACGCCCCCATATTTCTCATGCAGATCAATTTGCGTGCGAATGACGTTGGAGCGAACAATTCGGCGATCCTCCACCACTGCGCACGCCGTTTCATCGCAGGTAGTTTCAATGCCTAATACACAGGACATGCCGACTCCGGAATCATGCAAGGGTTACAAATTTTTGCGTGACAGGTTACATAACCTTATGTTGATCAACGCTTACTGCGGATCCACTGACAGCTTCTGTTTTTGCCTCCACCGCAAGCACATCTGCGTAAGTTCCCACAATTTCCGGCAATATTAAGACAAATTCTGAACGCGGAACCACCTGATCTGCTCCTGCCTCACGAGCCTGTTGGGCCAATTCCTGCTGACCATGTGATAAATACGCCACAACCCTGCATGTGGGTTTCGCGCTTTTGGCCAAGGCGATGGCGGAAATGCCGTTAATGCCTCCGCAATTCAGATCAACAATTAACGCATCTGGTGGCGTTAACCGGAGAAATTCACTCAAAACGCTATAGGATCGCAACACCCGCACATCTCGCCCCTGCGCCCGGGCTTCGGTCACAATTTTTGTCGAGAATATTAAATCTGTTACGATTGCTGCCAATGTCATTGTGTTAACTCTCCATGTTGGCTGCCACCGGCGGCTTTTCCAGCGGGTTCACCACTTCCGCGGCCGTGGCTCGGGCAATAATCTCATTTAACAGTGGCGGAAGATTTTCATAAATCACCGCGTCTAAAATCGCATGATGCAAATGCCCTGAGGTATCACTATATTCAACTGTTACCAGGCCGGCACCGGGCCAGCGGCGATTATCAATGACCTTCATTGCCGAATAAGTCACGAGATTTCCATTTGGCAGATGCAGGCCCTGGTCGTCCGCGACAATGCGTTTGGACTTCACGCGCCAATACCATATCAGCCCCCCCACCGCCACCAGACCAATCCCCAAGACGATCCAGCGCTGGTTATGGATATCCGTTACCGTATGCCAGCCCGTGATATTGTTAATCCGCACAAGATGATCAAACTTAAGGCGTTGGGCATTCGTTGCTTGCTGCCAGCCCGGCCACGATCGCGCAATGGCTTTATCCTTGCCTGTCACACGGTGGGATACCAGCATCTGTTTTACCGCTTTGTCATCATGATTTGGCCAGCCATACCAGCCATCCCACGCAAACCAGGCGGCGAAAACAAAACAGAGGAATGCCAGCACCAAAGGCCTGCGACGTTCCCACAGCGAGGGTTGAGCAATCATCTGCATGTCATGGAACTCCTGGCATTGAGACTCGGAAACAGCGGATCAAGACCGGATTATTCAAACGGCGGCGGACCAAAATCGCTGGTGAGCACCACTTCCCAAAACCAACGCCTGACATTCGCAGAAAATTCCCCCTTACCAATGGGATACGCCGGAATATGCGGCACACGATGCGAATGAGCCAAACCCCATTCAATAAATCGGCCGGTCTCATCAAGCATTCGCTCACGCATCTCTTCATAAGATTCATTTTTGCATCGATGTTGTAAGTTTATTCTCAGCAACGATCAGCCGCCCTGCCTATAAAGACGTTGCAATTATAGGAATAAGTACCGGCACTTGGCAAATCACGAATGAGGGAAAATAATGTCCATTTTCCCGGACCGCCGGCAACGGTCAACCAAACCACACCGGGGATTATTTTTTGAAGACCGCCTGATAGATAATTTTCCCCATAACCGCCTGCCCGGCCGCGTCGGGATGCACGCCGTCGTGGGCGAAGTACCGGTAAAGCGGACGGGTAATGCATTTGAGCATCAAGCGGTGCACATGGATTACCATCGTATGGGTTGCCATTGCTGCCCGTTTTATGGCAGGGATGACGCCGGCAACCAGAGTCTTTTCATTGATACCCCATGGATTGCTGATACCGAGCTTTTTAACACGCACAACGGGCGGCGGCGTGCATATGTAGATTTTTGGATGCGCCTTGAGGTGCTCAAAATGCCGAATCAGCTCTTCCGCATTGGCGGTAAATTGTGCTCCATATTTTTTCCAGTTCTGTGGCTTGGTATCATTTGTACCCAACATAATAATGACAATATTGGGATCAAATTTTGTCGCCGCCCTGAATTCCGGTGTCTTCCAATATGGAAGATTGCCTTTTTTCAACAGTGTCGCGCCGCTGTGACCAAAATTGCCCGACTTATACTTTTTGCCTACCAGTTTCTGCAAGACGCCGGGCCACGCCCGCGCCAGGCGATGGTGTGTAATGGTATATCCCCATGTAATACTATCTCCAACGCACGCAATACGAATTGGACTGGCCATTGCCTGTTGGGTAAACCCTGGCAACAGACATGCGACAAACATCAGCGAAATTAGAACGCGGCCCCAGTGGCGATCAACGAATAACGGCATAAAAGGCTCCTGTACAAATTCAACGCAACGCCCTGCGGAAACGCAGCTTGCGGCCCAGTGCACTTAAGAGAATTGAAAGTACGCGAAAATTCATGTGACGTCAAATATCTGGCCATATTGATATTTAATAGCCAAATAACCGCTTTGCCTGTCCTCTGCCTCAAAGCTGTGGTAAAGATATTATGCTCCCCCCAACTATAAAAAATCCGCCGGGGAAATTCCCCGGCGGATTTGCCTTAACTTACAACAACCTCCCACCAGCGCCCCAATCAGGTGGCAACCGCTCCGCCGGCACCGGCAGCCGCCGGCTCCTGATGCTTGGGCACCCCGGTGAACCGGAGCGATTCACCATCGCGGTCAATTTTGACGCATGCCATCTGCTTGTATTCACCACGCAAAATGGATTCGGACAGCGGATCTTCAACGTACTGCTCGATGGCACGGCGCAATGGCCGGGCACCAAAGTCCGGGTTATATCCCTTTTCAATCAGGAAATCATGAGCGCCAAGCGTGGTTTCCAGCTTGATACCCTGCTCCACAAGGCGTTTGGTTACTTTCTGAATTTCAATGTCAATAATCCGATACAGATCATCCTTGCTCAACGGCCTGAAGATAATGGTATCATCAAGGCGGTTGATAAATTCAGGACGGAAGAATTTCTCCACTTCCCGCAGCAAGCCGCGCTTCATCTGTTCAAAGTTCTGATCCAGATCACGCTTGCCGTAACCGAAGCCTTGAATACCGCCGCTCTTAATTAAGTCCGCGCCAATGTTGCTGGTCATAATCAGCACGATATTCTTGAAATCCACCTGTCGGCCCACGTTGTCGGTCAGGCGGCCTTCTTCCATGATCTGCAGCAGCATGTTGAAGACATCCGGGTGTGCCTTTTCAATTTCATCCAGCAGTACCACCGCATAAGGACGACGACGAATGCGCTCCGTAAGCTGTCCGCCCTCTTCATAACCGACATATCCCGGAGGCGCGCCAATCAGACGGCTGACATTATGCTTCTCCATGTATTCGGACATATCAATTTGAATCAGTGAAGTCTCATTGCCAAACATAAATTCCGCAATGGCCTTCGATAACAGCGTCTTACCCACGCCCGATGGCCCGAGGAACAGGAATGTTCCCATCGGACGGTTTGGATCCTTCAAACCTGAACGGGCGCGGCGAATGGACCGGGCCACGGCCTTAATGGCATCATCCTGACTGATCACGCGACGATGCAACTCGGATTCAAGCTCCAGCAATCGTGAAGCTTCCGCTTTTTCCAGTCTGGTCAGCGGCACACCGGTCATCTTGCTGACCACCTCCGCGACTGTTTCTTCATCCACCACGCCATCAACTTCCTTGGCCTGCTCGCGCCACTTCTTCTGCTCTTCGTCCTTCTTGCGCCGCAGTGCCTCGGCCTGATCGCGTAATTCCGCGGCACGCTCATAATCCGCATTTTTTACCGCTTCATCTTTCTCAATGGTCAGTCGCTCGATTTGTTCTTCGACCTCCGTGAGATTCGGCGGTTTGGTCATACTCTTCAGGCGAATACGCGCACCGGCCTCATCAATAACATCAATGGCCTTGTCCGGCAGACACCGGCCTGTAATATAGCGCGTGGAAAGTTCAACCGCAGACCGCAAGGCCTCATCGGTAATCTGCACACGGTGATGCGCCTCGTAGCGATCCCGCAGACCGCGGAGGATTTCCAAGGCCTCTTCCTTGCTCGGTGGCTCAACCATAACGGTTTGGAATCGCCGTTCCAGAGCGCTGTCCTTTTCGACATATTTGCGATATTCATCCAGCGTGGTAGCACCAATGCACTGAATTTCACCACGCGCCAGCGAGGGCTTAAGCACATTACTGGCGTCAATAGCGCCTTCAGCACCACCGGCTCCAACAAGCGTGTGCAATTCATCAATAAACAGTATCACGTTTTTGGCCCGACGCACTTCATTCATGACCGCTTTGATGCGCTCTTCAAACTGTCCGCGGTATTTGGTTCCCGCGACCATCATGGCCAAATCCAACACCACGATGCGCTTATCGACGAGAATCTCCGGGACATCGTTACCGATGATCTTCTGGGCTAGACCTTCAACAATGGCGGTCTTGCCAACGCCCGCTTCACCCAGGAGCACCGGATTGTTTTTGGTCCGGCGGCAAAGAATCTGAATGACCCGCTCGATTTCATTATTGCGCCCAATGACCGGATCCAACGCCCCTTCACGAGCCAACTCTGTAAGGTCACGACCGAACGAGTCCAAAGCCGGGGTTCGAGATTTCGTTTTCCCTTCTTTGCTTTCTGGGGAACCTTCACTTTCCACACCAGCTCCAAGAAGATTCAACACTTCCTCGCGGACTTCCTCAAGTTTCAGGCCCAGATTCATCAGCACCTGCGCCGCCACGCCATCGCGCTCGCGCAGCAGACCAAGCAGCAAATGCTCCGTGCCCACATAATTGTGCCCCAGATTACGGGCCTCTTCAATGGCATATTCAATAACCTTTTTAGCGCGCGGGGTCTGGGGTAACTTGCCCATGGTGACCATATCGGGACCGCTCTTGACGAGTTTTTCAACTTCAAGGCGGACTTTGCGCAAATCAATATCCAGATTTTTCAGAACCGTAGCGCCAACGCCCGAACCCTCCTTCACCAGACCCAGCAGAATATGCTCGGTACCGATGTATTCGTGGTTAAATCTCTGAGCCTCCTGATTGGCCAGAGCCATGACTTTGCGGGCGCGATCGGTAAAACGTTCGTACATAAATACTCCTGGGGAGCCATCCGCACCATCGGCGGATATCTGCAACCCGATGAATTCTACGGATAGCAGACCACTATAATCAAGTGGCAACGTGAACAAAACTCAAAAAAACGGCGATTCACAACAATGATTATCGGCTAAATGACAAATCCGCGTGAGATTTCTCCCGCTTATATGCTCAAGCTTTTGTCCACGGTCACCCGGGTGCGCGACTCTTTTCGCGGGCCACTGCGCAATTGCACCGTGAAAAGCCGTGATCGCAGATGCAGACTTCTGCCAGCGGAGGCATTTATGCCACCCCGCTTTTTCGCCCGTCAGACCACCCCGTGTAATGCGTCACATACCCCCGTAGCGCCAGCGTACCCGGCCAACACTTGCATGGTGCGCCAAATGGTGGGATACTACTGAATTATCGCCACCGAGGTAAAATGCCATCGGGTGTAGGCGGAGACGTACTAGTTTTTTGAAGGTAATCAAAGGAGCACTTAAGTGGCACATTCCCTCTCGGCCAAGAAACGAATTCGCCAGAACGCCAAACGCCGTTTGCGCAACCGCGATCGCAAGAAAACCGTTCGCGTGGAAATCAAGAAAGTCACCAGCGCCTTGGCGAAGAAGGATGTGACCGAAACACAGACCGCAGTAAAGCAGGCAATTAAGATTCTCGACCGCATGGCCTCACGAAAAACCCTGCATCCCAACACCGTGGCCCGCCGCAAAAGCAGCATGATGCGCAAGCTCAATGCACTGAAAACCGGTAAATGAACAATGATCTTCCAGATCGGATCATGGTGCCCCCGGTTTCGGGACTGGAAGAAAGTTATGTTTCCCGCGCTGGATTAAAGCTAAGCGCTGCGCTGCGAACATTTTCTATTAACGTTTCCGACTTTATTGCCGCCGACCTGGGAAGCAACGTTGGCGGATTCGTTGATTGTCTGCTGCGAAACGGCGCTGCCAAGGTATATTCCATTGACACGGCCTACGGCGTTCTGGCATGGACGCTCCGGAAACATCCGCGCGTGGTGGTCATGGAACGCCAGAACGCTCTGCATACCGAACTTCCGGAAGCGGTAGACATCATTACCATTGATACCGGCTGGACGCGACAAGTTAAAATTCTCCCCGCCGCGCGAAAACTCCTTAAGCCCACCGGAGTCATTATTACGCTCATTAAGCCCCACTACGAATCTCAAATCGCAAAAACCCAACGCGGCGTGCTGACGCCTGAACAGTCACGTACAGAATTAGGCCGTGTTATTCACGATATCCAACACAGTGGATGGACGGTTTGCTCCATTGTCCAAAGTCCGATTGTTGGACAAAGTGGCAATATGGAATTCCTGGCACTCCTTAAGCCCTGAATGAATGCCGCGGGCGTTTCGGCTAACCATTCCGAATTTCAAGTTTGCACCAGGCGATATGAAATCACGCCGGCACATTTCGCTTACAGAAAAAATGATCTCACGAATCCGCAGTGCTGCGATGATTACTGAATATATAAATATTCCACACGCGGCTTGACCAGGTCGTAAATCAGGTGCGGACTAAGCTGCATCTTGGGTTTACCAACGGCGGATTGCGCATTGATCAAATCCAGCAGACTTGCGGGCGGATGAAACTCAACAACTGTCGGATTATATATTCCGGCGAGTTTGGCCGCCGCGTGGTAGGCTGCCGACAGATAGCCGATGTGATCGACCAATCCAAGCTTAAGCGCTTGTGGCGCTGCCCAGATTTTGCCATTGGCCACCTGGGTAATCGGCACTTTCAGATGTGTTGCCCGTCCGGTTTGCACGATATTAATAAAACGCTCCGCATCCGTATTGAGCATATCCACCAGATAGGCCTTTATGGCTGGAGTGTAATCAGAAAATGGAGAACCGGCCTCTTTCCAGACTGCGGCGGAACTCGTAAGAAACTCCGGCTTGACGCCAATTTTTTTCATCAAGCCCGTGACTTGAAATCCCGGCATCATCACGCCGATACTGCCGACTATGCTCGTCGGTTCCGCAAATAATTGCTGCCCCGCCATGGAAATGTAGTATCCACCGCTGGCATCCAATGCCCCCATACTTACAACGATCGATTTGCCATCAGAGCGAAGTTTTTGCAGGGCATGATAAATTTCATCAGCATCCGTTACGCCGCCACCCGGTGAATCCACCCGCACTACCACCGCTTTGATGGTCGTGTCGCGATCTATCGCACGGAGTTGCTCGGTGACGGATTTTACCATGGATCCATCCACCAGGCCGCTGATGCGCACCAACGCAATTTGATCAGGGCTGCCATGACGAACGATTTTCATTTCCAATCGGTCCGATGGCATCAGCCCGGCCTTCAGCGATATCGTTCCCGCCAATGCCAGAAGTAAAACCATATTGGCCGCCAGGGATAACAGAAGCACCAAAATCAGCAACGCCTTCAAAAATGGATTTGATTTTGGCGCAACACTCTGATAGACAACGGTCGGTGGCTGTGACTGACTCATCGATATACTCCGGAAGGATGCTATTTAGCTCCCGAGCGTATCGGGCGCAAAGCACCAAGGTATCTTACCTGGGTTACTGAACCGGCCTCATGCCAGCTTCATCTTCTTTATATTGTGCAGGCTTTCGGCAATTATGTCGAGTGGCGCCGCACCATAACAATCATCTTGCTCGACGATCAGCCAGGGAATATCGGCACCCTTCGCGGCCGCCATAATCGCCGGCCAATCCAGAATACCCGCGCCAACGGGCGCAAATTTTTTATCCGGACCTGACGTCATATCTTTTATATGTAATAACGAAATTCGAGCCGCGTAACGCTTGATATACTCCACGGGATTTTCTCCGGCGTACTGTATCCAGAACGTATCAGGCTCCCATTGCAGATTCCGACCATCCGCTGCGCCCAGCAGAATATCAATGGCCGCCACGCCGTCATATTTTTTCATCTCAAAATCATGGTTATGGTACCCCAGAATCATTCCCCGCTCGCGGGCGCGCGCCCCGGCATCGGATAACATGCCCCCAATCGTCAGCCAGTCATGCGCCGATCCACGACGGTCTTCCGGAACCCAGGGAACGATAATGTGGTCGATCCCCACTTCGCTGTAATAATCCAGCACCGCATCAAGCTCTGATTCAATTTGCTCCAGGCTCACATGCACGGCCACCACACACAGGCTCATTGTCTCCAGGCGACTTTGCAGGTCTTCCGCACGCATTGTGCCGCGCACATCCGTCAGTTCCACCCCGGCATAGCCCAGAGCCGCAATTTTCCGCAGCGTGCCCCAGAAGTCACTTTTCATCTGATCGCGCAAGGTATAGGTTTGAACAGCTAATCGCATGGAACGCTCCTTAACCGGGTTCAATAGGCCTGCATCATACCGGAATTTCACCAAAAATCTCCAATAGCCGGTTATCTTTTCAGGACTTTCAGGGGTACTGAAAATATTTGATTAATATGTATCGCCCTTGACCAAGGTTCCAGCGTATAGTTACTATGCGAATTCCAGCGGCGTGTGCGACAGGTGCAAGCACCGCCGCCGGATTACTTACCCTGGCGGAAAATCGGAACTCCGCGGGTTTCTGTTCTACTGGTCAGGTGATTTTCATGGACAAACGCAATCGATCTGCCGCCGGGGCCTTTACGTTTAATTTTAGAATGATGCCGGGCCTGCTGTCGCTGGCCGCACTGATACTTTTAATCACTTCAGTGGCTGATAAAACCCATGCGGACGCGTCCGCGGAAACTGCCGCTGTGGTCGCTCCCTCCCCTGCCGAAACCTATGCCGAAAAGGTCAGCGCGCTGGTACATTCGCAAAATCTCGCGGCTTTAGCCGCTTTGGCACCGCCGGCTTCAGCAACCTCGGACGCGGCCATGATCAACCGCTGGCGGCAGCAGTATGTGACTGTCATGTCTAAACAGCGTGCTGAAAATCAGAAGCTTTATAAAAAATGGCTGACCACCGGTCAAAAGGACTTAAAGGCCGATAAACTTATTCCCGCATTTGAGTACATGCTCACAGCCTATGGCTTTTCAACCGATAAAACCGCTTTCAAAAAGCAGCCATGGGTCGGATCGCTTACTTCAAAAATTGCCGAAAAGGCGGCACAATATGACAAACAACATCGCTGGCTGGAATCTTTACAGCTATACAACCAGCTTAATACCATGTACCGCATTTCGCGAAAATACCACCGTGATTTACATCGCGTGGTACGCCGCACCATGTTGCTCGCTACCTATACGCCCAAAGAATTTTTTGCCATGCAGGCAAAGTTGGCCAAGGATCATGCCTTCAAAAAACCATCCACCGCCCCCAAGGGAAAAATAAAAGAGGAACAGCAGAATCAGGCACCGGTCTATTCCCGCTGGCAGCACACCGTTGAGGGCATTCATCAGGACATGCTCGTTGAGTCTCTGGAACTTACTGAACATGACTGGGTATTGCCCATCACCTACAACACCCTGCTTACCGGCGGATTAAAGCTCGTGCGGCTCATGGCCCGCACCCCGATGCTCTCTGATACGTTCCCCGGCTTGAACGATACCGCCAAACGAGACCAATTTGTTGCCGAAATTGATACGCTGCTGAAACGCGCCGCATCACCCAAACTCATTGACACGCTGGGCATGATTCGCCTGTGGAGCGAACTGGTAACCGTGGATCAAAGCACCGTTAAATTGCCCATACCCGTACTGATCAAAGAGTTTACCGAAGGTTGCATGGAAAAGACCGACAAGTTCACCATGCCTTTCTGGCCCAGTCAGGTACAGAGCTTCAACAAGGAGATGGAAGGACAATTCGGCGGCGTAGGAATACAAATTCGAATGGACAATGGCCTGCTGCAGGTCATTTCACCGCTCAGCGGAACACCTGCTTATAAAGCTGGTATTCAAGCCGGTGATGTGATCGTCACAGTCAATGGCCAAAATATGATGGGACTTGGCATTAATACCGTGGTGCGAAAGATCATGGGCCGGCCCGGCACCAAAGTGGTACTTGGAATTCGCCGGGGAACCAATCCGAAATTACTGATTTTCCATCTTAAACGCGCTATTATTCATGTCCGATCCATTAAAGGTTTCGCCCGTAATCCGGCAAATGGAAAGTGGCGGTTCATGATCGACCCTAAAGAAGGAATTGCGTATGTGCGAGTCACGCAATTTCAGGCCGATACCGCCGTGCAGTTGAAAAAAGTCCTCAAGCGACTGCTCAATGAGCACATGCACGGTTTAATTATTGATCTGCGCTATAACCCCGGCGGCTATCTGGATACCGCCGTGCGTATGTGCAATATGTTTATCAGTCAGGGCACAATTCTTTCCACGCGTGGCCGCACAGCACCGCCGGAAGCGTGGTCCGCGCAAGGCTCGCCGCTGATACCTCCGAATATGCCCGTGATTCTGGTGGTGAATCAGGACAGCGCCAGCGCCTCGGAAATTTTCAGCGGAGCCATGCGAGATCACCACCGTGCCTTGATCGTCGGGCACCGCACGTATGGAAAAGGGTGCGTGCAAAATGTCATTCCCATCGGTGAACATGACACCGCCGAATTCAAACTTACCGAGCAATATTATTATCTGCCCGACGGCGAGTGCATTCAACGCCAACCCTACGCCCGCGTGTGGGGCGTTAAACCCAACGTAGCGGTCTGGTTTTCGCCGTTGCAGTTGCAGCAATTGCAGGCCACGTGGTTAAATGATGATCTGATTTCCGGAGTTGCACCCCCCAGACCCATATCACGGTCCAAGATGAAGGCCACGCAGTTGAATAATGATATTGTTTCCGGCCCGGGCAAGCCCAGCCTAACACAGACAAGCCCCTTTGCTTTTAAAGTTCCCCCGCAAAAGGCCTTTGATACGCAACTGGACACCGCGGAAATGCTCATGAAATTGCAACTCTTGAAATATTATCATTAAGGCGTTGAAGGATTTTGGTGTACGCCAGAGGATCACGATAATGAATAGCAGACGCATCTTCGGGAACATTTTCAGCTCGGCCATGGCCTTGCTGACGGCTCTCGCCACGCTCTATCTAAGCGTCCATTATCTGGCCAAACCCAACGGATGGATCGACTGGATGGTTCCACTTTCCGGCTCCGCCACCA
>JAJZVR010000101.1 GCA_021847065.1 Planctomycetota bacterium | reverse complement strand
TTTGCACCAATCGTCCCTCCTTGGACGATAACAGACATGTTCTGGGCCTCCTTGTCGTAGAATATTGTTCATAAAACTTCTATCGGCAATGGAGGCCTTTTTTAATCTTAAGTAAACCGTATTGCCTTTAAAACAACTTGAGCATCTTGAGCACCTTGAACCAAACCCGCTAAAATCAACGCTCCCATCAACCTGCTCAACTTGGACACCTTGCCTCCCGAACTTGAGCATCTTGGGCAAGTTGAAATTCGCAAAGAACGTTGTCGTGTCACGTTGATCGTTGATCGTTGATCGTTGTTCGTTGTCATATGTCCGTGATCAGTGTTCTTTGATCAGTGAAAAGGACTCCTAAATGCTGGCGGCCACAGCCGCCCAGAAACTGTCACAGGCCCTACGCGCTGCGGCAAGCGTACCGGCCTTTCCAAACGTGTAAAATCGCATAGAATGTCGCGTAGGAATCGCTTCGAGTTACGTCGCCACAATCCGGCGGTTACTCGGGCTGGCTATCGGGATTTATTCTTCGTCGGCGAAAGGAACATAGCTGCACCATGCCCACCCGCTTTTATAATACATTGCATCATCGTCTTGAGGATTTTATTCCGCTGCATCCGGGACCGGATGCAGCCAATCCGATACTGGGAAGCCAAATCGGCATTTATAGCTGTGGCCCGACGGTTTATGACTATGCCCATATCGGCAACTTTCGCGCCTTTTTATTTTCCGATGTGCTGCGGCGTTATCTGGAATTACGCGGGGCGCAGGTGACGCACGTCATGAACATGACGGATGTCGGCCACATGACCGATGATCAACTTGCCGATGGTGCGGGGCGCGACAAGCTGGAAGTGGCTGTGGAAAAAATGAAGGAGAATAAAAAAGATGGTAAAGCCTTGATTGAGAATCCCAATGATCCATTTGCGGTGGCGGATTTTTTCGCCCGGGCATTTTTACAGGATGCCCGCCTGCTGGGGCTGGGTGTGGTGGCGGATTATGATTTGGCCACTACGCACGAGTCCAAGGAACGGATTATTCCCCGGCCCACCCGCCATATTCCTGAATTTATTGAAATGATCCAAACCCTCATGGCGCGCGGCCACGCATACAAAGGGGACGATGGCGTAGTTTATTATGACATTCACAGTTTTCCCGCGTACGGTAAACTTTCCGGCAATTCCCTTGAACAGTTGTCACACGGTGCGGGTGGCAGAACCAATGAACAGGCCGCCAAGAAGCATCCTGCGGATTTCTTTCTCTGGAAGCCCGATGCGCACCATATCATGCGCTGGCCCAGCCCGTGGGGCGAAGGGTATCCCGGCTGGCACATTGAATGCAGCGTGATGTCCATACGCGCCTTGGGGCAATCTTTTGATCTGCACACGGGCGGAGAAGACAATATTCATCCGCATCATGAGTGCGAAATTGCGCAATCAGAAGGGGCCACGGGAAAACCGTTTGTAAAATATTGGATGCACACGCGCCACTTGATGGTCAACGGCGAAAAAATGTCCAAATCCAGGGGGAATTTCTTCACCATCCGTGATCTCACGACAATGGGATTTGATCCTGTCGTGATTCGGTGGGGGCTTATCAGCACCCGGTATAGAGAGCCTATGAATTTTACGGTCCAAAGTCTGCATGAAGCCGCTGCGGCCATTACCACACTGCGTGATCTGGCGGACAAATTAATCACCGCCGTTGCAGCCGTGGATGAAGCCGCCGGTGATGGAGATTTCGCCGTACCCGATGGTCTTTCAGAAGCGGTGCATGATCCGGTGTTGGAACCGGCGGATCAGCGGATGCTGGCGGAATTTAATTTGGCGATGGATGATGATCTAAACGTTTCCGGCGCCTTGGCCGCGTTGTTTACCTGGGCCAATCCGCTGCATAAGCACAAAAAACTCGCGTATCCGCAGGCCCGTTCAGCGTTGCAGAGTCTGAAAAAGGTGGATCACGTTCTGGGTGTTGTTTTTGTTGATCTTCAGGCGCTTCCGCAAGACAAGCAGCGGCACGTTGAAGACCTTATGCAAAAGCGAGATGCCGCCCGACAGCATAAGGATTTTGCCGCCAGTGATATGATCCGCAGGCAACTGCTGTCACTGGGTGTGGAAGTGAAAGATACGCCGGCGGGTACAACCTGGCGGCCACGGCTGGCTCCGGAAAAGCTTTCACAATAATTGTCTTCAATGTTACGCGCAGTATGTTAGCAATGAAATATTTTGGCGTGAATGGTGACGGCGGCCGGGAAATTTGCTGATTTACGCTACCTATAACGTTGTGGTGGCCCGGCCAATTTTAGGGTCACCAATATTATGTTTACGGATGTCCGGATGATCTGCAAACGGGTGAGCGGCATTTAATTATGGCAGCGGCCGCGCTGAGAGCAGATGAACAGGTGAAAGTTGAGCCCCGATTAGCCGGCTCCTACGGCAAAAGGCCTGTCCCGACGTGTCGGGAGATTTCGGCTTCCAGCCTCAACAGGGAGCAATTATGGCTGGGGCGGGCTTGTAACGGATGCGGAATCAATGGCGTGGACTTACACGAGTTGGCCATCGATCAGCAAAAACGGGGCGAAGGTGATATATTGACGGTGATTGCCACGCTGAGTAATGTGGAGGGGTCTTTCGGGGATGGTAATGCTAGTGGTTTAGGACATGCGGAACAGTGTGCACACATCAATGCAGGGCGCTAATAAACAGGCGGATGTCCCTGGATTGTTGCGCAGGGCCACCACTCGCTTGAAGCGGCAGCGATACAATCAAGCGTTTGGCAAGACCATGGCAGAAATCCGACGTGAAACCGCTACGCATGGCATGAGGTCTAACCGACTTGCGACGGGTCAATGAGGGCGATTCTATGGAGTATTACGAAGTTGAAGATAATCTTGAAATGGAAAATCGGTGGTATCTCAATCGCCTCCATGACAGCAGGGGAGTGAGGCTGGACGATCGCGACTTCACTTATGGACACTCAATTAAGCTCGACCCGCCGATGAGGCTGGGCCTCTGGAATAAAGATGCAACCGTAAATGTTGGCTTGCCTTTGAAGTTATCGATTTATAGGGAGAAAACGGCAGGTCCCTTGGACTTTACCTTTACCAATAGCGACATGCCGGTGGTAACCTCGCGGGTCGCCGAAATTTTGGCGACCGTCGCAGCAACTGACATTCAGCGGATCCCTGTTCAGGTGGAGGGCCGGGAGGAACCTTACGAGATCATTAATGTAACATCTCTGATTGACTGCATCGACGCGCACCGGTCAGAAATCCAATGGTTCGAGGCGGGTAACGATATTCGTCCAGATTTGGCTGGCGAACCCGAGTGGGTACAGAAACTCGTCATCGATCCGGGCCGCGTAGGTGGGCACCATATATTACGGCCCAAGGGGTGGGACTTGGCGCTCATTGTCTCGGAGCCTATCAAGAATGCACTTGAGAAGGCGAAGGTAAGCGGCATCCGCTTCACAAAGGTAACGTTGAATGGGTGAGCAGGTGAAGCAGTAGATTAGGAAAGGTTGAATGGTAACATTGGCGGAAACAACTTCGACCTCCCAATTCCGCCGTCGCTTTCTGCGCTCCGGCCTGTGGCATTTCCGCGCCAGCAACAACACTCGCCGCGCACCGCATCCGCATTCTTCTTACTCCCAACTCCTATGTTCTAACTCCTGGCCCGGTAGGGTAAGTGAAAGGCACAATCAGCCATACGACGGGGAGCGTTGGGCAAGCACGCATGGCTCTCGCCAGAATGCCTTGCCGCCTATATAATGTGCCTATGAAAGTCAGCCTGTTTGTTACTTGTCTTACCGATCTATTCGCACCTGATGTGGGCATGGCGGTGGTTAAAACGCTGGAGCATTTTGGTTGCAGCGTTGATTTCCCAACAGCCCAGACCTGCTGCGGGCAGCCCGCGTTTAATAACGGTTTTCCCGCGGAGGCCCGCGCTTTGGCGGTGAAAATGATTGATGTATTTCATGATGCGGATTACATTGTCACGCCATCGGGGTCGTGCTGTGCCATGATACGGGATCATTACATTGAATTATTTCATGATGATCCGGATCAGCGGAAACTCGCGGAAGATTTCGTCGCCCGGTGTTATGAATACGTCGAATTTCTGACCAAGATTCTCAAGGTGGATATGACCGGGCTTACGCTGCCAAAAGACGAAAAATTCACCTATCACTTCACCTGCCACCTGCGCGGCTTGGGTGCTACCGGCGAACCGGCGATACGTTTGCTCAAGCAGCTTGGCGGCGCGCAGTTTACAGAACTGGAAAAATCGGAGCAGTGCTGCGGCTTTGGAGGCACGTTTGCCATTAAATATTCCGATATCAGCGGTGCCATGGTCCGCGATAAGGTGGAATGCGGCGTTAAAACCGGCGCGCAAACGATGATTGTCAATGATGGTGGATGTGCCATGAATATTGGCGGTGCCTGCCACCGCATGGAAGCTCCCTTCCGTGTGCGGCACATCGCGCAGGTCATCGCCGCCGCCGTTGAGCATACCGCGGGGGCGAACGTTTCATGACCAGCACGCTTGAATCACCATCATCGCCCAAACGCCGCATGTCTTTGCCGGTGTTTCACCCCGATTTTATGACCGAGGCCCACACCGCGTCCGCGGATGCGGGCCTGCATGCGGCGCTGGATAATTCGGTAACTAAAAAAGATTATGGCCGCCGCAGCAGCCTTGCGGAATTGCCCGATGCGGATGGCCTGCGGCAATTGGCCGGTGATATTAAACGCCACACGCTGGATCATCTGGATTATTATCTGGAATTGCTGGAACGCAATATTATCAAGCATGGTGGAAAGGTCTATTTCGCGGCCACTCGGGAGCAGGCCAATGATCTGATTGTGAATATTGCGCAGCGTACCGGCAGCAAGCTGGTGGTGAAAAGCAAAAGCATGGTCAGCGAAGAAACGGAGCTGAACGACGCCCTGATCGCCGCGGGCATTGAACCGCTGGAGACGGATCTGGGTGAATTTATATTGCAGGTGGATCACGATCATCCCACGCATATTGTCATGCCGGTGATACATAAAAATGCCGCCGAGATCGGACGGGTATTTGAACGCTATTTCAAAACGCCGTTTACGGACAATCCGCAGGAACTTGCGGAAATGGCCCGCGTGTATCTGCGCAATCGTTTTAATCAGGCGGATATGGGCATCAGCGGTGTGAACTTTGCCATTGCTGAAACCGGCTCGATTGTGTTATGCACCAATGAAGGCAATGGTCGCATGTGTACCACGCGGCCACGGATTCATGTGGCCCTCATGGGCATGGAAAAGGTCATTCCATCACTGGATGATCTACCCGTGTTTCTCAAGCTTTTGGCCCGCTCCGCCTCGGGGCAGGCCTTAACGCAATACACCAATATCATCACGGGATGTCGGCGGCCCGGAGAACATGACGGACCGGAAGAGTTTCATCTCATTATTATGGATAATGGCAGAGCTAAAATATTGGCCGGTGAATACCGTGATACGCTCCGCTGCATCCGCTGCGGCGCGTGCCTCAATGCGTGCCCGATTTATCGCAAGGTGGGGGGGCGGACTTATGGCAGCGTGTATCCCGGTCCCATTGGCGCACTGTTAACGCCGCTGTTTAACGGGCTGGAGAATCATAAGCACCTGCCTCATGCGTCGAGTTTATGCGGGGCCTGTTTTGAGGCCTGCCCGGTCAAAATTAATATTCCCGAGTTTCTCATCAAACTCCGTAAAGATCAGGTGGAACAGGGCATTACCACCGCGCCGGAGCGGATTATTTTTAAGTTATGGTCCTGGGGGTTGCGGCATGGCTGGAGCTACCGCCTGGGGCAAATTGCCCAGCGCGTCATGATGCGCAGCATTGGAAATAAGGATGGCTGGATTAAAAAATTGCCTCCCCCAGCCCAAGGCTGGACCGCCCATCGAGATTTCCCCATGCCGCCCAAACATGATTTCCGTTATGTGTATAAACAATACCGTGCCATCCAGCAGCGTGGAAAGTAGTTTCTGTGCCTTGCGGCCAAGGAAAGTGATAACATCATGGCGATGAGTTCCAAAGAGATTTCAGAGAGCAATCAGGCCAGTCGCATTGAGTTTTTAACCGCCGTACGCCACGCTTTAGGCCACAGTGCCCAAGGGCTTCCGCCAGCACCCGATGCGCGTCCGGAAATTCAGGAAAAACTGCTGCGGCAAGTGCCGGTCGGCGATCCGCGGCGTGTGGAGCGATGGATTCAGCAGGCCCGCGCCAATGGCGTGACAGTTCTACGCACGAACACGGAGGGAATTCAGGCTGCTATTGACGAACTTTTAACCGGACGCTCAGTAAAATCCATCATGGTGAACCTGGCGGATTTGCCGGAAGATGGGGTGGCCGGCCATTTGCAGTCCCAGGGATACCAGATTCATCTCTGGACGGATCCTGATTGCGAAAAGCTGGTATTTCAATGTGATGCGGGCATCACAGATTGCCGCTATGGCTTGGCGGATACCGGCGCGTTGATGGTATGGAGTGATCCCAGCTTTGGCCGATCCACCACGCTGACCATTCCCCTGCATATTGTTCTGGTGCCGGCGGTGCGCATTGTAAGTGATATGATTGATGCGTTGCCGCATGTGCTGCGTGATACCGGCGGGCGGATGGCTTCCAACGTGGTGATTATCAATGGGCCGAGCAAAACCGCCGATATTGAAATGAATCTGGTTACCGGTGTGCATGGGCCGAAGTATCTTTGCGCAATTGTTATTGACTGACCGTGGAATGCTCAAATGAGCGGGACTTGCCGGAAATATGCCAAACCTTAGGATATATGCATTGAAACGGGCCGCGGAAGATGTTTTTGCGGCCAGGGACTTATTTTGGTTGGAGCAGACGAATTTATGGATCGCACCTTAATTATTCTAAAGCCGGATTCCGTGCAGCGCGGGTTGATCGGCAACATTATTACCCGTTTTGAACAAAAGGGGCTGAAAATTGCCGGCATGAAGCTTGCGTGCATTTCTCCGGCGGTAGCGCATGAACATTATGCCATGCACAAAGGCAAACCTTTTTATGATTCGCTGGTGACGTTTATGACCAGCGGGCCGGTGGTGCTTCTGGTGCTGGAGGGTAATAATATCATTGATGTCAGCCGCAAGATGATGGGTGCCACGTTTGGCTTCAAAGCGGAACCCGGTACTATTCGGGGAGACTTTGGGGTATCCAGCGCGTTTAATTTAATTCACGGCAGCGATTCTCCGGAAACCGCCAAGGCGGAAGTTGCCAGATTTTTTAAGCCGGATGAATTACTGGAATTCAACCGGGCGATGGAACCATGGATTTATGATCTTTCCAATGGTATTGCGCAGTAATTTCCGCGCCTGAAAATCGCGGGGCAAATGGAGTGTGCTATGATCATTAAAAGTAGTGATGCTGTCCCGGCCAAACCTGTAACCATGGCCGGCGCCAATCGGGTAACCATGCGTATGCTCCTGGGGCCGCTGGAACAGTGCCCGACATTTGCCATGCGTAAATTTACCGTTGAACCCGGCGGATTTACCCCGCATCATCACCATGATTACGAACATGAAGTGCTGATTCTCTCTGGCCGGGGTGAAGCATTGACACCGGATGGCACCAAGCCGCTGAAACCCGGTGATGTGGTTTATGTGCCCGCCAATGAGATGCACCAGTTTCGTAATTCCGGTGCGGTGAATTTTGAATTTATATGCCTGGTTCCCGCCCGGGTCCATGCCCCCTGTGCGGGCTGATAGCCGCCCGCCGGAGCGTGCCTGATGAATATGCCCTCGCCTGACACCGCCGCCATAACTCCCGGAGCGGTGGCGTGTGTTGAGGTAGCGGGGCACACGCTGGAATTGTTTAATCAGACCCATCTGCTGTTTGAAGCGATGCTCACGGATATTGCTGCCGCAAAAAAGCGGGTCTGGCTTGAAACGTATATTTTTTCCGATGATCTTGCCTCACATGCCATTGCCGATGCTCTGCAACGCCGCGCCCGGGACGGCCTTGATGTGCGACTGCTATACGACGCATTGGGAAGCCAGCACACCGATCCCGCAATATTCAAAACTATGTCCGCCGCGGGCGTACAGGTGCATGCCTATCACCGCATTAAAGAGGCTTTACGCTCCATTGCGGCTTTTATTATTCTTAATCGGCGCGATCATCGCAAATTGCTGGTTGTTGACGACCGCTGTGCCTATTTTGGCGGTATGAATATTCACGATCATGGTCACTTGTTTCGGGCGTCGCCGACGGATCCATCCGTTGATCCCGCCGCGGCATGGCGGGATTTACATATTCGCCTGACCGGTCCGCAACAAGTGGAAGTTGCCGATAGTTTTGAACGATCATGGATGCACGCCAAAGGTGAGAAAATGACGCGGCGGCCAAGCGCCTATCGGCGCGCGCAACTCAGCCAGACAGATGAATCCATTCATTTTTTTGATACCGGCCCCGGGCTGAAGTTCAGCCGCGCGCCGCGCGTATTTCGCCGATTGCTGCGCGGCAGCAACCGCAGCGTGGTTCTTGCCATGGCCTATTTTATTCCCGTCGGCCGCGTGATGCGGGAAATCGCCCGGGCACGCCGCCGAAACGTGCATGTGCATGTGCTGGTTCCCAGTATGACCGATGTGCCAATCGCCCAATATGGCGCATGGTATTTGTATCGCAAACTGTTGCGAATGGGAATACGTTTGTACGAACGTAAAAACCGCGTTATGCATACCAAAGCCATGGTTGTCGACCGCCAATGGACGGTGGTTGGTTCGGCCAACATGGACCCGCGCAGCTTATACATTAACCTGGAATTCATGGCTGTCATTCGGTCCCCGGCTTTTGCCCAGGCGGTTATTCGTGTTACCCGCAACGAAATGCGCCGCAGCCGCCGCGTGCGTTTTTCCGACTGCGAAAAACGCACGCTCAAGCAGCGATTTCTAAGCACATTGGCCTATTCCTGCCGCTGGTGGCTGTAAAAAAAAATCGGGCACGGGGATTAACCCGCGCCCGATTGGGATTGTCAGTTATTGGAGAATGGAAATCAGCTTTCCAGACCGCCACGGTATTTCTTGGCCGGACGTTCGGTTTCCGAGGATTCCCGTTCTTCACCCCATTGGGCGCGTTTGAGTGAAAGACCGATTTTCCGGTCTTCAATATCCACACGGAGAATCTTGACTTCCAGTTCATCATCCAGCTTGACCATGTCCTGCGGATTTTCAACCTTGTTATCGGAAAGCTCGCTGATGTGCAGCAGGCCTTCCAGACCCGGTTCAAGTTCCACAAACACACCGAAGTTGGTGATCTTGGTGACTTTACCCTTGACGATCATGCCCGGGTGGTAGTTGGTTGGAATGGCATGGAGCCATGGGTCTTCGGCCAATTGCTTGACGCCCAGAGCCACGCGATTCTTTTCCTGATCAACGCTGAGCACAACGCACTGAATGGCATCGCCCTTCTTGATCATTTCGCTGGGGTGGACAATTTTCTTGGTCCAGCTCATGTCGCTGACATGCAGCAGGCCGTCGATGCCTTCTTCAATTTCGATAAAGGCGCCGTAGTTGGCCAGATTGCGAACCTTGCCGGTGACCACTGTTCCCGGCGGATATTTCTCGGCCAGAACGGTCCAGGGATTCGCTTCGGTCTGTTTAACACCGAGGCTGATTTCCTGTTTGCCCTTATTGACTTCCAGCACCACCACATCAACTTCTTCACCCACGGAGAGCATTTCGCCCGGATGATTGATGCGCTTGGTCCAGCTCATTTCGGAAATATGCACAAGGCCTTCGACGCCTTCTTCGAGCTTCACAAATGCGCCGTAGCTCATGATGTTGGTGACCTGACCCTTGATGCGTGTGCCAATCGGGTATTTCTCATCAACATGTTCCCATGGCGACGCATGTTTCTGCTTGAGGCCCAGGGCGATTTTTTCCTTTTCACGGTCCACATTCAGAACCGCTACTTCAATTTCCTCATCCAGCTTGACCATATCGGATGGGTGATTGATGCGTCCCCAGCTCATATCGGTGATGTGCAGCAGGCCGTCCACACCGCCAAGGTCCACAAATGCGCCGAAGTCGGCGATATTTTTAACCGTACCCTTGCGCACCTGCCCGACGACAATTTCATCAAAGAGCTTCTGCTTGGCTTCGGTGCGGTGGCGTTCCATAAGCTTGCGCCGGCTGATAACAATGTTGCGCCTTTCAAGATCAATTTTAAGAATTTCGGCGTCAATGGTTTTGTTGATGAATTCGCCGATGTCCGCCGGGCGGCGGATATCCACCTGCGAAGCGGGAAGAAATACCGGCACGCCGATGTCAACCAGCAGGCCGCCCTTGATTTTGCGGGTGACTTTTCCGCTGACCGGGTCGCCTTCTTTTTTGGTGGTAACAATGGTTTCCCATCCGATAATGCGGTCAGCCTTGCGTTTGGAAATTTGGACCAGGCCATTTTCGGATTCCACCTGTTCCAGCAGAACCGTGATTTCATCGCCGACTTCAACGGATGCCGGATCATCAAATTCGCGCATCAGCGAAAGTACGCCTTCGCTCTTAAGACCGATTTCCAGAACAACATCATCACCGCGAATATTGACAATTTTGCCTTTGAGCATGGACCCGTTGGTAAAGCTGTTGCCGCTTTTTTCCAGCAAACCGCCAATTTGAGCATCGTCGATATTCTCAAATTTGCTCTGGATTTCCACGGATGCGGCCTGATCATCAAGGCCTAATTCTTTGAGTAGTGCAAAATTTACCATAAACGACTTGGAGCCTTTCCCCGTTGCAGCCGCAGTTAAAGTGTGTAAACAGCGGAAATGACGGGCGAAAAAGACCGGTCCAGACTTTATTCAATCAGCTACATTGCCAATTAAATCCCGGGCTGACGCCTTGCCGGGTTTATCCGCTGTCTCAGAAATGTCTGATATAGACAATCTCATCGGACTATGGATAAGTCCAACATTATACATCTATCAGTAAATAGTTCAAATTGCGAAAAATGCGGTTGCCGCCCCGGGTGTGCCGGCAACTTGGCAATATTGCCAAGGACTGCCAAGATTATCGTCAATGTGGCGGGCATCGTCCCGGATACCGTCGCCTTCGCCCCGCCGCGAAGGCCTTTCATTACCGGCAATCCAGCCGATAAGGCCGAGAAACACGGCGGCGGCGCGCCCGCGATGCAACGATAACAAAACTGGTACTTTCATAGTCATCATGATGCCACACGAGCCGCAGCTCGGAAAGTTGCAGCGGTGTGTTACCACAAAAGAAACAAAGACACGGCGACAGCCAATGAGCCACCGAAGGCAATGATATCGGATTATGGTGTTTGGCGCTGTCGCTTGCGGCAGGCCGAAAAACAGGTGGTTTGCAAGGCCTCTTCCCCGGTAACTGTACTTGGATATTAAAACCCAACATGGTGTGCCCCATCATTCAATCAAGCCGGTACATCGGTTATGATCTGGTTATGAATGATGTTAAGACCTCCATATTGGATTTATCCCCCGGTGATTTACAGGCCCAAACCGCGGAATTTGGCATGCCGAAATATCGTGCTGCCCAGATATTGGAGTGGATTTACAAAAAGCGGGCGGTGTCATTTGATCAAATGACCAATCTTTCCCGCGATGACCGAGCATTCCTGGCGGAACACTACACGCTTTTTACCGGTGAAATGACGCGGCAGGTGCGGGCGGCGGATGATACCGAAAAAATATTGATTCGCTGGGCTGATGGCGGATTAACCGAAAGCGTCATGATTCCCTCTGATGATGATCGTATGGATGATGACGGTAATGTCACCGTCGCGCATCGGCGCACCGCCTGCCTCTCCACGCAGGTGGGCTGCCCGGTGGGGTGTGCGTTTTGTGCCAGCGGATTGCAGGGACTCAAGAACAATTTGCGACCCGGTCAAATTGTGGAACAGGCTTTGCGATTAACCGCATTGCTGCCGGAAAAAATGAGGCTCAGTAATGTGGTGTTCATGGGAATGGGCGAACCGCTGGCGAATTTTGATGCCACGGTGGCCGCGATACGAATACTTATGGCGGATTGGGGCCTGAAAATCGGAGGACGAAAAATCACCGTCAGCACCGTTGGCCTGCCGCCGCAGATAAAACAGCTTGCCGATACCGGGCTTCCGGTGACGCTGGCGGTAAGCCTGCACGCCCCGAATGACGCCTTGCGGAAACGCATTATTCCCTGGGCCCGCGGCATTACGATTGCCGCCATTGTCGAGGCCGGGCAATATTATTTTCAAAATACCGGTCGTGAATTAACGTTGGAATATATCATGCTCGATGGCGTCAATACGTTGCCCGAACATGCCGGAGAGTTGGCGGTAATTGCCAAAAAGCTGCGTGCCAATGTGAACCTGATCTACTACAACGAGGTGCCGGAGTTACCATTCCGTCGGCCCTCGGGAAAAACCATGCTGGAATTTCAAACCGCATTACGCAGCGCGGGCGTAAACGTACATGTGCGGCGCAGCCGCGGCCGCGATATTGCCGCCGCCTGCGGCCAATTGGCCCGACAGGACCAGGACAAGCCGGTGAATGTAACGATTCCCCCGCGTGCAGAGCCGGACATAACCGGTAAATAAGCCAGTGGGTTTATTACTGTAGTGTGTGTAGAAGCTCACGTAATGGCGGGGGAGGTTATGGGGCACAACCACATTGGATATTGCATTTTCAGCGGCGGCTCTCCGCGTTAATGGCTTGGAAATTGTTATGGACAATCGCTTGCCTTCCGCAGAAAATCAGGGCATGATAATGGTATCCAATGCATAGCGCAAATGGTGCATGCAAAGGAGAGATGGCTGAGCGGCTGAAGGCGCCGGTTTCGAAAACCGGTTAGGGCGCAAGTCCTACTAGGGTTCGAATCCCTATCTCTCCGTTATCTTCCGTGGCCGGAGGTCGCAAACATGCGATTTTCGGCCATTTTCATTTCCGGGGCGTGCCCGGAAGCTCCCTTTTGTGGCGGTATTTGTGGCGTTTTGTGGCGTGGGACCACTCCGCCGGGGAGCTTTCGTCATGGCGCGCACCGCAACATCGTTTCGTGTTGGCCG
>JAJZVR010000100.1 GCA_021847065.1 Planctomycetota bacterium | reverse complement strand
TGGCTTGGAAATCTTAGTCGGGAAAATAGCGTCAAGATTCCAAATTGCACCGGATATCGTGTTCCTGTTGGTCTCCGGATGCACTTCAAGAATGTTTCGCCGAAGCTGCTCATAGCGTATTCCACCAAGCGCGCCGGCTACCGTATCGAGCGCCAGTTGGCGAATTTGCTGAACAGTGAGTTTTGCCATAAATGTAAATCCTGCCACAAGCATCCCGTTTAGGCAAGCCTCCAATAGAGGCTCCTGTTGATGAAACGGAATCTGAGTCAGTGATCATGGGAAGCAGGGGCCGTGCCCCACGATCCGCTGCACCAATGGAAACACAACAACACCGACCCGGGAAAACGCTGGGATCGCCGCAAAAATAACAAACCTTGACAAGGCCTGTTATCAACGGTATTCTCAGGAAAAGAAAGTTAAGGGCTTATGAATGTTTCGCTTACATCTGAATTGGAGCGTCTGGTGCAGGCCAGAGTCGAGAGTGGCCGCTACAACTCGGCGAGCGAAGTTGTGCGCGAGGCGCTGCGGCTGTTAGAGGATCACGATCGGGCCCGATCCGCCCAACTCCAGGAGTTCAATGAGCAACTTCAGCGCTGTCTGACATCTCTCGACCGGGGCGAGCATGCCAATCCTGCGGTCGTGCGGCGGAATTTTAAAAAGAAATCTGACCAGCATAGAAAGCGCCGGGCATGAGCGGCCACATTATCAGCCGCAACGCCGAGCAGCATCTTGGCACAATCTGGGATTACATCGCCCGGGATAACGTGGACGCCGCTGATGAGCTTATCGGCGAATTGTTTTCCGCATTTGAAATTCTCGCGGCCAATCCCGGTTTGGGCCACGCGCGACCGGATCTGACTAAATTCCATGTCCTTTTCTGGCCGGTCGGGAATTATCTCGTCATCTACCGGACCGCGAAACGCTGCATCGAAGTTGTCGCTGTAGTCCACGGAAATCGAGACGTCCCCGCATTTCTACGCCGGTAAAAACGCCGACGACGTTCCAGAAGTGCCAGCTGAGCCACACGAAAATGCAATCTGTGGCAAAGACGATAACTGTCCGTGACAACGGTTACTCTGGCGGCATGGAAATCCAACGAATCATCACGCTGGGCATCTGCTCCGACTCCCATGGCGAATAACTACCGTGCTGAGCCGGTCATAAAATCGCTGCCGTTCTCCAAAGTGCAAGACGGGGCGTGGCAATTTTTCCGGGCAACATCCGAATTTCGCTAATCGGGGCTTAAGCCCCAATGCCGCGGCGTGGTTGCCCGGCAATAAAAGCGGCTGGGGGGATCCCGATTGTGATCGGGATGCTCCCAGAACCGCCCGGGGATATTGCCGTGCCCATTCTCCGGCAATCGCCGCGATCAATAGTCAACGGATACGGCGGTGAGGTATGATAAAAGCGCCGGGGATTCTTTCATCCAAAGTCGCCAAAACGATGCCATTCGATTGGGCGAGCTGCAATAAATGTCCATCGGTGATCTGTTTGGCGGTCTTGACCCAGGCGGGTAAGCGCCTGATGTCCAGCATATCCGGGATAAATTGAAGGGACAAGGGGGTAACACTTTTCAATCGCACCAGAACATTCCGTGCCTCCGCTACGGTCAATCCATAAGCGGACGCCTGGGCGAGCACCCTGACGAACCCTAGTTCCGTAATGGAGCAAGTGGCCAGGGATAGAGATTCAGATTGCAGCGTTTGTACCCAACTTGCCATGCGGTCATGGAATTCGTGCTGCGCAAACCCCAGAGCGATCAACGCATTGACGTCGAGCAAATAGGTCATGGGAGATCCGCCAGAATTTCCTCAACCTGCCTGGTACTCAACACGGGGGCGCCCACTCCCGCGCTTAGCACGGGAAGGCCGGTGATCGGATCGGAAACAATCCTGGCCTTACGCGGGCGCTTGGTTCGCGGTGCCAAAACAATGCACCCGGCACGAATGGCAACGTTGAGCGGGTCGCCGGCACGAATACCCAGCCGCCGACGGAATGGAGCGGGGAGAACGACCTGTCCCTTGGTTGAAACTTTGGTCTGCATAGTAAGACGATCTTACCATTATACCGTCCTTCTGTCCAGGTAACCGGATGACACAGCACGGCAAATAGAACAATAGTGGCCCGCATTAATTTGCCTTGCGCCAACATCACCTGGCGTTTCAAACTCATGCTGGTTGGCTTTCCCTGACTGGCTGCGGTTTTGCACCTCAGTGGCGGATTGCCGGCAACGCATTTTTGCGGGGTTTGGAAACCAGCCATCGGGTGGGGTAAAATGAGGGGCTTGCCGATGGGGCGGATTTCCGCTCCGGCATGCCGGAGAAAGCCATGGCCATTAAAAGTATTCGTATCCGCGGCGCGCGGGAGCATAATCTTAAAGATGTCAGCCTGGAAATTCCACGCGATCAGTTGGTGGTGATCACCGGTCTTTCCGGATCAGGTAAAAGTTCTCTGGCGTTTGACACCATTTTTGCCGAGGGGCAGCGAAAATATGTGGAATCGCTTTCGGCTTACGCCCGGCAATTTTTACAGCAGATGCAAAAACCCGATTGCGATGAAATAGAGGGTTTGCCGCCGACAATCGCCATTGAGCAGCGGGGTGGTGGGAGCAATCCCCGTTCAACGGTGGCCACCACAACCGAAATTTATGATTACATGCGGGTGCTCTTTGCCCGCACGGGCAAGCCGCATTGCTGGATTTGCGGCGAACCGATAGCGGCCCAATCCGCATCGCAAATTGTGCAAAACATCATGCAATGGCCTGACGGGCAGCGCATTATGATTATCTCGCCGCTGGTGCGGGGACAAAAAGGCGCACAGGTAGAGGCGCTGGAAGCCATGACGCGACAGGGCTTTGTCCGTGCCCGGGTGGATGGGCAGGTTATGGAGATTAAATCTGTCCCCGCGCTGGATAAAAAACTTAAACATACGGTGGAAGCTGTGGTGGACCGCCTGGCCATTAAACCGGAGATTCGCACCCGTCTGGCGGATTCCGTTGAATTGGCATTAAAACTCTCCGACGGCCTGGTCGTCATTGCGCGCGAAGAGACGGGAAAATGGATCGATCATACATTTTCTTCGCGTTATGCTTGTCCGAATCATCCCGAGAGTTCACTGGAAGAACTTTCGCCGCGCCTGTTTTCCTTTAACAGCCCCTACGGCGCGTGCAGCGAATGTGACGGATTGGGAACAATTCTGGAATTTGATGAAGAGTTGATTACTCCTGATAAAACCGTCGGGCTGCTGGACGGCGCCATCGAACCGTTCAGCCGCAACGGCAAACGGATGAATATCTACTACAACCGTCTGCTGCGGAAATTCTGTGAAACCTTCGGCGTGGATGGGTCGGCACCCTTTGAGGACATTGCGGTAAAAATTCGCCAGATACTCATTCATGGCACCACCGCCAAAGATGAAAAAATCTATGGTGCGGAATTTGAAGGCGTTTTACCCAACCTGCAGCGCCGCTGGGAAAACACCGATAGTGAATTTGTAAAATCCCGGCTCCATGAGTATTTAAGCGAACAAGCCTGTGAAAAATGCCACGGCGACCGGCTTAAGCCGCAGGCACTGGCGGTAAGAATCGGCAAATATAACATCCGTGAAATTACCGCGTTGACCATTGGCGGCGCCATTGAACTTTTTGACAGCATGAAGTTTTCCGGTGAGCACGATCTTATCGCAGCTCCCATGCTCAAAGAAATTCGGGCACGCCTGGGTTTTATGAACAATGTGGGCCTGGGATATCTGACACTGGATCGCCAGACCGGTACGCTTTCCGGTGGCGAGGCCCAGCGGATTCGTCTGGCCACGCAGGTGGGTTCCGGTCTGGTGGGGGTGTGTTATGTGCTCGATGAACCCACCATCGGCCTGCATCAGCGGGACAACGATCGGCTCATCCGCACCCTGCGCCACCTAACCGACATTGGTAATACCACAATTGTCGTGGAGCATGATGAAGATACCATTCGCGCCGCCGACTGGCTTATTGATGTCGGCCCCGGTGCCGGATCACACGGTGGTCGTATCATCGCGCAAGGCACGGTGCCGGAGGTGATGGCTTCACGCGAAAGTATTACCGCTAAATATCTCTCCGGCGAATATCAGATTCCTGTGCCAACCCGGCGACGCAAGCCGGATTTCAAGCGTGTTCTGGAAATTACCGGGGCGGCGGAAAATAATTTATGCGGTATCGATGTAAAATTCCCGCTCGGCGTGATGACGTGCGTTACCGGTGTTTCTGGATCTGGAAAATCCTCTCTGGTCAATCACATTCTCCTCAAAGGGCTTAAACGGCAGCTTTACGGCTCGAAGGAACATCCGGGCCGGCATAAAAAAATTCTGGGTGTGGCCAATATTGATAAAGTTATTGAGATAGATCAATCCCCAATTGGCCGCACACCCCGCAGCAATCCAGCCACCTATACCGGCGTGTTTGATCTGATTCGACAGCTATACGCCAAAACCCGCGAAGCCCGCATGCGCGGCTATCAGATCGGGCGCTTCAGTTTCAATGTCAAGGGCGGCCGGTGTGAAAGTTGTCAAGGGCAGGGCACCAAACGCATCGAAATGCACTTTCTGCCGGATGTGTTTGTCACCTGCGAAGAGTGCCGCGGCACCCGCTACAACCGGGAAACGCTGGAAATAAAATATCGCGGCAAGTCCATTTCCGATGTACTTGAAATGCGTATAGAAGAAGCGTTGCAGTTTTTTGACAGCTTTTCACATATCCGCGCATTTCTGCAATCGCTCAATGATGTCGGATTATCCTACGTGCAATTGGGGCAGTCCAGCACAACGCTTTCCGGTGGTGAAGCTCAGCGGGTGAAACTCGCCACCGAATTGGCCAAAGCCGCGACCGGTCATACGTTATATGTATTGGATGAACCGACAACCGGCCTGCATTTTGCCGATATTCATAATCTGCTAAATGTGTTAAATCGTCTGGCCGATGCGGGTAATTCCGTCGTGATTATTGAGCATAATCTGGATGTGATTAAATGTGCCGATTGGATTATTGACATGGGGCCTGAAGGCGGCAGCGGTGGGGGGCGGGTGGTAGCCACCGGCACGCCCGAAGATGTCGCGGGCCATCCCACCAGCCACACGGGGCGGTATTTGCAGCATAAACTCCAGCCGCCGCAATTCGCCGCAGCGGGATAAATCATATTGGCTTGACCATCGCCTGCGAAACGGCCCTTGATTCTGTGGTGCTGGCGATGGCAAAAAAAGGGGGATCAAAGCTTGCGGGTCTGCCCCCCCGTGGGCTTGCTGAATATACGGTTGGCCAGTATCGCGGCCCAAAGGGCCAGACCGATGGGGGCCATGTAAATAATCTGATCCGTCATGGGCGAATGGTTAATTGCGGGAACAACGCCGAAAACCGCCAGTAATCCGCGCAGCACCAGCAGCGGGATCATCACCGCCATGGAAATCCGCCACGCGACTCGCAGTGGCATTCCAATGTTACGGTTAATCGACATGACCAGAAAGCCGGTCAGAAATACCATCAGCAGTGTCCAGAGCACATACGCGCCGGCAAAAAATAGACTTGCCACCGCGCCCAGCACAAGCACCACCACCGGGGCCGCGGCAGTGAAAAATTTTTGCAGTGTCTGTGCATTGATCTGTACCGGCGGGAGCTTAGCCACCGGCGTGGTTTTAACCGCGGCGGGCGTAATAGCGCCGTTGGCCAGCAGCATTTCCTGCTGCAGTTGTGCCATCGGCATAACCACCATCGGCTGGCGCATTTTTGTGCCGGTCAATATCAAATCCGTGCGATTAAACAACGCAATTAATGGATAGGTTGCTAACGTCGATGCTCCGCTGAGGTTTGTGTTTACCAGAACGGTTTCGTAAGGACTCTGTACCTTCAGGGGCACAAGTTTGGTTTTCCCCTTCGGCATGATGATCGACAACTGTCCCTTGTTCAACTGCATCGGTAAATAGTGCTGGTCATACGATGCGGCAAATGCCTGCAGCGGTTTAATTGAATGCGCCGACATGGAAAAGCCCATGCACAGGGCCGCGATGATAATCGCCCAAGCCAGGGGCCAAAATGTGACCGATGTTGGATACATTGCCGCCTGGGCCCATTTTTCCGGTTCCACCAGTAACAGAACAAACCGCTTCGGCAATGGTGGCGGCTTGGGTTTGGAAAACCGCATGGGTGGCTTATACCGCGAATCTTGCGATGGCGTTGGCGAAGGCGGCGTTGGAGGAATTTCGGTCATTCCGGTGGTCTCAATTCTGCGCCGCCCTGCAAGCATAATCAGGCGGTTGATGGAGCGGCCCCATTCAACGAAACTTCCGCATTCAGCACAGGGTATCGTTGCTTACCGCAACCCGTTGGGAGTTAGTCATTCACCCGGCCAAGATATTCACCGGTACGGGTGTCTACGCGCACCACCGTCCCTTGGGCGATAAAGTCCGGTACGTTAATAATCATGCCGGTTTCCAGCGTTGCATCCTTACCGACATTGCTGACGGTGGCACCTTTAATGCTTGGCGGGCAATCGGTAATTTCCAGTTCCACGGTATTGGGCAGTTCCACCGAAAAAGGCTTGCCCTGATACATGGTGATCTGCACCTGCGTGTTGGGCTTCAAATATTTTACCGCTTCACCCACCACATCGCCGGAGAGTTCAAGCTGTTCAAAGTCACTAAGGTCCATAAAATAGTGCGTTGTGGTATCGGAGTACAGATATTCCATGGGTTTTTGATCTAAAAAAGCCTGTTCCAGCGTGTCGTCCACCCGGAACCGCTGCTCAATGATGCTGCCGGTTTGCGTGTCTTTCAGCTTCACCTGCATGAAAGAACGCCAATTCCCTTTTGACACCTTCGCAAAATCATGCACAACATACAGTTTGTTGTTGTATTCAACGGCAACACCGCGACGCAAATCAATAGCTTTAATCGACATTTATTTCCTCTAATTCCTCTAAAGCCGCCGCGGCCTGCCTATTCGGCTGCGGCGGCTCGACAAAAACTGCCCTCATGGGGATTCGAACCCCAGTTACAGGCGTGAAAAGCCCGTGTCCTAGGCCTCTAGACGATGAGGGCCAGAGAGCACCGTATTATATCCAAAGCTTTTATTTTGACAAATTGACTCAATCATCTGCGCCAATTAAGGGCAAACCTTGCCGCCAACCCTAATTTACAGGCGTGACAGAGTACGCATTCAAATTATTTTGAAATACAGCACAGCCAGCGTAACTGTGCACAGCGTCAGCGGTACGCCCGCTCTCAGATATTCCCGGAATCGCAAATTCACCGCAAATGGCTGCGACTGTTGCGCAACAATTAAATTGGCGATCGATCCCAGCAGGGTCAGATTCCCCGCCAGCGTGCTGATCACCGCCAGCAGGTACCAGGTGTGTGTGGCCGCCAGTGGTATGGCGGGTTTAATGAGCAATACTGCCGGCACATTGCTTACCAGATTGGACAATACCAATGTTACCGCGGCCAGCGGCAAATGGGATTTTAATGAAATCCCCATTTTGGCCAGCGCGTGCAGCGCCGGCGTCAGCAGGTGGTGGCTTTGCACATCGGCAATGACGATAAACAGGCCGATAAACAGCAGAATTAAATTCCAATCCACCAACGCAAACAAATCCGCGGGGCGGGTCTTGCGTGACACCAGAATCACTCCCGCTGCCGCCATCGCGGCTACCGGTCGACTCAGGTGAATAATCGATCCCGCCAGCATCGCGACCAGAAGAATTCCCATGACCACCAGGGATTTGATAATCAATGGCCACAGCATTTTCGGTGGACGATGATGTTCATGCGCTGATTCTGACGCCGCCGGCGGCTCAATATCCGCAAACAACCGCGCGCGATAAAGCACCGCAATGGCGAGATAATTCAACACCAGACAAACCAGAATCAACGGCAGAACGGTAATAAAATAAGCGGCAAAATCAAGATGAGCCGTCTCTCCTATAAGCATATTCTGCGGATTGCCAATCAAAGTGGTGGCCGAGCCGATATTAGATGCCGTGGCCAGTGCCATCAGATACGGCACTGGATCGCGGCGGGCGCGTTGCAGCGCCAGGCACAGCACGGGTGTAAAAATCAGGCAGATGACATCATTGGCAAACAACGCGGAAAGCAGTGCGGAAAATGCGATAAGCCCCGCCAGCAATCGCGACGGCTGATGTGCTGCCGCCACAATTCGCCGCACCACCCAGTCATAAAAACCCGCCAATCGCAATTGCGCGGAAATAACCATCATGCTGATCAGCAGGATCAAGGTGGGAAAATCTACGCCGATCATCGCCTCATGTAGGCTCATCCGATGAAACAGCAGCACCGCTACAGCGCCTAATATGGCAATGCTGGAGCGATCCAGCCGCGTGAACGGAATATCTCCCAATGCCAAGCCAAAATAAGTCAACGCGAAAATCAGCACATCCGGCCAATCAACGCTGTGGGCAGTTGCGGCAATATGAGCGATGATCGCCGCGATCACTTCGTGCCTCCGTTAGTACCGCCGGTGCCGGCACCAAACAAATGCCCCAGAGAATTCACCGCACCAGTAACAGCCTGGCCCGCCCCGTGAATGAGCGTGCCGGCACCGGAGCCAATGAAAGTCGCGGCAGCGTCCAGTGTGGTGCGCACGGGAGCCGGAATGGCCGGATTATTCGCCACGTTCTTGGCAATTTCTATTAGAATCTGTTCCATCAGGCCAGCCATCCGCAATGGCCGCCCGTTGGGGTTGGTCGGTTGATTAATCACCATTCGGGGCAACGTAATAACAATCGGAACGCCTTTCTGGCCCGGCAGCAGAGAGGCATCAAGGCGCACCACCGTGTTTAACAGCACCACTTTGGTAATCTCCAGAGCTTTTCCGCCTGAGCCTTTCGTGGGTTTTGCAGTTGTGGCCGAGCTTTGCTGATTATTCAGGTGGTTTATTTCCGCCATCAGATTATTGGATAAGCCATTTTGATCCATGGAAATATGCAGCCCCGTAATAGTGATAAGCTTTATCACCACGGTTTTGGTCAGCAGGCTGTGCAGGCTCACGGTCGCTCCGCATGACTGCATGGTCAGCAGGTGCGGGGCAGTATATCCTTTGAGATTATCCACCGTCAGCCCCGTCAGAGCCAGACTGCCTCCGAAGATGCTTAATTGTGCGTCCGCCAACGTGGTTTTGGTGCCCAGGGCGGCTGTTGCCCGGCTCTGAATCTGGCTGCGCAGAATACCATCAATGGAAAACCAGACAGCCGCAATCAGCACCAGCGTCAGCAGGATTACATAAACCAATGATTTTCGTAATTTTTTATGCACGGCAAAAACTCCCTTAACAAAATTAAAGTATCACTTCACGCACCGGGCGGTCCGCTTCAACTCCCGGATTCAATGGTCTGAAACTCCAGTGCCACAGTATTGAGGCAAAACCGTTTGCCGGTCGGAGCCGGCCCATCTTCAAATACGTGGCCCAGGTGGCTGCCGCAGCGCCGGCATCGAATTTCGGTGCGAACCATGCCGAAGCTTTCATCGACAATATTCTGCACATGATCCGGATCAAAGGGTTCATAAAAGCTCGGCCATCCGGTGTGGGATTCAAACTTTGTCTGAGATTTGAACAAAGGCAACCCGCAGAGCCGACAGACATACACCCCATCAACCTTGTTGTGCAGCAAGCCACCACAGAACGGTGGTTCGGTGCCATGGTCCAGCATAACGCGGCGTTCTTCCGGCGTTAATTTTTCCGCCAGTTCATTGATTCGGCTTTCCGTCAACGCTGTTATGTCATGGCCGGATTTTGACACGCTCGAGCCGCCTGCATCTTTCGAGACTAATGCCATGGAAAATTCCTTTTCTGTTTTACTTGGCCCGGCTGAAAACCACGTCCACTTCCTTCACCACACTGCCATCAATTTCGCGCATCGGTGCGGTGATGGACGGCGAAACGCGCACAACAAAGTGCTGCGCTGCCCGGTTATACATCACTGCCCCCGCCATACCACCATGCACCGTCACCGTTGGCTTATACGGCGCAAAGCCGTGCAGTGTGACAACATCCTCTCCGGGTGCAAACGCTACCGAGGCCATTAAAGCGCCCGGCAGATTGGCCAGTGATGGTATTCTCGCCCGGCCAGTGCCCACAAACTTCCCGCGTTGCCCCATAAACGCAATACCCGCCGCCCCCGGCGACGCGCATACATAATACGCCGCGTTATCAGCGCCTAACGCACCGGTAAACTTCTGTCCCGCGGAGAGACGCGCGGAAGCTCCGGTAAAATAATTATAGACATACATGGCCCCCTTCAGGCCAATATCATGCGCGGAAAAAGTAACCGCCTTTTTATCCTGTGGCCTGGGGGCAAACGCGAATACATACGCTGTTTTCACCCCATCCTGATGGGTGTATGTCCGGGCAATGACCGGTGCGTGAACATGCAACGCCCCATCCAGATACGCCCGATCAATGGGTACAATCGGCACATCCGGTTTGATCAGCACGCCATCGCTGCGGCAGGTACGCATCAGGTTGGTGCGATTTTCTTTGCCGATCGGATCGCCGAAGCCCACCACCCCCGCTGAAAGATTCTGCAACAGCACATTATCCGTGCGCCAGGACATGCACACATCATCCCATGGCCAAAGGCCCAGCGCGCCGGCCAATCGGGAGGTAAACAAGCATGCATAAAATCTTGGACGGATAAAAATATCATTGCTGACCCGCGTCGCCAGGACATTGTTTAATTCCGATGATTCCAGCAATTCGCACGGCAACGGCATGCAATACATGACCGTTATGCCGTGCGCCGCCATGCCTTTGGCCATATTGTGATAAAAATCATGCCCGGCGGTTACGTTTGAGAAAAAATCGGAATATCGGGCGATGGTGCTCTGCCAGTCCTGCAAATACGTTTCCACGCCATTATCATGCAGATACGTTGCAATATGATTCCAATAGCGCAAATCCACCGGTGCTATGCCGATGATTTTATACCGCTTGTGATATGGACTTTTCTTGCTGATCCACCGCCCGTGTACCACCAGCGGCATACCCGCCTGCCGATCAAACGCTTCCAACCCTTTGGGAAATAAATGTCGGCTTGCGGTGTAATGCGTCACGCCGCCAAACTTGGCCCAGTCCTGGTGCTCATATTTCGGCAGCATGGGACGGGCTTTTTTGCCAAGATAATTGGTGGAATCTTTGCGATACCACCAACTGTCCAATTCCAGATAATGAATCGGAATATGTCGCGCCCGCAAATGACGCTTTTCCGCCAGTATCGTGCCGGCATAGCCCAGTTTTGGCTTAAAATGGTAATAATATGTTGCGCCGTTATCCGTCCAATAGCCCAGATAACGCAGCACAGGTGCGGCCTCATTACTCGGCCGCGTTTTGCCACCTAAGCTCGTCAGCGCCGGCCCCCATACATCATACGCATGATTAATTCCATGCGTGATGACCATGATGCTGCGAATCTGGAATTTGGCCCCTACCGCCGCAACATTCTGATTCAATCGCACCAGCGTGTGGCTTATACCGTTACCACGCATGGTCATAATTGTGAAATGCCGGGCGGGAGAAATAATGGCGGCATTGTAATGGTTATCAAACAGCAGCCAGGGTGTACCGGACTGTCCCGCCGAAAACTGCGGCGGTGCGAAGGAGTTATTGCGATAGCTGAGAATATGCAGGCCATGCGGTTCAGACGTGAAATCAGGAAATGGAATTTGCGGATGGGCCGTTGCCTGTTGAAACGTGAGAATAAATTGCGCCACCGGAACTGTGCGATATGTGCGAATGGCGCCCGAAACCAGTTTGCCCTTATAAAGCCAGTCAAATCGCACCTGCCGATACGCCCCGATGCGGTCTTTGCCCGTTGTACGGTGCAACGCCTGCACGGGAGCCGGGACAGAACCGGTAAACGTCCATGCCGGGGAAATGCTTTGCAGTGTATAAACGCCGGTGTTCGGATTAACTTCCGCCCGCAGCGCGGTTTTTGCATTCGCGCCAGACGCCCCAGTTACGCCCGCCAGTGCCGCAGCCATCCATGCCACGCCTGCCAATGCCCGATAAATTGACAACCGTAAAGTCGATAACGCCATACGCATGAACAAGTCTCCGCAAAACCGTTACGCCAAAATTATACCGCAAACTGCCGCCGACGGCAGCGGTATAATCCACAAGCTCCGTGCTTAACGCACTGTAGGTAGCGGGCTGCATAAATGCCGCCTATGGCACATCTGAATCGGTACACGATGCACCCTGCGAGCGCCTTGGCGCTGCCGCCATGATAATTCCGGCAACGCCCGCCGCGGCACACGCCAACCACCATGGCCACAGCCTTGGCATAAGCGTATTTTGTCCCAGCACCACATGCTGATACATCATCGGCGCGTGAAACCAGATAAACCAGTTGTAATGTATGCCCGTGGCCAGCGCGTTAATCATCCATATCGCGGGGGAAATATTGACCAGTATCTCCGCCAGCCAGGGCCAATGTGGCCATGAATGTTGCAAAGCCAAAAAAAGTGGTGTCAATAGGACCGGGGAGAAAATCAACATGCTCGCGATCGTTATTCCTGCCGGAACAGTCAGGCCGAAGCTCCAGGAGCCTATGCGGCTGGCCAAGGCGGTACAAAAAAGGCCCCATCCGATAAATACTGCCCCAGTTTGCAGTATAACCCCCGCGGGAATCAGCCCCGCTGCGCACCCCAACGCTTCGGCCGACATCGCCGCCGCGCCGGAAATAATCCCCGCGCGACAAAACCATCGAAAATCGCGGCATAATGCGCCCGCCATGATCGCGGTAATGCTTTGTGCAACCAACAGCAGCAACATCCAGCCTGCCACCGCTGATGCCCGTTGTCCCGGATCGTATCCCGCACTGTGGATCAGCGGCAGAAGTATTAAACCCATCGGCAGGGGAAAAGCCGCGATCATATATTTTTCATTTATTGCCGCCATGGAAAACGATTATAATGAAAATTGTGCTGGCTGTATGAAAATGGCCCATCCTCGGTAACTCGATCAAACGCGATTCCCTTAAATGGCGCGTCTGGGAATTGAAACGTGAGGAAACCAG
>JAJZVR010000099.1 GCA_021847065.1 Planctomycetota bacterium | reverse complement strand
GCGTGGACCAGCACGCTGACAACCACAGAGGGGTTCACGGTTTGCAGTGCGGCTACCCAACGGCGCACAGCTTTGAAGTCGGAAATACGCTGGGCATTTAACCCGATTACCTCAATACCCTCATGGCGAATCCACCGGCCTACAATGCCCGGATGTTTAATACTTACCACCGTGGGTTCCCATCGGCCCAGCTCTTTAAGGCCGCGAACAATGCGCCGAACAATCAGCGGCATTCCTCCCAGATCCAGATCGGTAATTAAAAACACGACGCGTCGCGCCATAAAACTCCACCGCTATGAGATTACGGGAACCTCGCAGACATCACTGAATACCGCAACTCTTGATTTTCAAACACGCTATTACCATGGGCCTTACCATTGTGCTTCATCAAATGGGCTTACCGGCGCATTGCTCCGCGCACGGGGCAAATGTTTGATCGCATCGGATCCGAGCTTGATTAATTCTTCATGATCGATGCGGATATTTAATCGCCAGCCCGGAACGCTGGTAACATCAGTGCCGCAAAGCTTTACCAACGTTGCATCATCGACATATTCATTTCCCAGGCTGGCGCGTTTTGCATAGGCCGCTTCCAAGATGCTGCGGCGAAAAATCTGCGGCGATTGCAAAATTTCAAGGCGCTTATCAACAACCAGTTCTCCGAGTTTGCCATCTTGTACGCGCACGGTCGCGCCGCCAACGGGGACAACGGCAGCGGCGGCGCCGGTTTTTCCGAGGGCTTCCTCCAAAGCGTCTAAAACCGAATAGGGCACCGCCGGGCAGCAGGCATCATGCACAATGACGGTATCCATTTCAGGTTTGAGCTTTTCCAAGCCGCGCTGCACAGCCCCAAACCAATCAGGCCCGCCGGCGGCGGCCCCAACGCCCTGAAAAGCAAGATGGGCACCATATTTTTCCTGAATTCGGGATAGATCATCCGGAAGCAGGCATAACATCCGCTGCTGCACCTGATCTCGGTTAGCGTACAATTCGATGCTGCGCATAAATATTTCACGGCTGTCGATTTTAGAGAAGGGCTTACCTGAACCCTTGGCGGCCCAAGCCGGGGTTGCCATCACGAATAAAACGCCAATGGGCATTACTTAAACTCCTGCGTCCAATTCAACGTCTACGGGCTTATGCCATGGACTTCGCCATTTTAGCATGATTTATCAGCGGAGTCTCTCGGATCAGCGGCGTTTTGCGCGATGCCTAATTGCTTTACGTTGTGCCAGTGGCTAAAATGGAGTGTTGGGGCGTTACATTTTCTACCATGTGCTGGCAAATGTGCATGGATAGAGGATTTTTATCCGCGGTGTTCGCATCGGGCTTGGGGGATATTTTGGAGTCGAATGTTTTGAATACCACAGGTCAATATGAAATTCTCGTTATTGAAGACGACCCCACCCGGCGCGCTGAACTTGAGCGGCTGCTTAAGCGCGCGGGCTACAACGTCAAAACGACTGATTCCGCCGAAAAGGCGCTGCGGTTTGTGGATGAAGGAATCGACTGCGTGGTAGCCGGAATGATTTCCGGTGATATTTCCCGCGTGGATCTGATCAAATATTGGAAGAATTATTTTCCCGATGCGCCGCTGCCGATAATTCAGGAAACGCAAAGTGTAAAAACTTTGGTTGAAACCATTAACTTTGGCGTGCAGCCTGGCCTGCGGAGTCTCGCTGAGGCCAAGGCCACACTCGACAAACTCATGCATTTGGTTCAGGACTGCCAGCAGGATCAGAAATCAAGATTGCCGCGGGTACCAATCGACGGCTCAAACGACGGCATTATTGGCCACACTCCGGTAATGCAGGATGTCTTTGACCTGATCAGCCGCTCCAGTCAGGCCTTCAGCACCGTGCTGATTTTAGGCGAATCCGGCACTGGCAAGGACCTCGCCGCGCAGGCCATTCATCGCAATTCGCCGCGCAAAGCCGGCCCCTTTATTGCGTTTAATTGTGCTGCCATTCCGGATTCTCTGGTGGAAAGTGAATTATTTGGCTATGAAAAAGGTTCCTTTACCGGTGCGGTCGGAGCTAAAATTGGACGTTTTGAAGCGGCCAGCGGCGGCACATTATTTATTGACGAAATTGGCGATTGTGCCCTGCCAATTCAAGCCAAGCTCCTGCGAATACTGGAAAATCGCGTTGTCACTCCTTTGGGGGGGCATCGTGAGATCAAAGTCGATACACGCGTGATTGTTGCCACCAGCCGCGATCTGCCAACCATGGTGGCCTTGGGCACATTTCGCGAAGATCTTTATTATCGCCTGAACATCATCACCATCCGTATGCCGCCACTGCGCGATCGACTCGCCGATATTCCATTGCTCGTGCATGCGTTTATACAGCGTGTCAATGTGCAAAATAGCTCTTCTATTGATGCCATTTCCGTTGAGGCGCTCGAAGCCCTGCGGAAATACCGTTGGCCTGGAAATGTCCGGCAACTCCTGAATGTCATTGAGCAATCCATGGTTCTCAGCGACTGCAACCAGACGGTCATCACGCTCGATGATCTTCCCGCCGAGATATACACGGAACTCCTGCCAAGTGCGCTCGCAGAGGTCGATAGCCTTACGCCCGCTGCCGCCGCCAGGCCTGATGTGTTGCCCCAAGCGGCTACAGCGCTCCGCAGAGATCGCCGCGCAACCGATGGTGCCGGACCGCTGCTTACGCTTGAGCAGCTTGAACAACAGGCAATCCAGGGCGCATTAAAGCGTTATGACAATAACAAAACCAAAGCCGCCCATGCCATTGGTATCAGCGTGCGAACCCTGCAGCGCAAGTTGGCCGAGCGCGATGCGCCGCCGCTGGTTTTACTTCGCACGGAATTGGATATTTAAATGTCTTTATAATAGGACCTGTCCAAGTAATGGCCGCAACTCGGCGATTATTTGGACAGAGCGCCAGCCGGTGTACGGACAATTCTGTCCGCGCATCGCACGGTGTCGGTGATTTGTTTGGTAGGTCGCCGCTACACGCGCTGATCAGCGTGTGTAATATCCGCAATATCTTCGCGTAGGAGCCTGTCCGAGTCATGGCCGGGATTGCGATGGGTCTGAAATGTCCCGTATGCGCGACGGAGGATCGAGCCGACTCTCAATAACGAGTCTGCGAGATCCGACAACAAAGCAGACGGGGCATTTCAGGCCCACCTCCCGGCGCGCCGGGACGTGCTTTTTGGCCCCCCTCTGCGGCGCGGCTCCTCGGAGTACCATTTGTGTCAGGTACACCATCGTCGCCGCTTCTTGACGGGAGCCAAAAATCATCCCGGCGCGCCGGGATCGCAACCCGGTCATTACTCGGACAGACTCCCAGGGCAGTCGCCAATGCAATTTGATGATCCTGCTCCTGCATCAATATTTTGCGCAGGTGTTCGGCCAGCGCGTATTCGCCAATTTCTTCGCACTGCTGCACGCGCTGGCGATAATTGCGAATGGTTTCATTTTCATTATCCAGATCAAAACGCAGCATATCCTCCGCTTTGTCAGATGTTTTAACCGGTCTGGGGGTCACCTTGGGCATGCCGCCAAGGTAATCAATCTGATTGGCCAGCGTAATGGCGTGTGAAAGCTCTTCTGCCGCATGAACTTCCAGTTCCGCGGCGATGTTCATGTACGCCGCTCCTTTGATAACCTGGGAATAAACCACATACGCAATAATGGCCTGGTACTCACGCGCCAGATCCTCATTGAGCAGATCAATGAGCCCTAGACGATTCAAAGAATTCTTGGCCGGGTCCGGTTTCTTAATTGAGGCGATTTTTCTTGCCATGACAGTTTCTCCAGTATGTTAAAAAGCGAAACGGGGACGTCCCGACTGTATCGGCTGGAACGTCCCCGCTGCACAACTTTGTCCCCACTTGGCATTGCCCCACTTGGCGCGCCCCACATCACGCGTTCCCACTACCACTTTTCCCCACTGTGCCACTTTACTTTTTCGTCGGTGATGGCTTTCTCAGGCTCACGCGTTCCCAGGAGTCGCGAATGGCGGGTTTCGCGTGTTCCCAGGTCAAAGTAGATTTGGCCTGATGTTCAGGCCAATGTCGAGCCAGAATCGGTTCACTTTCATCAAACGACTTGTCACTGTAGTGAATGCGCGATTCCCAGCCATATTGATACGCGGGGCTGTATTCTTCATAGCTGCTTCCTTTTTTGACATAAGGCCGTGCCACATACGTTGCACGCCAGAATCCATGCTCAATGGTTGGATCAATATCTTCCGCCAGAGCTTTACCCGCCAAGCCGCCCGCCACGCCGCCGACGACAGCTCCTGCCGCACCGCCAACCAAAGTTCCAACGGGACCGGCAACCGTGCCAATGGCCGCTCCGGCGGCCACGCCACCAATAACGCCACCTGTTAAGGTACCTACGCCTGTGCCAACCGCATGTGAACCCGCAGCGCCACTGAGTGGATCACGATGCGCGTCGTGTTGCGATTTTTTGATTTCCTCGGTTTTTTGGCTGGTAGTCATTGCCGACTCCTCAATGTAAGAAAGTAGTACAACATTGTGCCCATGGATGTAATCCATGAAGTGACACGATATGCCTTCTACATGCAAAACCTGTACCAGCGGCAGGCGCGGTTTGCCACCGACAGTACTTGCCTTTCCCCCTGTCGCCCCTGCAAGGCGACGCCTTGAGCGCACGAGCGCCTGCCGTTGCCGAATGTTGTGGCCGGGAAGCCAAGCGGAAACACAATCGCTCAATAGCACACCGCTTGCAGCGTTAATTCAGTAAAATCTAAGGTCTCTGCTGATGGAAAACGCGGGATGAACAACGCAAATACAGCCATAAAAAATTGCCGAAGTATGCTTCGCTTTTTATCCGCGGAATCCATACCGGGAGGATTGAAAAACCTCAAAAAATATTCTTTAGTCCGCTCTGAGCGCATTGGTCCGACCTACGGCAATTCGGCATTACGCGACAAAATGACGCGGACAAAGTGTCCAGTCCACAAGTCTAAATTCATCAGAATGTAATGTCCGGTTGAAATATCCGCTTTTTTTAACCGCGGCACGGAAATTGCTGCTTTATGGAAGGTGGGGGGAGCGTTGTTTGTTGATCGTATTAAGACAACAGAAGGGTTGGCACATGCCTGAATCGATACCGCAGTCCTCCACGATCTCGGAACCTTTGCTTCTGAAAACCTTTAATCAAAGCGGTCAGGTAATAGATCGGGTTGCCGCCTGCGCCCGTGAACTCTCACAGGCCAACCGTGCGCTGAAGGCTAAGCTCACCCAATACTGTGCCTTGGACGGGGTGCGGGAAGCGCTGACGTGGAGTGAACTTATGGAGGAGAAAGTTCAGCAATGCGCGGATGATCTGCAGTTGGTGAATATTTCACTGGCCCAGGAAATAGCTCAACGCAAGAATCTGGAGAAACAATTATCCGATAGCGAAGTACAGGGTGAGAAACATCGTTATATGGCCTTTCATGATGTTATCACCGGTTTGGCCAATCGGGCTTTATTTAATGACCGCATGGAACAGGCTTTGGCCCAGGCCCAGCGGCATAAGCGGAGCTTCGCGGTTCTATACATGGATATTAATAAATTTAAGCGCGTGAATGACACCTACGGGCATGATATGGGCGATAAAGTGCTGCAAATGGTCGCGGAGCGTTTACAAGCGTGTGTCCGCGATGAGGATACCGTCAGCAGATCCGGCGGTGATGAATTTCTGTGTCTGCTGCTGGAAGTAAAAGAAGATGCCGCCATTGCCAAAATAGTCGAGTCCATGCTGGCCCGGATTTCCGAATCTTGCGGTCTCAATGGCGTCAACATGGTCATACGCCCCAGTATCGGCATTGCAATGTGTCCCCGCGATGGCATAACCGCCGAAGTATTGTTGAAACATGCCGATGTCGCCATGTACCGGGCCAAGGCGGAAAAATCCGGTTATTGCTTCGCCAGCACCCTTGCTACGGCCCAAAATTACGGATGGAACGATGTCAGTAAAGCGGCCAGAATTGTTCAAACCGCTATTCAACTTAGATAGTAAACGACGGACCTACCGGGGCGTCGACGTTGGGGGTTCCTCATACCGTCGGCCCGGATCGCTTCGTAATCTTGTTGGTATCGAGCGTGATCTTCCCGTGTTGTGACAATGCGCTGCCGTCATGAATGGAGGAATCTTCCTCCATCGTGATATTGTTAAGGGCAAGAATGTTGCCTTCAAAGGTGCTGTCAGCACCGAGGGTTGCGGATGTTCCAACCTGCCAGGTCACTGAACTTTTGGCCTCCGGGCCGGGGCCGCCGTTAATTGTAATAACCGCTGAGCCACTGCTGGTTGTCAACGTGGTGCCGATCTGGAAAATAAATTTGGCATCCGGATCTCCCTGGTTGTTGAGCGTGAGCGTGCCATCAAGCGTGGCGGATTTCGAGAAAGAATAAACGCCCGGGAGCAGTGTTAGCCCGCCCAAGCCCTGTCCGCTTAAGTCGTGCGTTGCCGGCCTGCTTTTGGCCACCATATAGGCGGCGGTAAGATCGACGTGCGCCTGACGCGTAGCGGCATCTGACACCCGGGTAGTATGGGGTGGTCTCACCTTTCCCGGCGGAAAACCGATGATCTCATTACCGTGACTGGTTCCGACATCTCCACCTTTTACCGCGGTCTCACCGGTATTGTGCACTGTGGTACCGGCTAATACCGCAAAATTGCCGGCCATTTCGAGATTAAAGGGAATGGGGGGAAGCAACGGTTGCGTTCTCAGTGGTGGGACTACCAGCAAGACAACGGTTTTATTGACTTTCATGGCGGCCACTCCTGTTGCAAAGGGACAAATTCGGTAATTGCAAATACAGATTCACAATCAAGGCCGGGCATCTATTCAAGGAACAAGCTGGTGGTTGCTTGAACTAAAGGAGGGCATCGGAGCGATCCATTTCGCGGCTTACCTACAAGATAACCGCGACAATCGTGCGACGTGCCGTGCCATGCTCAGGCACCGCTTAACATAGATTATAGCCGCAAATATGCTGGAGGTCACTATTTACAAGAATTTGCAAAAATTATCGCAAATCATTTGATGACCGAGCCAACGCTGGCGGCGCGATTGTCGCCGTGGCATGCCTTAAATAGCCGCCGGCTTTGCCGGTGGTGGAATATCCGATGGAAACACAAAGCCATCCCAGCGCGCCGGGACGATTGTGGCCGCAATTTGGTGCCGCCCGGAAAAATTGCCACACCCAATCCGCGTAAGCGACCGCTCTTCCTTGACAAGGCTTTTACTAACCGCACAATGCGGAATATTGTCACTGGTTGAGTGTTTCAACCGACGCAGCTAATTCATTGGAATCAGGAAAAGCATCATGGCAAAATCTAATCGCTCTAAAAACATAACGATTCAACCCGGTAAGCCGCCGGTATTTACCGTTGTGGCTCGGCCTCTGTGGGATTGCGCCGCATTGGTTATCCCCATTTTCGAGAGCCAAAAGCAGCGCTTTGTCGCCGACAATTTACCCCAAGACATCGCAGGTGCCATTCATACCGCTATTGAACTGCATGAATTTGAAGCCAAAGCCGGAACGCTTATACAGGCTAATGGAATCGGCGGTGCAAAGCGGTTAATTCTCCTGGGTATGGGAAAATCCGCGGACTTTAATCCCGATCAGATTCGCTGGGCCGGTTCGCTGCTTTCCCGCCATCTGCGCAAAGTCAAAGTCACTTCGGCAACATTTCATCCCGCCGGTCTTGAGCATGATAATTGGCCCGTCCTGGCTGGTGCCTTGGCCGAGGGTTACGCCTTGGGGGATTTTAAGTTTTCTGTTTATAAAACCGAAAAAAAATCCCAGGGCACTCAAAAAGACTCTCCTGACAATAAGCCCTTAGCGCTGACCATCTTCTGTCCGGATCAGGTTTCAGCAAAAACGGTGGAAAGCGTCTTGGCGGAAAAAACTGTGATTACAACCGCAGCTAATTTAGCCCGCACTGTGGCCTGCCATCCGGCCAATATGATCGCGCCCGATTCTCTGACCGCCATTGCCCGGACTATCGCGGGTGCCAATAAACTGAAATTTTCCGTTATTGATGCCAAAGCCGCCGAAAAATTGGGTATGGGTGGCCTGTGTGCCGTTGGTGCCGGCAGCGATTCACCCCCGGCGCTGATCATTATGGAATATCACCCGCGCGGTGTGAAAGTAAATACCGCAAAAACCATTGCCGTAGTGGGAAAGGCTGTGACCTTTGACACCGGCGGCATTTCCATTAAACCCGCTGCGGATATGGGCGCTATGAAATATGACAAATGCGGCGGCATGGCCGTACTGGGCATTATGCAGGCCGTCGCGCAGTTGCGACTGCCGCACCATGTTGTCGGCCTGATTCCCACCGCCGAAAATACGCTGGATTCCCGTGCCTACCGACCGGGTGATATCCTTCACATGTACAATGGTAAAACCGTTGATGTGACCAACACCGACGCCGAAGGTCGGCTGATTCTTGCCGACGCCATCGCCTATGCCTGTGAAAAATTCACGCCGCACGCCCTGATTGAAATGTCCACGTTGACCGGCGGTGTGATTGTCGCCCTTGGTGGCGTATTCGCCGGACTCATGGCCGGTGATGACGCATTGGCTGCCCGCCTCACCACGGCCGGACACGCAACCGGTGAACGCCTCTGGCGGCTGCCGTTAGATAAAGCGTATCGTAAGCTCCTTGACAGCCCCCATGCCGATATGGTTAACAGTGGTGGACGTGAAGCCCATCCCATTCAAGGCGGAATGTTTCTAAGTGAATTTGTCGCTGACGGCGTGCCCTGGGCCCATCTGGACATTGCCGGCGTAGCTGATCCGAAAAAGGATGATCGCTGGTGGATCGGTGATAATGCCACCGGCTTCGGTGTGCGTCTGGTTGTAGAGTATTTACAAAGCCTTGGTGCGTAAAGCGCTGTGCATGACCAATTTCGCGGGCCGCTTGCAACTCTCTTCCCTGCCATTTAGCCGCGGGCATTGCGCCCGCGAGTCCCCCGTTTAGCGCCGTCGCCCGGCGACGGGTGCCCCCGTCACCAGCCGGAACACCAGACGATCATCAAGAATGAACCACCAACACCGCACTTGCATCCATAGGCAATATAAGTTACCATATTCCCTGAATCCAGTACGCGGGATTCCCATGCGCAGCCAGATAGCGGACTTCCCAGGACTGTGTCGCAATATCGCCCGATTCATCCAGCCCTGGTTTGACGGGCTATCCATTGAATCCCTGGGATATCGGATGCAGAAGTCCCGCCTTGTTCGCGACCAATCGAAACAACCCGCTGTAATGATGCGCGTTGCTATATAAATAGCCGCGCCACAAGCGCGACCCAACCCAACCCCATAAACCCGCCCCCCCGTTTAGCGTCGTCGCCCGGCGACGAGCGATGGGCACCATCACGTTGAAATTCCGATTGAAATTCCGATGGTTGCGTCTACGCGGATTTTCGCGCAGACTGTTCTTGAGAACTATGTTGGCAATGCTTGCGAATAGGATGCAACCAAATATGCAGAGCGTTCCCGTTACAATCTTGGAGTTGGTCGAGCGTTTTTCCCGCAATTGGTCGCAATATAAATCCAGCGATTACAACGAAGCGCAACTCCGCCGGGAATTTCTCGAACCATTTTTCGAGGCCCTCGGATGGGATGTCTCCAACCGGTCCGGCTACGCCGAAGCATATAAAGACGTGATTCACGAAGATTCCATCAAGATTGGTGCAGCAACCAAGGCTCCGGACTACTGCTTTCGAATTGGCGGAACAAGAAAATTTTTCGTTGAGGCCAAGAGGCCTTCAATAGACATCTCCACAGATATCTCCCCGGCATATCAGTTAAGACGCTACGCTTGGTCGGCAAAGTTACCGATATCGGTGTTGTGCGATTTCGAGGCGTTTGCGATCTATGATTGCCGGTTCAAACCCGATCAGAATGACCCGGCATCGAAGGGCAGAGTCTTTTATTGCACATGGGAACAGTATGGCGAAAAATGGCGTGAAATCGCCGCTATGCTGTCCAAAGACGCCGTGCTCAAGGGTTCCCTAGATCGCTTTGCCGAGGGCCTATCACGAACACGCGGCACCACCACCGTTGACGACGCCTTCCTTCAAGAAATCGAACAATGGCGCGACACACTCGCGGAAAACATCGCCCTGCGTAATACCGATCTTTCCCAACGCGAACTCAATTCGGCTGTCACCCGAACAATTGATCGAATCATATTTCTTAGAATATGCGAGGATCGGGGGATCGAGCGCTATGGGCAGTTGCAAGCTGTGTCGAACGGCGACGGCATTTATGGCCGCCTAATGGAGATATTTAGACAGGCGGACCAGAAATACAACTCGGGCCTGTTTCATTTCTCGGACGAGGAGGGACAGGCCGGAGAGCCGGATGAATTAACCCCGGCGCTCGCCGTGGATGATAAAACCCTCCGAACTGTTATGCGATCGCTCTACTACCCGGAATCCCCCTACGAATTTTCTGTACTACCCGCAGATATTCTCGGCCAAGTTTATGAACAATTTCTTGGCAAGGTCATTCGCCTCACCCCCGGCCACCGCGCCAAGGTGGAGGAGAAGCCCGATGTGCGAAAAGCTGGCGGCGTCTTCTACACGCCTACATACATCGTGGACTACATCGTTGCGGCAACGGTGGGAAAAATCCTCGCGGCTAAAAGCTCGTCGAATGCCGCGAACATCAGAGTGCTTGATCCCGCATGCGGTTCGGGTTCGTTTCTCCTCGGGGCGTACCAGTTCCTTCTGGATTGGCACCTCAAATATTATTCCGAACACATCACGGAACGCCTTTTGCGGCAGAAATCGCCGCCGATCCGTCGCGTTTCTGGGACGCGTGGCGGACCGAGCGGCATCCTGAAACTAACGCTTGCCGAGCGAAAGAGAATTCTCATTAATAACATCTTCGGTGTGGATATCGACGCCAACGCTGTCGAAACAACCAAGCTTTCGCTCCTGCTAAAGGCATTGGAAGGCGAATCCCAAGAGAGCATCAGCAATCAGCTGCGATTATTTCGAGAGCGGGCACTGCCCGATCTTTCAAATAATATAAAGTGCGGAAACTCATTAATCGGTCCGGACTTCTTTGCCTCCCGCCAACTATCCTTACTTGACGACGAGACATTATGGAGGGTTAATGCGTTCGATTGGAGATCGGAATTCAAACCGATTATGGATGTTGGCGGATTCGACGTGGTGATCGGTAACCCTCCATACGGCGCATCCTTGGATGAACCTCAAAAAGAATACCTGGTTTTAAGGTTCCATCACCAGAACTACCAGCCCGACACGTATTTGTTATTCCTCGAGCAGGCCATCCGAAACCTCCTTAGGCAGGGCGGGCTGCTCGGCGTCATCGTCCCCAACCCCTGGCTGACCAACCTACGACAACGCGAAGCCCGTCGCTTTGTCTGTACAGAATCACAAATTAATGAAATTGTCCACTTTCAATTCCCGGTGTTCCGCCAGGCGACGGTAGACACGCAGATACTCACGCTCCAAAAAGCCAACCCTCGCGGCGTAACGATTCGTGTGAAAATCGCCCCGTCGCGGGAATCGTTCGTCGCGGGAGATTCCTCGATCACAATGCTTACACACTCCCAGGACATGTGGCGAGACTTGGATGGTGAAGTAATTAATATCTTCCTAAACGCCCCGGACCGAAAGCTTGCCCAAAAATGCGCAGGCGCCGGCGTGCCGTTAGAATCAATATGCAATATCAACGTGGGAATCAAACCCTACCAAGTCGGCAAGGGATCTCCGCCACAATCCCGACGAATCGTCGACACGCGGTGTTACGACGCTGACGAACAGCTAGGCCCCCTGTATCGGCAATATATTCGTGGGGCCGATATCGCACGGTTTAAAATTAGCCCCAAAAAGGCACGCTTCATCAAATATGGCCCATGGCTGGCTGAACCACGACCTGCGGCGAATTTCAACGCCCCTGAGAAAATCGTCATGCGGCAAACCGGGGACAGCCTGATCGCAGCGATCGACACGGATAGACTCTTATGTTTGAACAACATGCATGTGGTGACAGTGCGTGAACATGAAATCTCTCCACTTTATATTCTGGGAATACTCAACGCACGACTCATTAACTGGTACTACCGCACGCTGAACCCCGAAGTCGGAGAGGCGCTGGCCGAAGTGAAAAAAGGAAACGTTGCGGCTCTTCCGGTCCGCCCAATCGACTTTTCCAGCAAACGCGAACGGGGAATCCATGACCGGATGGTCGAATTGGTCAGAACCACCTTGGAACTGCATAAAAAGCTCTCAAAACTGCGCGCCGGCGGTGAGCAAATTCAGCGCCAGATCGAGGCCCAGGAAAAGCAGATCGACCAGCTTGTCTATGAGATTTATGGGCTGACCGCCGACGAAATCGCGACCGTGGAAGGGACCGTTGAAAGCCCTATTCCAAAACGCGACGCGTGAAATGCGGCCCCAAGAGCGATAACGCAAATCCAAACCAAATAAGCTCCACCAAAAAACCGCAACGCAGATATACACCGGCCCCTTAAGGTTCACAAAGCACTACTACCAGAACATTGCCCAGATGAACTCGGAAGAATCCCTCTGCGCCGTCCGAATCGACAAGCACCCCCTAGTCAAATTCTGGGTCCGCAACCTAATCCACGCCCCCAGGCCGAAGTCGTCCAGGCCGCCGCCAGCGCCGGATTTTCCTACATCACGCTCCGCCGTGCCAAAGACGAACTCAAAGCCCAGTCCAGACGTGAAAAGGAAGGCCATTGGCTCTGGCGGGTCCACCCCACCCAACTCGAATACGACAGCTTCGACCAAATGACCGACGAAGTCCTCCGCCTAAAAATCCCCCCGCCGGTGTAACAGCGCACCGCACACCAAATAGCCCCGGGCTCGCCCGGGGAATTCCCCACCCCAAACGCCGAAGCGCCAGTAAACCGGCCAGCCCGCTGGCCGCGTCCCAAAAACTCAAAGCGGTGCCCCGCACCGCGTCTCATTAAGGCCACCGCCGCAGGCCACTCGCCCATCCCCATGTGTCGTTGTTCGTTGCTCGTTGTTCGTTGCAGTGATGATCCGTGAAAAAGCCCCTGTAACCTGTAACCTGTCACCTGTAACCCAATTTGATCCGTGAAAATTCATATCGCCGCTGCCCACCCCAAAACAAAAACGCCGCAGCGCTCCACTAATTTTAAGTGGTGCGCCGCACCGCGTCTC
>JAJZVR010000098.1 GCA_021847065.1 Planctomycetota bacterium | reverse complement strand
GATAAATCGATACAGGAAACACCATGGAAGTTGGAATTGTCGGATTGCCAAACGTCGGAAAATCGACGTTGTTTAATGCTTTAACCAATGCCGGCGCACTGGCCGCCAATTACCCCTTTGCCACCATTGAACCCAATGTTGGAGTCGTGGCAGTTCCGGATCGGCGTCTGGAACAAATTCGGCAATTAATTGAAACTGAAAAAACCGTTCCGGCTTTACTGAAGGTAGTGGATATTGCCGGTTTGGTGAAAGGCGCCAGTACCGGTGAGGGATTGGGAAATAAATTTCTCTCACACATTCGCGAGGTCGATGCCATATTGCACGTGGTACGATGTTTCTCAGATGGCGATGTCATGCATGTGGACGGAAAAGTTGATCCGCAACGTGACATTGAAACGGTGGAAACGGAACTTATGCTCGCGGATTTGGAGAGCCTGGAAAAAACCGTCGATAAGCAACGGCGCAATGCCCGCGCGGGCGATAAGGATGCCATCGCATCGGTGGAAGTCATTGAAAAGCTCGTTGAGGCGCTCAAGCTGGGCAAGCCATTGCGTTCTTTAGCGCCGTGGAAACCTGATGATTGGAAAATCGTTCATAATCTCGGCCCGATCACGGCCAAACGGGTGCTGTATATAGCCAATGTCGATGAATCCGACCCGCATGGCCAGGGGCCGCTGGTGCAGGTGGTGCGCAGCCGGGCGCAGGCCGAGGGTGGTGTTGTGGTGCCGGTATGCGCAAAGCTGGAATCCGAACTTGCGGAACTCACCGCGGAAGATCGCGCCGCGATGCTCGCGGATTTGGGAATGACCGAACCCGCCTTGGATACCGTTGCCCATGAGGCGTACAAACTTCTGGGACTGCAAAGCTATTTCACCGCTGGTCCCAAGGAAATTAGAGCCTGGACGATTCCCGTTGGTGCCACGGCCCCGCAGGCGGCGGGGGTGATCCACAGCGACTTTGAAAAAGGATTTATCCGCGCGGAAGTTTATAACATCACCGATTTGTTAACCCACAAAAATGAAGCCGCCATCCGCGCGGCCGGCAAGCTGCGCTCAGAAGGGAAGACCTACATATTCCAAGATGGCGATATCGCCCACTTTCTTTTCAATTAATTCTGTCCTGCAAGTGGCATGCGAAGGTGAATTCTGGATTTATGGAATGCAGGCATAAAAGTCTGTGGTTCAGCGGATCAGATTCCACTTCAGTATTGATCAGTATTGGAAGCCTGTCCCGTCGCGGGGCCTGCCGATTTAATCAGCACGGCATTTTCGCCGCCCCCGCATTTTAGCCGCGTGTGCTTGCACCGCGCGCCCTCCGTCCGCTGTAACCCGTCCCCTACAACCTGTAACCCAATTTGATCCCCGCTCACCAAAAATTGAACCGCCTCCTTTCGCAGACTGAACGCCAATAGCTGACCGCCGCCCGCTCATCGTTTACAATGCTCCTATGACCGTGACCCCACAACAATCCCAATACTGGGCCTACGCCCTGACCGTTGCCGGATCATCCGGAACCGTGGAAGGCCTCTCCCGCTCCATCGCCAACGCTCGCGTTGATCTCAATCCGCATCAGGTGGATGCCGCACTCTTTGCCCTTCGCTCGCCGCTTTCCCGGGGCGTTATCCTTGCCGACGAAGTCGGTCTCGGAAAAACCATCGAAGCCGGTATCGTCATCGCCCAGCGCTGGGCGGAAAAGAAGCGGAAAATCCTCCTTATCGTTCCCGCAATGCTCCGCAAACAATGGCAGCAGGAACTTCTGGCCAAGTTTTTCCTTCCCTGCACGATTCTGGATGGTGCAACCGTTCGCAAAATGGATAACCCGGCGGCCAACCCATTTGATTCGCCCAACGAAATTATCATCTGCTCCTACCATTTTGCGGCCGCCAATAAAGACCGCATCCGCTCAGTGCCCTGGGACATCGCCGTTATTGATGAAGCCCACCGTCTGCGTAACGTTTATAAAACCGGCAGCAAAACCGCCCGGGACGTGGCCGCTGGCGTACAAAGTGCCTTCAAACTTCTTCTCACCGCAACCCCGCTGCAAAACACGCTCAATGAACTCTATGGGCTGGTAAGCGTCATTGATGAACACGTCTTCGGCGATATTGAATCCTTCCGTGATCAGTTCACCAACGGCAGGCTGGATCCCGACCGTGGAAATCGCCTGCGGGGCCGCATCGCCCCGATCTGCATCCGCACTCTGCGCAAACAGGTGGTGGAATATATTCCGTTCACCCGCCGTATCTCCCTGACCTGGGATTTTCACCCCACACCGCCCGAACAAGCGCTCTATGACAGCATTTCCACCTACCTGCAGCGCGACCAGCTTTTCGCGCTGCCCGCCAGCCAGCGCGCGCTTATCACCTTGGTGCTCCGTAAGCTGCTTTCATCATCCACCTTCGCCATTGGCCATACCCTCTCCCGGCTCGCCGAACGCCTGGAAAATCTTTCCGCGCATCCCGAACTGCTCGGCGACGACGATCTGGACGGCATTGAAGAATTTCAGGACGAAATGCTCGAATCCGATCCTGCGGAATCCGCCCAAACGCCGCCGGATCAACCGCCGCCGCTGGAACGCCTGCACGCCGAGCTTGCGGAACTGCGCTCTTACGCCCGCCTGGCATCTGAAATTCCCGCCAACGCTAAGGGCCAGCAATTAATTCCCGCATTAGCCACCGCATTTGACCGTATCGCGGCACTCGGCGCGCAGCGCAAGGCTGTGATATTCACCGAATCGCGCCGCACCCAGGCCTACCTGTTTGATCTGCTTTCCGCCAACGACTACGCCGGGCAGATCGCCCTGATTAACAGTTCCAACTCTGATCCCGAATCCCACGCCATCTACCAGCAGTGGCTCCAACGCCATAATGACGACCAAACCACCACCGGCTCGCGCAGCGTTGATATCAAGGCCGCCATTGTGGAACACTTCCGCGACCATGCCTCCATCCTCATCGCCACCGAAGCCGCCGCCGAAGGTGTCAATCTCCAATTCTGCTCACTGGTGGTCAATTACGATCTGCCCTGGAATCCGCAAAGAGTTGAGCAGCGTATTGGCCGGTGCCACCGTTATGGCCAGAAGCATGATGTTGTCGTGCTCAACTTTATCAACCGCACCAATGAGGCCGATCAGCGGGTGTTTGAATTGTTAAGTGAAAAGTTCAAACTTTTTGACGGCGTATTCGGCACCACCGACGAAATTCTCGGCGCCGTTGAATCCGGTGTGGATGTGCAAAGCCGCATCGCCCAGATTTACCAGACCTGCCGCACCCCGGTGGAAATCGCCACCGCCTTTGATCAAATGCGCCGCGAACTTGATGAACGCATCCAAGCCCGCATGGCCCAAACCCGGCAATTGCTGCTGGAAAATGTCGATGATCAGGTCAGCGCCCGCCTGCGCGTGCACCGGGACCAAGCCGCGGAAACCCTCGATCAGCGACAGCGCTGGCTGCTTTCGCTGACCAAAGCCGAACTGCAAGCCCACGCGGTATTTGAAGATTCCGCCCCGCGCTTCACGTACCACGGACAATCCGCCGCCGGAACCCCGGAGGCCCTGCTCTATGGCCGGTATAACCTTGATTGGAAAAAAGCCGAGGAACTCGGCGACGTATTTTTTCGGCAGGATCATCCGCTCGCCCAGCAGTTGATCCATCAGGCCATGGGTCGTCACCTGCCGCAGCAACATTTGGAAATCCAGTACGACCGCAAACTCGGTATCGCTAGCGCCGTAGAGCCTCTGATCGGCAAACACGGCTGGCTGGAACTTTCCAAGTTAACCGTGCAATCCATGAGCACCGATGAATTTCTGGTGCTGGTTGGCGCTACAGACACCGGTGAAATTCTGGATGAAGAAATTTGCCGCAAGATATTGGAATTACCGGCCACGGTAATGGGTTCCGCCGAAGGCACCCCGCCGCTGACCAATGCCAGAGACTCCGAAATTCAGCGGTTTATCAAACTCGTCGAGGATCGCAACACGCGGGCATTTGACGAAGAATCGCTGAAGCTGGATCGCTGGGCCGATGATCTGAAACTGGGGCTGGAACGGGAAATAAAAGAACTGGACCGCCAAATCAGCGAACGCCGCCGGGCGGCAGCATTGGCACGGTCACTGGCGGAAAAACTCGACGCCCAGAAAGCCATCCGCGAACTGGAAGAAGCCCGCAAGAAAAAACGCCACGACTTCTTCCAATCCCAGGACGCCATCGACACCAACCGCGACACCCTCATCGCCGATATGGAAAAGCAATTGCAACAACAGCATCAGCGCAATCCATTGTTCACAATCCACTGGAGCATAATCACCCCATAATCCCCCACAAAGCCGCGACCGTGGGTCGCGCCAAGCTTTGTAAACCGCCCAAATTCTCACCCCAACATATGCCAAACTGGCAAAACCTGCCAAGCCCGCAGAAAACGCCCGTTGTCATTTGCGCCAATTTGGCAGAAAACCGCTACACCTTGCGCCGCCGTCGCCAGAAAATGCCACATATTGATTTTGGCACGCCGTTTGCTTTCTATCGATTATGGGTGCAATTGTTCGCGTTTCTGCACCCCAAAGGTGAGTCTTTTGCCGTATGCCGTTTCCTACATTTTGGCATTCACAACTGGGTTAGCCTGGGCGCTCTACCTTCTCCTGACTGGCCAAACTCCGACGGGCGTCGCACCCTTCCATACCGCGATCGGATGCGGCCTGGCGGGCGGGTTCGGCGGGTGCACCTATTGCCTCCGCGGCGTTTACCTTAACTATTGCGTTCGGAACAAGTGGGACGGGAAGTGGCTTCCTTGGTACCTGATTCGCCCTGTGGTAAGCGTCATGTGTGGGGTGGCGGCCTATATGTTCCTAAGCGCCGGCCTGTTGGCACTTAGGTCGCATACCCAGGCCGGGACGACAGCCTACGGTTTTTATGCGTTCGCGTTCGTGGCTGGACTGAACGTCGATAATTTCATCGGTAAGATTGAGGCAGTGGCCGAGTCGGCGTGGGGCATAAAAAAATCGCGTACAACGAATAACGATACCAACGCGGGGGACGCCGCGAACAGTAGTGAGACTAAGAAAGAATGAACCCAAAACAATTGGAGGCCTAAATATGTCAAAAGTCCATTTTCTGAACGTAGGTAACGGAAGTTGCAGCATAATCCAACACGCGAGTGGGCGAGTTTCAATGATCGATATCTGCAACGGATCGCCGCCGGGTCTCCAGAAATTGGCGGCGAGCTTCTCTGGCGGCTCGTCCCGTGACTTTGCCGCCCCGTACGGTGACTTCAAAATGCGAGATCACCAGACTAATCCAATCGAGTATCTCTTGGAAATTGGCGTGCCGTCAGTCTTTCGCTTCATCCTTAGCCATCCGGATATGGACCACATGGACGGCCTGAAGGCTCTGAATGACGCGATCGCTATCCAGAACTTCTGGGACTCCGGCGTGCGACGGGAAAAGCCACAATTCGGGGATAACTGTACCTATCGTGAGGAGGACTGGGATCAGTACGAATCGCTATGTGATGGCAACTCGCCGGGTGTTACGGTTGTCCGCCCGCGATCGGGCAGCAGGTTCCAATTCGCGAACAAAGGCCCGCAGAATGATTCCGAAGACCGTGGCGATTATCTAACCATTGTGGCTCCAAGTACCGGACTCGTCCAATCGGCATCGGAAAGCGGAGACGCAAACGACGGCTCCTACGTCCTCGTCTACCGGTCATGCGGAGGCAAGATCGTGTTCGGAGGTGACGCACACGACGACACCTGGGATTATATCTTGGAAAAGCATCGCCAGGACGTTGAAAATTGTGCCGTCCTGATCGCGCCGCATCACGGCAGAGATTCTGACCGCAGCTATGACTTCCTGGATGTTTTGGCACCAAAATTAACGCTCTTCGGATGCGCTCCCTCCGCACATTTGGGCTACGGCGCATGGAGTAGCCGCAACCTCAAAATCATCACAAACAATCAGGCGGGAAACATAATCCTCAATTCCGAGGATGGCGGCATTAGCGTCTGTGTTGAGAATCAAAAGTTCGCCTCTAATTTCAAGGCTTATGAACCCCTTGCAGACGGATACAGCTTTATCGGCCTTATCGCAAAACCGACGATGGCCGTGGTCTAATTGATCGCAGCACCATTGCGCCAACGGGCGCTGGACGGACGATGTGAATGGAGCAGTATTATGCCCGACGTATTTATCAGTTACTCACGCCGAGATGCAAAAATTGCCGAAGGGTTCCGCAATCGGCTGCAGGCCGCAGGCCTTTCCGTATTTCTGGACACCGCCAGCCTTGCACCCGGGGCACCATGGTCTCAAGAACTTCGTACGCGGTTGGGCGAGGCAAGCGTTGTCCTCATTCTGGCCAGCGTGGCCGCAATACAATCGCCGATGGTCAATCAGGAGGCCGGGGCGGCAGTTCTATGGGGGAAAAAGGTGATTCCAATTGTCTGGGAACTTGATCCGGCTAACCTGCCCGGTTGGCTCCGTGAGTACCAAGCGCTCGATCTCCGTGGTGGCGATCCGGTTCGGATCAACACCCACGTTACAGAGTTGATTGGACGATTACTTCGTGAGAAGCAGCAGTCTCAGGTTATTGCAATCGTCGCGTTGATCGGGCTGGCGGCGCTGCTGGTGTTATCCGGAAAATGATTTGTTGCGGATTGGTGAAAAAGTAGCAAAGGTAATTTCTCAGGAGCACCAAAAACGTCAATTCCACATAATCACGCTGACAACCTTCTCGCGGATTGTGGCCGGCGCTGCTGAATTTGCAGACGATTCAAGCCCCTGCGCCTTCAGGTGCACCACATACAGCAGTGTGAGGTGGAGGAAGCGACGAGCCGTATAACCTTATCGCACTATGCGTCACCTGCCACAGCAGCGTCCACACGAAAACCAGCATGACCCGCAACTTTACAGCGATGGAACTTAGGCAGCACCGGGATAATACCGTTACAGCCGTGCGTGAGGGGCGACTGGTGGAAAATAGCGAGCCGACCGAAACCTTCGAGGTGATGCTGAACGGAATCCTCGGTGCTATCCTTCCATCGCTTGCCCAGCCCACAGCACCGAGCTTGCAACTTCTGCCCGAAGCCGTGGAGGTGCTTTTAGCCGCAGTGGGGTATGGCGGGCGCATGATCGAGATTACGCACGATGGTGGGTGGATTCCGCAATGCGTGCCCGATGCCTATATTCCACAGAACGGTGCTGAGCCACACCGAATGAGGCAATTTGGCAACGGTGCCGACTATCGTACACAAGCCTTATACCGGAATGCATTCGAGCAATTGGTGAAAACCGGCATCGTGGAGCGGGCGAAAGAGAATCAGTTTGATGTCTCCCATGACGGCTATCTGCTGGCCGACCAACTCATCGCCGCAGAACAACTCCACGCGGCGCAATCGGAAACCGCCCCGTAACGCAGGCATCTTGCCTGCATCCCGATAGACGAATTTCCGGCAGCAGGCCGGAAAGCCCGCACCACAAACCCCCGGCCTTCCGGTCACACCACCGCCGCCACAGGCGGCCAAAGCAGGCAGGATGCCTGCGGTACGGAAGCCAACAGCTGACCGTTGAAACCTGATCGCTTATACTACCTACCCATGGCCAACGGCAAACAAAAACTCGAACTTACATGGATCGGCCTCGATGTCCGCCAGAACTCATATGCGATCGGGATCTGCAAAGACATCCGGCCACGGTTGGAGCCGCAACATTTACATAGAGGATACAGCCATGGATGATGCCAATCTCCCGTCTCCGGCCGACTCACAACCGGCCACCGCGGGCTTTGAACAGATCAAACGCGTCAACGTGCATGGTGCCGAATACTGGAGCGCCCGTGACCTCCAGATATTACTGGGCTACAGCCAGTGGCGGCGTTTTGAGGAGGCCATCACTCGCGCATTAGCCTCTTGTACCCAGTCTGGGAATGATCCCGACCACCATTTTGCCAGCGCCGGCAAGATGGTCACGCTCGGCTCCAGCAGCCGGCGCGAGGTTCCCGATTTCCACCTCTCCCGCTTTGCCTGCTACCTCATCGCCCAGAACGGCGACCCTCGCAAGCCGGAGATTGCCTTCGCCCAGAAATACTTTGCCATCCAGACCCGCCGCCAGGAGCTCTCAGATGCTTACCGCCGCGACCAGGAGCGACTGGAACTGCGCCAGCAAACTAAGGAGGAATTCAAGGCCCTCTCCGGCGCGGCCCAGGCCGCTGGCGTCCAAAGCCAGATGTTCGGAATTTTTCATGACGCTGGCTATAAGGGGATGTACGGTGGGCTGGGCAAAGAGCAGATCAAGTCCCGCAAGGGTATCCCAAGAGACGAAAACTTGATGGACCGAATGGACACCACCGAACTTGCCGCCAATCAGTTCCGCATGACCCAGGCACGCGAGAAGCTGGCCCGCCAGAGCGTCAAAGGGCAGCAGCAGGCCATCAGCACACACACACAAGTCGGCAAGGAAGTGCGCGAAGCAATCAAGCGCATTGGCGGCACCTTGCCGGAGAATCTGCCTCCCGGCGAACACATCAAGCAAGTGGAAAAAAGGTTGAAAGAGTCCACCCCAAAACTCGAACTCGATGGCCCCGATGCCAAGGGCTTAGTTGGCGACGAGGGAGCCAATGGCTAACGGCAAACAAAAACTCGAACTCACCTGGATCGGCAAAGACATCCGCCCAAAACTCGAGCCGCGGATTCTCATTGAAGATCCCGCAAAAAGCTATCACGCGGGGTTCAGGCGCGGCGACCAGCGGCCGGCAAGCGGCGGCCCCGCAAGCTGATAGCCGAAAGCTGAACGCTGAAGGCCCCCCAGACTTTTTCGACAACCGTCTGATCTTTGGCGACAACCTGTTGGCCCTCAAGGCGCTCGAGCAGGAATTTGCCGGCAAAATCAAGTGCATCTACATTGATCCGCCATACAACACCGGAAACGCGTTTGAGCACTACGACGACTCAGTAGAGCACTCGTTGTGGCTCTCCCTGATGCGCGACAGGATAGAAATCCTCCACCGGCTGCTCCGGCCGGACGGATTCTTCTGCTGCCACATCGACGACTCCGAAGGCCACTACCTAAAAGTCACGCTGGATGAAATATTCGGCCGCTCTAATTACCTGACGACAATTTACGTCCAGGTCCGCTACCCCGATAAAACGCTCAAGCAGGACATGGCGTTCCACAAGGAAATCGAACAGGCCCACGTCTACCGCAAAGAGCACGGCGCAACACCAACCCAAAATAGCAAAGCTGCGTCGTTCAATAAATTTAACTTCTATGTTCGCGAGCTAGCCCCCGGCGAAGAAAGCGTGATCGGCGGCAAGAGGGCCGTCGTCTTCAGGCCGGGCCAATATGAGGTCGTGGAAGGGCCCGGAAGCGCGGACGGATTAAAGGAAATATGGGCGACCGGCACCATTCTCGACGGCAACTCTTCGGGACGTTTCTTCCGCGACCACCTCGCGGGCCGGGCGGCGACCGACGGGCTCGGCGTGCTCTACAGGGTGGACGGAATCGGAGACGATAAATTTGGGTTCCGATACTTCACCGGCCCGCGCCGCCTGGGCGCAACCAAAGGGAAATACTTTCAGGGCGTTCCGGCAGCCCAACTGGAAAACCCAGACCAGCCAACCACGTCACCGATCGAGAATTTCTACGACTACGCCGCATCATTTGGCAACTGCCGGCACGAGGGCGGCGTGGAGTTTCGCAGCGGTAAAAAGCCGGAGATACTGCTGAGTACTATTCTGAAACATTTTTCCAACGCCGGCGACTGGGTTCTCGATTCCTTCGCCGGCTCCGGCACCACCGGTGCCGTCGCCCATAAAATGGGCCGTAAATGGATCATGGTGGAACTCGGTGAGCACTGCCACACGCACATTATCCCACGGCTGAGAAAAGTTATTGATGGCACCGATCCCGGCGGCATTACCGAATCTGCCGGCTGGCAGGGCGGCGGTGGTTTCCGCTATTACCGCGTGGGGCCATCGCTTTTGGAAAAAGATCAATTTGGCAATCTGATTATCAGCAAAGAATTTAATTCCGCCATGCTCGCGGAAGCCATGTGCAAGCTGGAAGGCTTTATCTACGCCCCCAGCGCCACCGATTATTGGCAGCATGGCCACTCCACAGAAAATGATTTCATTTTTGTCACCACGCAAACGCTTTCCTATGAGCAGTTGGCTAAAATATCCGAGGATGTCGGGCCGAATCGGACCCTACTGATCTGCTGCGGCGCGTTTCGCGGTATCAAGGCCGGTGATTTTCCGAATTTGACCGTTAAAAAGATCCCCAAGGCCGTCTTGGCCAAATGCGAATGGGGCCATGATGATTACAGTCTGGAAATACAGAACCTGCCGATGAAGTCGCCGGAGGAAAGTAACGCAGGCATCTTGCCTGCCCCCGAAACTGACGGCACCCCGCCACCCCGGGACGGCACGCCGCGCCCCCGAACCAAGGCCCAGCGGCGTAAACAGGCCGCAGCCAATAGTGCGTCCCTATTTGATATCACGGATACCTCGGAGGACGTGCAGTGAAATCGCGGCACAATAATCAACTGTACACGCATGTCCGCAAATTATTGCAGTCAGCACGATCCCACCTGGCGCGATCCGTAAACAGCACACAGGTTGTCGCCAATTGGCTTATTGGACGAGAAATTATCCTGCAGGAGCAACAAGGAAAGTGGCGGGCGGAATACGGACAGCAAGTATTACAAGACCTTTCCGCCAGACCATGCAAAGATTTTGGCGGCGGTTATTCCGTGGACAACCTTGAACTATTTCGGCGATTCTACCTCGCATATCCAACACTCGTTTCCCCCTCCCCGCAGTCGCAGACCATCGCATCGCCAATTTCCGACGCAGCGCGTCGGAAATTGCCCCCGACAACTTCCACGCGAACGCCCCAGCCCGCATCATTAAGAAAAAACGTGCCCCGATATCCGGAACCCGGCACGTTGGAACCGGTCTGGATTTCCGACGCGCCGCCTCGGAAATCATGGAAACCAGGATTGCTGAATCCGGAACTTTCCTGGACGCATTATCGTGCCCTGCTGCGCGTGCAAGACGCCCAGCCACAGGCCTTCTACGAAATCGAGGCCATTAAAAATAGCTGGTCCGCGCGTGAACTCCAGCGGCAGATCAACAGCCTGCTATACGAGCGACTGGCGATGAGCAAGGACAAGAGGAAGCTGCTTCGCATGGCGACCAAGGGGCAGGAAATCAAGACGCCGGCCGACCTTTTCAAGGACCCGGTGATAATGGAATTCGTCGGCCTTCCCGACTCTCCCCATTTAGTTGAATCGGACTTAGAGCGATCCCTCATCGCCAACCTCCGGGCTTTTCTCCTGGAAATGGGAAAAGGCTTTGCATTCGTCGCAAGGCAGGAGCGAATCACGCTCGACGGCGACCATTTTTACATTGATTTGGTCTTTTATCACACCATTCTGAAATGTTATATTCTTATCGACCTTAAAGTGGGAAAACTCACGCACCAGGACTTGGGCCAGCTTCAACTTTACGTGAACTATTACGACCGCCGACGGCGCACCACCGGTGACAACCCCACTTTGGGTCTGATACTCTGTACCGATAAAAACGATGCGGTCATTAAATACACCTTGGGCGAGGGGCAGAGCCGAACGATATTTGCAAGCCGTTATAAGCTTCACATTCCAAGTATGGCCGCGTTAAGAACGGAAATCCGCCGGGAGCTAAGGATGTTTCAAAAGCCTGAGGTGCACCCGTGAATCCCACCGTCAACGCCATTGCCAACCGCCTGAGCCTGCGGCAACCCCAGCGCGATTCGCTGGAAATCTTGGCGCACGTCTGTGATATTATTTCGCTGGAAAAAGGTGCTGATCCGGCGGCGGCACTGGAGGCGATAAAAGCCGAATTCCCATCGGTAACGGATTTTGAACGCGACTTTCCATCCCTCTGCTTCGCCCTGGCCACCGGTGTGGGCAAAACGCGGCTTATGGGGGCGTTTATCAGTTACCTGTACCGGGCGGAAAATATCCGGCATTATTTTGTTCTGGCCCCCAACCTGACCATCTACAACAAGCTGATTGCTGATTTCACGCCCAATACCCCAAAATACGTTTTTCAGGGCATCGCGGAATTCGCCCTCAATCCGCCGGAAATCATCACCGGCGACAACTACGAATCTGGCCGGGGCGTGCGCAGTGGAGACTTACTGGACACCAGCCACATCCATATCAATATCTTTAACATTTCCAAAATCAACAGCGAGGTGCGCGGCGACCGGGCACCCCGTATCAAACGCTTAAGCGAATACATCGGTGAAAGCTATTTTGAATACCTTTCCAAACTTGATGATCTGGTACTGCTGATGGATGAAAGCCATCGGTACCGGGCCAGCGCCGGCGTAAAGGCGATCAATGAGCTTAAACCGATTTTGGGATTGGAGCTGACCGCGACACCGCAAATTGAAAAAGGAAATACCGCCGAGCCATTCAAAAACGTTATCTACAGCTATCCACTGTTTAAGGCCATGGAAGACGGCTTTGTCAAAGAACCCGCCGTGGCCACGCGCGAGAATTTTGACGCAGCTAATTACAATCCCGAATCGCTGGAGCGGTTGAAACTGGAGGATGGTATTCATGTCCATGAGAACGTAAAAACCCGGCTGGAAATTTACGCCCGGGAAAATGGCCGCGAGATCATCAAGCCCTTCATGCTGGTGGTGGCCGCGGATACCGCGCATGCCAATGCGATATTGCAGACCATGGAAGGCGATGACTTTTTCCAGGGCCGCTATAAAGGCAAGGCGATCACCGTCCATTCCAATTTGCGCGGCGAAGAAAAGGATGAAACCGTCCAGCAGTTATTAACCGTGGAGAATAGAGACAATCCCACGGAAATTGTCATTCACGTCAACATGCTCAAAGAAGGCTGGGATGTCACCAACTTGTATACCATCGTTCCCCTGCGTGCTGCTAATTCCAAAACCCTCGTGGAGCAATCCATCGGGCGCGGATTGCGTTTGCCCTATGGCAAACGCACCGGCGTTGTGGATGTCGATCGCCTGACAATCGTTTCGCATGATAAATTCCAGGAGATTGTCGATGAGGCCAAGCGGGGCAATTCCATCATCCGGGCCGGTGTTGTCATTGGCAGGGACATCCCCACCGAACGGCAGATCGCGGTAGTCATACCGTCCAATCTGGAAATGGCCATCACCGGGGCACCTGCGCCGGCGGGACTTGCGGCCATGCCGATCGGCAATCTATTTGAAACTCCCCAGCAACAGCGCGCCGGTCAGGCGGCGTTGGAAATTATCGGCCAATTGGAGCGGCAGGGGCACCCGCCGGATTTAAACAACGCCGATGTCCTGGCGGATATTGGCCGCAAAGTGACCGTCGCCATGA
>JAJZVR010000097.1 GCA_021847065.1 Planctomycetota bacterium | reverse complement strand
CGAAGAACCAATTTATCAGCCGGTCCATCAAGAATCACATTAACACTTTGGTTCGATGGTTGCTTGACGGCGTCCACCAGAACATAGCCGGTGCTGAAGTTTACAATTTTCGGAGCCAAGGTTCCATTGCTGGTAATGACGGAAATGGATTCTTTGTTACCAATCGGCTCACCTAAGCGGACGGTCTGACTGCCGTCAAGCCATTGGCCGCGCACCCATTTAAATAACTGGAAGTTAACCGAACCGCGCGAAACCTGCGCACTGGATATAAAGAAATATAGATCACTGTTCACGCGGAGCGATGGACTTGACAAGCTCCACGGAGATTTCAACCATTGCTCATGACGCAATGCCGGCTTATCGAGGCGGTTGGGAAAGTTAAATACCGGATTGAACATTACCACCCGAATTTCATAACGATAGGTATCACCGGGAGTAACATGCGTATCGTAGAAGCGCACCGGGACTTCGGTCATATCCGTGAGGCTGGCGGGGCCTGCCGGCACATTGGAATTTGTGCCATTAACCCCCGGTGGCGTAAATCCACCCGGAAATCCGCCGGGAAATCCGTTCGGAATACCGGAGGAATTCCTATTGGTTGGAACTATTTGGCCCGGCAACACCAGTGGCGGCAACTGAACCTGTTGCGACTGCTGAGCCTGCACCTGAAATGGAGACAGCGCAGGTGTTGCAGGCTGTTGCTGTTGATGCACCTGTGGCTGCGGCGGAGTCGGAATCCCCCCCGGAGGACCAAATCCACCCGGAGGACCGAAGCCACCTGGGAGACCAAAGCCTCCCGGAGGGCCGATATTGTTCGGCTGCATCGAAGGATGCGGGCGCTGGGAATTGGGTGTCGGGGCGATTGCACGACGCTGAACTTGCTGCGTGGCATAAAACGCAGGATCTAAAATCTCGGAAACAATTCCGTCCAACTGACCGAGCAACGTGGAACGCTGGCTATAACTCATAGCGCGAAAATCCAGCGTTGGCAATGGATCCAGATACAACCCTTTAATATTTTTCCACGCGGACCACCGCCCATTGGCCAAAAGCCGCTGCCGACGGACCTCAACGCGGTAAAAAGCGGTAATGTGATAAGGCAACGGTAACGCGGCCTGATCGGCCGTGAGTTTTTTACCTTTGGCCGACAGACTGGCCAACCATTTATCCATGGGAAAATTGGTTTTAAGTGTTACCCAAAACATTCCCTTGGTTGGCAAATTGCTGGCACCATTGGCATTATTAAATGAAGTCATGTAATTTGATGGATTGGCATTGGGCATAAAGCCACCATTGCCGCCACCCGTTGCAGCGGTGCCGGAAGATGGGGGCAGATACACGACCGCTTGTGATTGACTGGCTTTAGGTGCAGGTAAGGCCGGTACGGACGCGGTCATAAATATCAGGCCATGGCCATGCTGGCCCGAAGTTAATGCCAAGGCTGTGTTGTAAGGGCCAAATGGAACTTTTGATACAGCTACGAGCGTTGGTGGCAACGGGCTGGTTTGTTTTTCGACTAATTTTTTTACGTAGTTGGGCAGGTGGCCAATATTGATGGGCCTATTTTGCTGCTGATGAATCGCCAATTCCAGGGAACGCACCTGCGATGTGATGACCGAGCCAACATCGGCGGGGGCCACCATGGAACCCGATTGCACCGGCGACGGGACCTGATTCGGATCATGGGCAAAATTCCTGTAAACCAGCCAGCCCGCAAAAAGCACGCCGATTCCAAGCACGAGCTTTTCCACGTTGCGCTCTATTGGATTAATATTCTTCATGGTCAATCACCAATTTCCGTTCTGAAGTTATGGTAACTCAAGGTCGTGCCGCCGTCGTCTTCAGCAAGCCCAAGCGAGCACGATACGCCGGGGGCATCAACGGCTTATTCCATGGCGTACAAAACAAGGCCTCCATCAGGATATCCGCACGAACCACGGGCACTTTACCGTATACATAACCATCGGTTATGGCCCTGATCGGATCAACGGTTGTCAAATTCATTTGCAGCACCGTATAACCGTTATTCTGACGATACAGTTGATTGATAAAATCGTTAATCCTGTCCGCCTGAACCACCACACTGATCGCCACAAGTGTGATCTGATGCTTGGCACTGCTGAAATGATTGGTCAATATTGCACCGGTTGTAGCGCCAGCGGTTGCACCCGTTGCGGCACCACCCGGCATTCCCGGCATACCGCCCGGAGGACCAAAACCACCGGGGAGGCCGAAGCCACCGGGTGGCATTCCCGGCATCTGACCACCGGTAAACCCGCCCGGAGTACCGCCTGTATTAACCGAGGTGGCCGGAAGCGCCCCTAAAAATAAGCCACCATCCGGCACCAGTGTTGCCCCGTTACCGTTTTGTTGCGATTGCGAGGCCTGCCCAGTCAGGGCCGCCGGGGCATCCGTCCCGATCGTAATATGGATCAGTCGTTTCACCGGTGATAAACTCACGTTGGGACTTGCTTGGTCCATGGCAACAATGGCGTTGACAATATCATTTTGAATCCATGAATCGACAAAAGCTTCATAAATCTGTGAGGATGTTGGAAGGTGTCGGCTTAGTATAAAATTGCGTTCCTGAAAACTCGCTTGATCGGCATAAACTTTGCATTTTGAGGCCGCCAGAAATACCTGCCTACGAATAATGGCGTTCTGCATTTTTTGCTGTTCTGACGTGCTGGCCGAACCGCTGTTCTGAAAACCTTGCGGCATGGCGTCCTGCATCTGCTTCAGACGCGCGTCGACAAGATCCGTGATACGTCGCGCGCTCGGCGGAGTCCCGGCATCCAAACGTGTCAGGAAACAAAAATGATTGTGGCTATTGTTCGTAAACAGCCGTCGGTACTGCCTCCGAAAAGCGCGACGCGTGGTCAAAAAGCGTGGCGGATTAGGCAGCATTCCTGCCATTGGCATCCCCGCAAGCAGAGGAATTTCATGGTGTCGCGCATCTCTGGCAATTTGGCCCTGCGCGGTAAATTCCACCCGACCCCACGCATTGAGCGTAATATATTCCTCTTTAACTGATTTAGATTGCGCCTCAATATATTTCTGAACTTTAAGCCGCGCCGCAATAATCGGTGGCGTCACCGGCCCAGTGTAACGTTTATGGCCCGGAATATGTAAAGATGTGGTGCGTAAACTTTGTGCCACCTGCGCCTGAGACAACGCGGCGGTCATTTTACTGCGAAGCTTGGCCCCCATGGAACTCAAGGGATAAAACAGCACCACGATAGACGCCAAGATCACAATTCCGCAGATTATCGGTATTAGATTGGCCTTGATAAATTTCATCCAAACCTCCAGCCAGTTGAATCAATCCGATCATTCGGATTTCATCCAACTCGCGTTATCGGCATACATTCAAAATCCGCTTCCATCAGCACATCATTTTGTCCGATAGCGGCCCTACGGATTTACGCACCTATTGCACATAAACATTGACAACCATCTGGAACGCGGTCGCATCGTTCAGAGACGCCTTGGTATTGGGATCAATCGCTCCCTGAATCGCTCCAGCACTCTGGTTATTAAAGCTGAAGTTAGCCCCGCCAGACTGGGGCATCCCGCCCGGAGAAAATCCGCCTGGAGGGCCAAATCCGCCCGGAGGACCGAAGGATGCACCTAGCGGCCTGAATCCCCCCCCCTGCGGCATTCCACCGGGAAACGCCGGGATATTGTTTTGCGGAATGACATTCTGGTTCTGACCATTGGCCGGTGCGGTCGTCGTTTTTGGCAAATAGGCCGGAAGAAATACGCCGGAGAATGGCCCAAGCACCGATCCCCATGGGATAAAACCAATCCCGCCGGAATTAGCTCCCCCACCCCCGCCACCCATCAGATCACCGATGCGGGAGGTAGCCAGAGAACCTTTTACGATTTTGATGGTGAAATTCTTTTTGGCCCCGGGGCCGCCAAATTTTTGCAGCCGATCTTGGAATTCCTGCAAAATTCTGCCCCAATTCCGGTACGGCGTATAACCGCTGATCACAAGTTGGAATCCTCCGCCGGAGGGAGCCGACGTCGCGGCACGCCCTGGCGTCGCCGGGGCACCCGACATTCTCGGTGTCATCTGCATCGCCGGTTGGCCATTGGCCGTAGCAATCTGCTCAGACAATACGGGTTCATAAGTGGAAGCAACGGATTGCAGCACAATTTTCCACGACTCGGGATTTTTTATATCAGTCGGTTTTTTGCTCATTGCCTGGGGAAGTGATTGATACAGCGTTTGAATAATTTGAGGCCAGATTTCCCGTTTCTTTCCCAAATCCAAGTAATAATTAATTTTAGAAACATTGGACTGGTAGGTATTGCTGATGGATGTGTATTGGCTTCGCAGCGAAGATTCGGAAAGAATGCGCGTTTTGGCCTGCTGAACTTCCGGCGTATTAACGCTGGCGTCGAACGCCGAGGCATCCATTGAATACCGCGCCACCGAAGCAGCGGCTCCCAAGACAAACAAAGCCGCAGTCGCGGCAAACCAGGGATATTTCTTACGCCAGATCATTTGCCGGGCAATTTCAACCGGCAGCAAGTTTGTATTAATCGTTGCCAAGCCAACGCCTTGGAGCGCCAAACCATACGCCGCCGTCATACCCAACGCCTGATCGCTTAACCCCGCCGCCATCTTGGCGTCATCAATTTCAATTTTGGTAAAACCATCAAGCCGAGCTACTTCCATTCCCAGATACTGCTGGAGGTATTTTTGCAGATTGGAAAGGCGGAATGGATTGCCCATGCCGATAATTTGCTCCACTCGGCTTTCCCGATGCGAACTGTTGTAGTAACCGATAGACCGCTGAATTTCCGCGACAACATCGGCGAATGTTGGCCGCATCGCCTGAAATATCTGCCGGGCATATTTACTCGTAGCCGCCGTCTTTTTCAGGGATTCCGCTTTCTTGAACGCGAAGCGGAAGCTTTTCGCCAGCGATTCCGTAAAACTATTGCCGCCGAGATTGATATTACGCAGCCACAATCTCCCCTGATCCACGACAATCATGTCTGTATGATCCGCGCCAATGTCCAGGAAAATCGTTCCCTTGTCCAGCCCCTTGCCTTCATGGACTACCGCGTTATAAACCGCCAAAGGTGCCAATTGCAGCCCATGAACAGTTATACCCAACGACTGAAAATCAGCCAGTATTGCGCCGACCAGGTCGGTCTTAATGGCAAAGATTCCAATTTCGACATCCGGACTGTCCGAATTTCGGAAACTGTGATAATCCCAATTAACCTGATCCAACGGAAATGGAATCTGTTGAATGGCTTCAAAGCGGACAATTTCAGGTATCTTCCGTGGCTCAACCGGCGGCAGTTTTACGAAACGCGAAAAACTCGTCGCACCCGGAGCTCCGATAAAAATCTGTTCTCCATGCAGAGAATACCGTTCCAGAAATCGCGCCAGACTCTCACGCACAATTTCCCGCCGATCCACATCCGGCTCGCTTAGAAAATGCCCGTGCTCAATAACCTCCATGGCTTCAAGAAATACCTTGTCGCCCTCGCGGCGCAGCTTAATAGCTTTAATCGCCGTCGTACCGACATCGATACCCCATGCTGATCGCGAACTGGCCATGAAGACCTCCGGCAAGCGCTGATGCAACCCCGGGCATTTTGAATGTCGAATCAGACCTGACCCGACATCTGGATATATCTTACGCCGAGCCGCAGCCCAACGAAAGTCTACTCCACCTCGTTGCCCGGTTAAGAATCAGGGATCGCCACCCCCGAACAAAAAATTTAACCCGCTACGCCGCCAAGACTTCGGTCACAGGCACCGCGCAGGCTCACATCAGGACTCTTAATAAAACCCAGATTAACGGATTCGTCAAGCAAAAAGAATCTATTTTTTTTATTTTCTATGCGCCACGGAAGTTGATTACCAACCGCAGGCAACGTCTAAAGCCCCAATCCAGTAGGAAACCAGAACGGGATGATCTTGGTTTTGCACGATGTCAATCGAAAAAATTCTGTTACAATAAAAAACATGAAATTAAATTTTCCTCAATTACTGTTCCTTACTTCTCTGGCCGCAACCCTTGCCGGTTGCCACTCTTCAATTGTGCCGCTGAAACCCGCAGCGCTCGGCCCCCCTTGGGCTTTAACACGTCCCACGGCGACCACCAATCCTGCAACGCGCCACGCTGCCGTGATACCGCCCCCCCCAAGTCCGGCTCACGCGCAACTCGCTGACGAGGTCAGCCCGCATTGGTTCGCCAATACCCGCAATAGTACGACTCGTAAAATCGCTATCGCCCACTATCACAACATTTGGCGGCATACTAAGCATCTTCTCATCCACATGGGTTACACCATCCAATGGGCCAGCTACCGCCTGGGCGTTATTACCACGCGCTACCGAACCGGACCGGAAATACTTCAATGGTGGCGGCCGGATGCCACAACCTTTCCCGAACTTATGGAAGGTACCATCAATACGTTCCGGCGAACCATACGCGTGGTCATCAGCCGAACCGGCAAACCACATACTTTTGCCATAACCGTTGAAGCCCTTGTGGAGCGGCAGGAAAACCCGCAGGGCTCTGTGGGTAATGTTGCCTTCTTCGGTGCTTCAGCTTTTGGTAACAACCCATTATCGCTGCAATCTCATCGGGCGGGACCTTCGGCGGGCGGCCCTTATTGGATGCGATTCGGTCACGACCCGGCATTGGAAGAAAAAATTCTTCATCGATTATTCCGAAAACTGTAGTTGAGCACACCACTGGACTAAGCATCCGTCACTGGCCTATAATCTCTTATCGGGATTTTGGTCGCAGTGCATACCTGCGGGTATCAAGCGAGGGGTATTGGCGGAAGCGAAAAGGAGCGTGCATTGATGGCGCAAAGCCTGCTGTCCATTTTTGACGACCTGTTCCGCCTGCTGCGATTTCTGGGCAAAAAGATACTTTGGATTGTTCTGGCTTGGGTCGTGATTTACTTTATTTCGCAGTTATTCGCGAAAGGCTCCTGGATGCTTATAGAACCGGCCATCGGCGCCATCGCCGGTGCGGCAGCCGGGTGGGAAATCGCCGATAACGCCGTTTCCGAAGCTGGTTTTACCGGCATTATCCTTTGGGTATTGCTGGTCTTGGCCTGCTGGATTCCTATCTGGGGTACGCAGGGCCTCATGCAATGGATCATGGCCGCCGCTTTCAACTGGAAAATGTCCTTCGGACAGTGGATGCTATTAACCATGGCCACTATATTCAGCCTGATTGCCTCCATCTGGCGGGCCTTGGCCGATGATTGAATCACAGATGCTGTTGCTTTTATTTTTTAAGTTTTTTTTGAAAAACGCAAAAAAAAACAGGAATAACAACGCCGGGCGCTTTGAACCTTTGCCCGAACCTGTTATAACGTGTGCATGGCTAACGCTGCCGTGATGGCTATTGCCCATCGGGGAGCATCCGCTGAAGCCCCAGAAAACACCGTGGCCGCTTTCGACGAGGCAATGAAACTCGGCGCTCGAGCTGTGGAGATGGATGTGCGTCTTTGCAAAGACGGCATTCCCGTTATTCTGCATGATCCGACGGTGGATAGAACCACCAACGGCACTGGGGCCGTGGCTGATCTGACCCGACTGGATTTACTAAGACTCGATGCCGGGTCTTGGAAACATCCGCGTTTTGCCGGCACACGCATTCCGCTTTTAACCGAAGCGTTGCAGGCCATCAGTGATGATGCCATTGCGGTTCTGGAGCTTAAAACGCAGATTGATCCGAATCTGCTTCGACGAATTCTTGATGAATTCGCCATTCGCGACGCGTCGATCATCCTGAGCTTTGAGCAGGATATTCTCAAAGCCATCCATAAAAGCATGCCGCATACCGCCATCGGCCTGCTTAGTGACGGATGGCAACCGGATTTGCCCGATATTTGTTCCACGCTTGGCGCAAGTATCTTGGGGTTGAATACCGGCGTTCTGAATGTGGAACGAATCAAGTCCGCCCGGGAACGCCATCTGCGGGTATGGACCTACACCCCCAATGACGCCGGTTCTGTTGCCGCGTGTGCGGCCATCGGTGTGGAAGGAATTATTACGGATCATCCTGAATTGATCCGCCCGGCGGCGAAACGGAGTTGACTGAAGTGTCAGAAAATCAAGTTGTTGAAAAAGTTGAAAAGCAAGTTACCGGTATGCTGGAAATTACCGACAAGGGTGTCGGATTTATCCGATCTGAGCAACGAAAATTCAAGCCCGTACCTGCCGATCCCTCCGTCTCCGCCGCCATCATCGAAGAAGCGCACCTGCGACCAGGTCTGACCCTCACCGTTAATACCAAGCCCGCGGCGCGGGGGCCGGCGCCCCAGGTAACGGAAATCGTCAACGTCATGGATCAACCCCTGGAGAAATACTGGGCACTACCGGCCTTCGGCGATCTGACCGTCATTGATCCGCGTGAACGCATCCGTCTGGAAACCCCCGGTGGCCCGGATTCCATGCGCATTATGGATATGCTTACCCCCATTGGCCGCGGACAGCGCGGATTGATTGTCGCCCCGCCCAAAACCGGAAAAACTACACTGCTCAAGCAAATTGCCCAAGCGGTACTGACCAATCATCCGGACATGAAGGTTTTTATTCTTCTCGTGGACGAACGCCCGGAAGAAGTTACCGATTTCCGTCGCACGCTCAATGCCGAAGTCTGGGCCAGCAACAATGACGAAGATGTCCTTTCTCACGTTCGAACCAGCCGATTGGTTATTGAACGCGCCCGGCGCATGGTGGAGTTCGGCCATCACGTTATTGTGATGCTCGATTCACTGACACGTTTGGGACGAGCATTCAACCATTTTGTCGGCAGTTCCGGACGCACGATGTCCGGCGGTGTTGATTCGGGTGCCCTTTTGGAACCACGGGCTATTTTTGGTGCCGCGCGCAATATTGAACATGGTGGATCGCTTAGCATTATCGCCTCGGCACTGATTGAAACCGGCAGCCGCATGGACGATCTGATCTTTCAGGAATTCAAGGGCACCGGCAATATGGAACTGGTGCTGTCGCGCCGCCTTGCTGAACGCCGAATTTGGCCGGCCATTGATTTGCCCGCATCGGGAACCCGCAAAGAAGAATTGCTGCTCGGACCGGAGGCCACGCGCAAAGTCGCGCTAGTCCGCCGGGAAATGCTCCAGCGCGATCCCGCGCAGGGCATGGAGCAACTCATGCGCATGATGCGTCGTTATAAAACCAACGCCGAATTTCTTGCTGCATTTACGCCGGAACGAAACGGCGCTCATTCAGGACGATCACGCGGTTGAGAAATCACCGTCTCATGGCGCTGCCGATTGCCGATATCGGATATCCTCATGCCGCCGATTCACTGCCGGCCATCAAACATTCACAAATACCCGCACAAGCTGCAGCATTAATAATCGACATGTTCCGGCCATCCTGGGAGTCTGCCCAAGTAATGGCCGGGATTTCGGCTATTACTTGGACAGGCTCCTAGAAATATTTTCGCCCACAGGTGAAATTACCAGCCTTTGCTCCTAAAATCAGTTACGCTATGAAATGCGGCGGCCATGCCACCGCGATTTATTGGAGTTTTATAATGGCTGAAACAACCGCGTCCTCGACACCCAATACCACCGGTGGCCGCCCGGGCGCATCAACTTCTATCCACACCGCCGCGAAAGAACAAACAACCGCGACGGGCCAACCCGCTGTGCGGCGACAATTTGTTTCCTTCTCTTTTTACAAACTGCTGCCTGATTTTCGTCGCCTGCCGCAAACGCAGCAGGCTCAAATGCTCCAGCAACTCGTTGAGCTGGTGCAAAAGCAGGATCGGCATAACATGCTGCTGATTCCATATAGTTGTGTGGGCACGCGGCCGGACGTGGACATCATGTTCTGGAAAATTTCCTACGATTTGGACGCCATTCAGGAATTCACCGCCGCGATTCATAGCCTGCCCGTGGCAGGCTATCTGGTTCAACCCTTCTGCTATCTTGCCCAGAGTAAACGCAGCACCTACGTGGATAAAATTGACCCCGCCCATGATGACACCCGTACCAGCATTATTCCAGGCAAACGTAAATATATTTTCGTATATCCATTTGTTAAAACACGGGAATGGTATCTCTTAAGCAAACAGACCCGGCAGGGAATCATGGACGAACACATCATGGTGGGCAACCGGTATCCGTCGGTGAAACTTAACACCACCTACAGCTTCGGCCTCGATGATCAGGAATTTGTGGTGGCGTTTGAGACCGATAAACCGGGGGACTTCCTTGATCTGGTGCAGGAACTCCGCGAAACCGAAGGCAGTCGCTTTACCGTACGCGATACGCCTATTTTCACCTGTGTCCAAACGCCGATAGAAAATATCGTAAGGCAGATTGCCGCCGTGTGATACATCAGTGTTTGGTTGCAAAGCCAATAATCGGTATTGGCCTGCCACACGGCCCGGCAAAATATCAGGGAATTTCCATGAACTACAAAATCGGCATCGCCATCGCCATTATTTTCGTTATTATTGCTGGGGTTATGGTTTACATTTTTGTAGGCCCCGCCTCCGTCGGCCAGCCCACCTATCACACCATGGCCAATGGATTTATGAAACCCATAAAAATTAACGCCAGCATCAGCGGCCTCACACCCGCACACTCGGGTTCGGGAGCCGGCAAGCTTTACGTTCAGGCCTATAAGCAAGTCGAAGCATTATCCAATAATCGCAATGCCCTCAAAGACCTTACTGCCAACGCCAACCCCGATGCGTCACCAGAAATTCATGCCATCGTTAAACTTATTGAGCAAGCCGCACCTGCAACAATGTCGCGTAAATATCTCTTTTTTGCCAAAGGCATCCGCCTGCCCAAAGCCTCGGATACTCTCGCTGATCGCCTCAACGCCATTGGCCAAATGACCGGAGCTTATGCCGCCAGTTGCATTAGCGATAAAAAACAGAAAGAGGCGATCAATGCTTTAACCGGTCTTTTGGTTTTCGGTCATCGGCTTTGGCAACGCGGTCTCTTCGTCGATGTGCGAACGTGCGGATTAGCGGATATTCAATCGGCTGCCGCCGGGCTGCGAATGCTATACAAATCTGGCCCGACAAAAAATCAGTATGAATATGCTGCCGCAACCAAACTCCTGGGCGCGGTAAACGCTGCCAGCACCCAGTGGTACGGCAAAATGAAAATTGTCGACGTTTTGAATCCACAATCGGGCGATATGGCAAACATTGTCCGTTACGACCAGGACATTTCATGGCGAATAGAAGCCTTGCTTGAATTAGGCATTGCCCGATGGAACACGTCCTATGCGCCGCGCGCCCATGCCATTGCTGTTTTCCTCAAGCATTACACCGCAGATTCCAACCATTGGATCAGTGCCTCGGCCAAAGTCGCATACTCCATGACCGCTGATACCATGAACCAGCTCGCGGCCAATTAGAACGCAAAAGGGCCGCAATTCTTCCGGGATTGCATATTCGATTGCAGCGCGAATCGGGAAGTTATATCGGGCCTGTTCCTAAACAGTGCTCTGTTACACCCGCAAATGCGGGTTACACTCCGGTATTGCTGGAAACATTGTCCATGTAAACTTCCGAACCGCCATTTTTTACGCATTTATTACATGTTGACCAATTTTCAACAAAACGTTAATATTCAATTTAAGCGGAGAAATACCGTTAACTTCTCGCCGAGGTTGACGGAGTCACGCCAAAAAAATCAGCGCAACTCGTTGGGTTGACACGGCTTGCAAGGTTTCGTAGAAACCTTCCATCTAGGGAACAAAAACAGTCCCTGGATCGAATATGCAGGCTGGTTTTTATGCCGATTCGGAATTTTAATTCCGATATCAGCACGATCCGTGTATCGGATCGATATAGATTGATGAATGGTGAATCGCGTGTTTTGTTCAGGACGTATCTCTCACTCTTGCGGATCAATCGCTGCCGTTGGCTCACCGGAATCTGCTGATTTAACGGCGGATATTGGTGCTCTGCACGCGAGGTTGAATCTGCCGAGCTTGGCCTGTCAGCCAAGGTGCTGCCGCGCCGTCACTGCGCGCGGGATGGCCTTACTGCTGTTATGTCCTGTTTGATCCCACGGTTGACGGAAAGAAACTGAACCCTTGTCTTCCGACACCAATCATCAGATTTATAGATTACGCAGCAGGGTCCAACATCCGCTTTTTCAGCGGTAAACCGGGCTTACGCATACCCGTGTCAACCATTGATCCGTATGGTGCGGAATCGATTTGTAATGCATCCGCGGCTATGGATGGCTTTGGCGAAATGATATGTCATTACGCGCGGCCATTCGGCAGGCCGCAGCTTAAAAGAGGTTGACTATGCCCCATGTTTTTGCGAGCAGTTTAATATCGGAACTTCCCCTGCCTGCCACGGGAGGTTTTGACCCCACTTTGGCTATTGTGCTCGCCGCAATCGCCGGCCTGGTGGTGGGTGTGCTTGCCCTGCTGCTGATACTAAAAGCGGCCGGAAACTCTGCCATGTCCCGCGGTAAAATTGACGCCGACAAGCTGATCGCCGACGCCAAATCCAAGTCCGATGATATTCTGCGTGAAGCCAATATCTCCGCCAAAGATGCCGCCCTGAAGCTCCGCGAGCAGGCCGAGCGGGAAATCGATACAATGCGTGCGGAAATGCGCAATATCGAACAGCGGCTCCTGCGCCGTGAAGACACCCTCGACCAGAAACTTGATACGTTGGCCACCAAAGAAAAAAATCTCGAATCAATTGAGAAATCCATTACTGAACGAAATAAGGTACTGCTGATTAAAGAAAAGCAGCTCGACGACTCACTGACGCGACAAAAAGAGATTCTGCTTCAGCTTACCAATTTATCATTTGAAGATGCCAAGCAACTTCTGCTGAAGCGCGTGGAAGGTGAAGTGCGTCATGACATGGCGGTCATGGTGGAAAAAATAGAGGAACAGGCCAAAGACGAAGCCAGGCAAAAAAGCACAAATATCATGTTGCAGGCCATGCAGCGTTACGCCGCGGAAGTTACCAGCGAAGGTACCACCAAGTCTGTTATTATTCCCAGTGATGATATGAAAGGCCGCATCATCGGGCGAGAAGGACGTAATATCCGGGCCTTTGAACAGGCCACGGGTGTCGATGTCATTATCGACGACACGCCGGGCGTGATCACCGTCAATTGCTTTGATCCCATTCGCCGCGAAGTGGCCAAGCAGACCCTAGAGAAACTGATCGCCGACGGGCGGATTCATCCTGCCCGCATCGAGGAAATTTTCCTCGCCACACAAAAAGAAATCGAAAACAATATCCGCAATGTCGGAAAAAAAGCCGTCATTGAAGCCAATATTCCCAATCTTCATCCCCGCATCGTTGAAATGCTCGGACGCCTGCACTATCGCACCAGCTATGGAC
>JAJZVR010000096.1 GCA_021847065.1 Planctomycetota bacterium | reverse complement strand
ATGGCCGATAATTCAATAATGTTTGCTCATCGGGTAATTCCATGCCCGATATTCAGGATAGCGATTCTATTAGCTCAATGCGGAAGCGTTGAGTTGGCGGCGGGGCGACGTGCGGATAAACGCTGTGGTCTGTCCGGCGGTGCTGACGTTGGATTTGACGGTGGGAGGCGGATATGTTTATGGTATTGGCAATTGACCGTCGATTGAGGGTTTTCCTTTTGGTGTGAATCGCCTATAAAATTGCATTTGGTTGTTGAAAAGCCATTCAACGTTGCATACACTGAAATCGTAAATTAGCAGTTGGCGGTCGTTTTGACTACCCCGGGTGACGAGAGCCTTCCTCATAGGAGAAATGTTATGCAGATAGCCATCACACCGCCCCCCATTCCAGTTGGCAAAATAAAGAGCTTTGTACCGTTCGGACCGAAATACGAGGTTGGCCAAGCCCTTCGTCAATTGGATGACGGAGACTGGATGATTGAGGTAACGATGATCGAAACCGGCGAGAAGGCGGAGTACCGCTGGACGCACCTGAGCGATGACCCGGAGGCGCACTGATGTATGCGGTCGCTTTTGACCTGGCAGTGGACGACAACCGAAAAGCGTTACCCGAAAGGCGTGACACAGGCTTACACCGAGATTGGCGCGGTTCTTGGGGAACATGGCTTTCGCCGTGTGCAAGGTAGTCTTTACGTCACCGACGACGAGAACATGGCGAATCTGTTTCTCGCCATACAGGCGCTGCGCACCCGGACATGGTTTCCAAAATCCGTGCGCGACATTCGCGCCTTCCGCATCGAACAGTGGTCGGACTTCACCGCCGTGGTGAAAAGCTAATTTCCAACAGCGTCATGAGCGGTGAGCCATTATTTGAATAATGCGGTAGACAGTCAAGGGTATCCTTGCATTGAATTTGAGGACTGGTATCAAATTGGTATGTCATGTTACATGGCCGCCATGCCTCGTCACCTCGTCAAAATTGCTTAAGGCGGCCGGCAAAATCGCTGCGTTCGAAGAATAAATACACTCTTTTCGGGCTATGGTGATACATTGCTGATTGGGAGCGGTGGCGTAAACAGGCCTTTTTTGTTGACAAAAACCTGTTATCAGTTGTGCCATCAATTCCCGCGACCAGTATAGTTGCGTGAATCAATAAACATAAGGGATTAAAATGGACGATACCAAAAACATCTGCCCGCCGAAATGTTTGTTAGCAATTGAGGCGGACACGCGAAAAATTGAATTCAAAATGGCGAGTGAGCCACTGGTCGGTTCATTGCTGAGAACACTGGCAGCCTCAAAAGCAAAAGGACGTTTTCTTGAATTAGGAACCGGGACAGGGCTATCGACTGCATGGCTCCTAGATGGCATGTGCTCGGACTCAACGCTTGTAACCATGGACAATGACCAGACGCTGCTTGATGTGGCGTATCGCCACCTTGGTAGCGATACACGCTTACGAATCGTTTGTGAGGACGGGGACGAGTTTGTTAAATCATTGTTCTCATCCGGGGAGAAATTTGATTTCATCTTTGCGGACACATGGGCTGGAAAATATCGGTTTATCCAAGAAACGCTTGACCTGTTGAATCGACATGGGCTGTATGTCATTGATGACATGCTACCCCAGCCAAATTGGCCGGAAGATCATCCGCCAAAGGTGGAAAGTCTGCTCGCACTCTTGGAAAAACGTAAAGACTTCTTAATCACAAAAATGGCGTGGTCATGCGGTGTTGTGATTTGCACCAAAATCTAATGCGTCGTTCTTGGACAGCGGAAAACGAGTTGGATCAACCATTGGCACATGGCCTGCATTTCATCCGCGCTTGGTATTTGTAAATGGGCTTTGATGTAATTGACTTCAATCTAAGCATGTTGGCAATTCAGGGCACTCCACAAAACCATTTAAGCGTTGCATGATTGAAAGAGGATAGAAGTTTTGACGATTCTTCAACTCCCGGCGCGGCGGGAAACCAAAGAGGGACACGCCAATTGCTTCGGGAGCCGGGTTACAGAACTACGGATAACGCGGATTTTACGGATTGCACGGATTTTCTGAGGGAGTATTCCAAAAAACGCCACGTAAAAATCTTTCCACGCTTTGAGAAATTGGACGGAATGCAGCACAGAATTAGCCCACAGCTATCACCAAAATAGTCACATCGTCCATCTGCGCTCCGCCCTGACGCCACAATTCGACTGCGCTAAGCAACCGCTGGGCAACAACGTTCGGCGGTTCTTTACAATTTGCCTCCAGCATGTCTTGTATACGCTGGCGACCAAAAAGTACCCCATCCGGCGAGGCTGTTTCTGAAACGCCGTCGGTGACTAATATTATCCGATCACCCGAATTTATCGGCACCACTTTTGATGTCCATTGTGTCGGGGTAACCAAACCCAGCAAGCCGCCTGTCGAATGCAGCACTTCCACCGGCCCGTGTGCCCGCACGAGGTAACACGTCTCGTGCCCGGCGCTGGCATACTGAAGCGTTCGTCCGGCCGAATTCAGCCGCACCAAAATGATTGATGCGAAATCCTCCTCCAATGCCACCTGGGTAAAGCCCGCATTCATCATGGTCAGTCCTTCAGCCGGATCCGAGGTTCGTGAGACGGCGGCAATAAATAGTGTTTTGAGCATTGCGGCACTTATCGCCGCCGGAACCCCATGCCCGGAAACATCCGCCACACACGCGATCAGTTCCCCGCTGGAGAGCATCTGAAAATCGAAATAGTCCCCGCCAACGATCGCCGCCGGTTTGTATTCGCAGGCGATTTGCTCGCTTCCGGTTGGAACAACTGGCAGCAGGTGCTGCTGAATGCGCCGGGCTTTCGCAATGCGCTGGCGATCCTCGCGTTGTGCGCCGCCCAATGCCACGCGCATGGCATTGATCGCCGACGAGAGAACGGCCATCTCCCGACTGCTGTGAATCTCCAAAATGTCCCCATCAAAATCTCTCCTGCCAATACGGTCAACTGCCGCCACCAGCCGCTGTAGAGGCTGTGTCACTAGCCTGACCAGGACCATACTCACAACCACGGTGATTGCAACACCCACTGCCGCAACCACAGCCAGCCAAAGCAGAATTTGATCGCGAATTCTGCTTTCGAGACCCGCAACGCTTTCGCCAATGTACAACTGAATGTCGCCCTGTGATACATCGGCGACCATGATCCGTTGCGCCCCCGCCAACGCCTGATGGGTAGGCGATCGGGCGCCACGGCGCACCGCCGCATAAAACCTCCCGGTCGCCGGCCTGGCAATACCGCTCTCGAGAACCGCGGTACCCACGCGCACCACGATGTAATGACTTAGTGGAACCGCAGTGCCTCGCATCAAACGGGATGCGGCGTTGACATATTCTTGTATCTCAGGCAATCCTTGGCCGCGTAATTCCGCAACACCGTCCAAAATCACCGCGGCTTGGTCATGAAGTGATTCGTAACGATCTTTAAGACGCTGATGTACCTCATGGAGATATAGAAACATTAAAAACGACAGCAAGCCAATCCCCAGGATCGTATTCACTGACCAGAGGAGGCGGTGGCCGATGCTGCGCGGTTGGTTTGGCTCTTGTCCGTGTGCCAACTTCATGTGATCGCTCCGTTGGTAACCCTCCCACATTACCCTAGGCGAATCACGGCTCGTTGTCCATGTTCGTTTCCGGGACGGTGGCGGCTTCATTGGTGGTTGGTGCGGGTTGCGAAGCTTTAATGGATTCCCAGTCTTCCATGGTGATTAATACTTCGCTGGCCTGACTGCCCTTGTACGCACCGACGATACCAGCGGCACGCATCTGATCAATCAGACGGCTGGCGCGGGAATAGCCAATGGTCAATCGGCGCTGCAATAAACTAACGGACCCGCGGCGCGTTTCAATAATAATTTTCACCGCTTCATCGAAAAACGGATCTTTTTCCGCTTCATCCAACCCGGCTGGCGCGCCGATCTGCATAAGTTCGGGATGGAATTCCGGTTGGGCGATGTCTTTAAGAAACGTGCAGATACCTCTGATCTCGGCATCTTCCACAAAAGCTCCCTGTCCGCGCAACAGCGCTCCGCCATTGGGCTTGAGCATCAGCATATCGCCCTGACCTAAAAGCAGTTCACCGCCCGATTGATCCAGCATGATGCGTGAATCGAGTCGGGAGCGGACCTGGAAGCAGATTCGTCCGGGCATGTTGGATTTAATTAACCCCGTGACCACCTGCGCTTCGGGGCGCTGCGTGGCCAGAATTAAATGAATGCCCACGGCCCGGGCTTTTTGCGCAATGCGAACAATATGGCCTTCCACTTCCTTGCTGGTCATCATCAGGTCGGCCAGTTCATCAATGATGATCACGATGTATGGCAAATGAAATGGAATGCGGGCCTCTTCTTCCGGATTGCTGGGCTGAAAACGTTCGATAATCTGTTCGCGGGATAACTGGTTGAACTGCTTGATGTGCCGCACGCCCGCTTCCGAGAGCGTTTCATAGCGTTCATCCATTTTCTGCGTGGCCCATTCCAGCACACTTTCAGCCTTGCTCATGTCATCAATAATCGGAGCCATAAGATGCGGAATCTGCCGATAATCCTGCATTTCAACCATTTTTGGATCGACCATAATCATTTTGACATGATCGGGCCGCTGCGTAAGCAGCAGGGTCATGATAATGGAATTAATGCACACGGATTTACCGGAGCCGGTGGTGCCGGCAATCAGCAGGTGCGGCATTTTGGCCAGGTCTTCCACCAGCGGATTGCCGGAGGCATCTTTGCCGAGGCACATGGGAAGAGCCATTTTAGATATGTCTTCATGTGCCAGTTGCATGAGTTCCTTGAGCCGCACTTTTTCCTTATCCAGATTGGGCACTTCAATGCCCATGGTGGATTTACCGAGGATATTGTCGATGCATCGCACGGGTGGGCTTTTTAGCGCGCGGGCAATGTCTTTGGATAACGCGCCAACCTGCGAGCTTTTAATGCCGGGAGCCAATTCCAATTCATACAGCGTCACCACCGGACCGGTGTCAATCGCCACCACTTTACCGTCGATGTTAAAACTTGTGAGGCAGGATTCCAGCACCTTGGCGTTTTGCCGGACGGCTTCTTCCTGCCCTTCCGTGTTGGCCGGTTCAGCATCTTCCAAAAGATCCAATCCCGGCAGGCGATAATTACCCAAATCCTGCTTTTGCACCGGCGGCGTCTTAAAAGGCAGGAGCATATCCGCGACAATGGGCTTGGGTCGCCGGACCACCACCGGAGCCGGTTCCGGTTCTTCGGTTCCCGTCTTGGAATTAGCTGTCGATTTGCCTTCGGAAACATCTGGAGTTTCAGTTTTTTCAACATTGGCCGCAATGGCAGCTAAACTGCCGACATTCGCCGTTGCGGCGGACTTTGAAAGCGTCGAGCGAGGATCGGGCTTTTTCCGGACATTGGGCCTGTGCTTGCGGGAAAATATGCCCCGGAACAACGCCCCCAGCATTCCAAGCAATCCCGTCGCGGCAGCAGATGCGGCATCGCCGGCAGAGTCGGCAATTTTTTCGTGCGGCACTTTTTGCCAGGTATGGCCAATCCAAAGCATCAGGGCGATGACAATTTCATCCGCCGCCAGTAGCAACCCTATGACCAGTCCAACCAGTAAAATAAGCGCTGAACCAGCCGTTGAGACGTGCAATTTAAGAAAATGTCCAACCGCCGCACCCAGTATTCCGCCAGGGCCGGCCGGCAAATTCCGCCCCCAACCCAGCAGGTTCGCCAGACCGCTGGCCACTACCAGCAACACCGCTCCGCCGATAAGCCGAAAGGCCGCCTGCGTAAGATTCCCGCCAATGCTCCAGACCATTAGAATCGCCGCGATCATGGCCATGGCCACCCAGGTTCCGGGTCCGAGGTTGTTCATCAGTAAATAACCGATGGTTGAACCTACCGGGCCACACCAGTTTTGCACCGGAACAGCTTGCGTGTGGTAGACCGGAGAGCTTGCCAGCATGGTCGGATCAGAGGGGTGAAAAGACATCACCGCCAGCATGATAAACAACCACGCCGCCCAACCCAGCGGAACCAGGCATAAGCGCATAACGCGCTGGTGTCGCGGCCCAGATTTGCTTGCCATGATAAACCTCGACTTCCAATGTCTTTGGGCCAAATTCAATACCAGCCCATTCACCCCCGCCATCCAACGCGGAGTACGCCGCATATTCTACCGCGCATAGCGGCATAAACCAGCATGTTTTCACCCGTGCCGCGTCGTGGAAGCCACGGAAAGGGCGCATGGGCGCGAAACGCTATGACCGCCTCACCAAGGAACGTGAATTGGTCATTCGGCGCTGTCTTTGCGATAATGGTGTTCCCATACTAGAGCGGCACCTTGCAAGACCAGGTCGGGAATAAATGAATCCACCAGTCCGCTGTTGCCAAAAACGCGCATCGCGTCGCCACCGGTGGCCACAACATGCGGCCAATGGCCGAGTTTTTCAGCGTACCGTTCCAGCAGATAACCCGCCGCACCCCGGGTTGCGGCATACGCGCCAAGATTCAAAGCTTCCATGGTGTCGCGGCCAAAGGGTTCCTGGGGCAGATCTAAATTTGCCAACGGCAGCAGCGCTGTGCCGGTATGCATGGCTTTGGCCGCCAGCGCCAGGCCGGGAGCAATGGCGCCACCAAGAAAAATTCCGTCTGCGTCAATGCAATCCACCACCAGAGCGGTTCCTGCACTGATAATGGCACACGCCTGCTCGGTATTGACATGCGCGCACAGTGCGCCAAGCAGACGATCTACACCCACTGTGGATTCATCGTTGAGGCTGGTCTGCAATGGAATTTTCAGATCCACACCGACAATTTCCGGCGTCATGCCGCAATGATTGTTAACCAATTCCGCCACCCGGCTGGTCCACTCGGGTGCCACGCTCGCGAGCACCACCCCATCGGGCTGCCGCCCCTCATCGGATATGCCGGCGCAAAGTTTCTCAAGATACGCCAGCATCTCGGATTGAATATCAGCATGATTAAATCGCGTGGCCGGGTCGGGGCTTTTTCCCGCGGTAAACAGACCAATACCCACCCGGGTGTTTCCAATGTCAATGGCGATCACACTCACAAATGCGCTCCATAATGTTATGAAAGTCTCTTTTTGTTGCGGTCTCTGGTTCGATCCGCTTTGGTACGTCGGTAGTATTTGCCCTTGCGAACATCATCCGCCTTGATCGCCTCAACTTCAGCCGCCAATTGCGCATCGGCCAATTTGGCCGACGACTCCCGCGGGCCATCAAGATTCAATGCAATGGAAGGCGGTGCCTCCACAAACGCTTCACTGGCCGGGGTGGCAATAATAAGCTGCCATAAATCTTCCAGCAATGGCCTCAAACCGGTGCCGGTGGCGGCGCTGATGGCGAGAATCTGTTTTCCGGGCAACGCGCTGCGTAAATCCGCCAGAGCTTCCGAGGCTCCGGTAAGATCCATTTTATTGGCAACCAGAATTTCCGGTTTGGCCGCGAGTTTGGGGCTGTAGGCAAAAAGTTCTTCACGAATGGCATGATAAGAATCAATGGGAGATGTTTCATCCATTGGTACCATATCCAATAAATGTACCAGCACCCGCGTGCGCTCAATGTGCCGCAGAAAGTCCAAGCCCAGCCCCGCACCTTCTGATGCGCCTTCAATTAAACCGGGAATATCCGCCAGCACCAGCCGTCTCTCCATATCCAGTTCGGCAATCCCCAATTGGGGCTTAAGGGTAGTAAACGGATAGTCGGCAATTTTGGGCCGCGCCGCGGATAAGCGCGACAGCAGGGTGGATTTGCCGGCATTGGGCTTTCCGATCAGGCCGACGTCCGCGATGAGTTTGAGTTGAAATTTTAATTTCCTGTTTTGCCCGGGTTCCCCCGGTTCCGCAAAATCCGGGGCCTGCCGCACGGAAGAGGTGAATTGTAAATTTCCCCGTCCCCCTTTTCCGCCCTTGGCCACTAAGGCGCGTTTTCCAACTGGGACAAGGTCCACCAGCAGCAACCCGGTCAGTGCGTCATATACCATGGTGCCGGCGGGCAGACGAATCACCAGGTCCTTGCCGTCACTGCCGGCCTTTTTCTTCCCCTGGCCATGTTCCCCGTTGCCCGCGCGCCAGTGATGCCGCCCAACCATATCCAGCAGCGTTTCAACGCCTTCCGTGGCTTCGAGATACACGCTCCCACCGTCGCCACCATCGCCGCCATCCGGCCCGCCCAATGGAATATATTTCTCCCGGCGCATGGAAACGCACCCATTGCCCCCCTGGCCTGCAAATACTTCAATGTCCGCTTCATCGATAAACATACGTAACCCCATCCCGATAACCATCGGGACCTCTTGCCCGGTCAGATCATCCGACCGGCCGCCAAACGCGCGTGTCGTCAGGCCAAAAAGAAAGACCTGTGCCGACAAGTTGCGCACACCATGAGTATTTTAACGGATTTTACGTTTCATTGGACAAATTCAAATGAATCGTGAAAATTACCGATAATATCCGGGTGGCTTCCTATTATTGGAGCATACGATCCGGAAATTGGGTTTTTCCACTCAAATAATATATACTGGAATCTATATTCAGGAGACCATCCATGACCGCTGTCGCGAAATTGTTCAAAAATGGGGCCAGCCAGGCCGTGCGATTACCAAAAGCGTTTCGTTTTGATGGTCAGGAAGTTTGCATTAAGCGAGTCGGTGCAGCCGTCATTTTATACCCACGACGCGCCGCGTGGGATATCATGGAAAATGCACTGGGTAAATGTGATGATGATTTCATGCCACAGCGCCACCAGCCTACGCGGGGGCAGCGCCGAAGGTCGCTTGGCACCAGACGAGGCTCGCCGTCATGAGTCTCTTCATGCTGGATACCAATATTTGCGTTGATCTCATACGCGGCAGGGCACCAGAACTGGTGGGGCGGTTGCGCAAGTACCCGCCGGATGACATCGCGATTTCCAGTATTTCTCTGGCCGAATTGCAATACGGAGCGGTTAAATCCGCACGCCCCGATTGGCACCTTGGCTTGCTGGCGGAATTCTGCGCTCCGCTGGCGATCTTGGAGTTTGGCAATCAGGCGGCCGAAGCCTACGGCAAGGTGCGATTGGCCCTTGAGCGAGCGGGAACCCCGATCGGCCCATTGGATACGTTAATTGCCGCCCATGCTTTGGCCGAGAACATGACGGTCGTCACCAACAACCTGCGCGAGTTCCGGCGTGTGCGTGGCTTGAAAGTTGAAGACTTTCTGTAATCCGGAATTTAATGTCTTAGAAACGCGCAACTGGACAAATTCAAATGAATCGTGAAAATTACCGATAATATCTGGGTGGCCGGTTATCCCCGGCGGCGTTGAACAACTTGCTTTGTGGTATTGTTCAAGAAGAAACATCCCGGCACAGCGGGGCATGCGTTTTATTCCGGCGAACCTTTTCGTCAACAAACTTGGAGTTTTCATGAAAATTACGGTTATCGGGTGTGGTTATGTGGGCTTGGTCAGCGGTACATGTTTGGCGGCGTTGGGCCATAAGATTATCGGCGTGGATGTGGACACCAAGCGCGTCGCCGGCCTGGCGCAGGGAAAAGTTCCGATTTACGAACCGGGTTTGTCCGAGTTAATTCTGGCCGAAGCGGCGGCGGGGCGGCTGAGTTTCACCACGGATATCGCGTCAGCCATTAAGGAATCGCAAAGCGTTTTTATCGCTGTCGGCACGCCGCCCTCACCCAAGGGTGGGGCGGATTTAAGCATGTTGTTTGCCGCTGTGGAAGATGTGCTCAAGCACGCCAATGGACCTAAAACGCTGGTTATTAAAAGCACTGTGCCACCGGGTACGGGTGAAAAGGTGGCCCAGCAGGTGGCCAAAAGCCCACACCGTATTGAAGTGGTCAACAACCCGGAATTTTTGCGGGAAGGCACAGCCATTCAGGACTTCATGCAGCCGGACCGGATTGTTTTTGGGGCCAACTCCAATGCCGGCATGGAAGTGCTGCGGGAAATTTACCAGCCATTAATCGATCGCGGCTATGCGATTTTCTCCATGAGTCGGCAAAGTGCCGAACTCACCAAGTTCGCTTCCAACGCCATGCTGGCGGTTCGCATCAGCTTTATTAATGAGCTATCTCAACTGGCCTTGGCCATCGGTGCGGATATTGAATCGGTGCGCGTGGGAATTGGAACAGACAAGCGAATCGGGCCTTCATTTCTAAAAGCCGGCGTGGGTTATGGCGGATCATGCTTTCCCAAGGATGTTGCCGCTCTGGTGCATCAAATGCAGGAATTCGGGCTTGAGCCGCACCTGTTAAGCGGCGTTGAAAAAGCCAACACGCGGCAAAAAAAAGCCTTTGCCACACGCGTTATTCAATCGCTTTCCGGTGTGACAGACCCGCAGGTTGCGGTATGGGGCCTGGCGTTTAAGGCTGATACCGATGATATGCGCGAAGCCCCCAGCATGGAGGTCATTCACGCGCTGCTGGCCGCCGGGATAAAAGTCCGGGTGTATGATCCGCAGGCCATGGAAAATGCCAGGCGAATGATTGGCGATAAAGTAACATGGACCAACAGTGTTGATGACTGCACGCGTGGTGCCGATGCCATTGCTGTGATTACGGACTGGTCGGTATTTATCACGCAGGATTGGCCACATATTGCCTCGCTGATGCGTGGCAAATACGTGTTCGATGGCCGCAATTGTCTCGGCAGTACCAAAGTTCTGGCGGCGGGCCTGATTTACCGCGCCATTGGCCGCCCCGAATTAATGCCTGGATCGGGCAAGCCCGGTTCCATGGGTGTGGTATCCGCGGGATAATCTTGCCAATGGTGCAACTTTCACCTCTCCAACGTGTTTAACATTGCATAGCGCCCTGATCAGGTGCGGTGATTGCCTGCATGCAATTGATGCGGCAATTGTGGTCATGTTGCCGATGGCGATTTTGGAAAGCTGACAAAAAAGCTTTCAACGGCGTTTCATCGACAATACAATATGTTCAGTGATGACGGTCATCATTGCAATGGGGGTTGGATTTTGAGTTGTTGAAGGTTTTTCGGGAGAAGGCAAGTATGCCGACAGCCAATCGCGTTATTGTGGTACTGGGAATGCAGCGTAGCGGCACAAGTACCATCGCCCGTGCGGTTCACGCCCTGGGCGTGCCGCTGGGAAACAATCTGTTACCCGCCAATATTTTCAACCCGCGCGGCTACTGGGAAGACCAGCGAATTTGGCGGCTCAATCAGCAGTTTCTCGATCTCATTGGCGCCTCGCACCAGACCGGCGGTGTGAACTGCCAGAGCATTTTAGATCATCCGCAGTGCGAAAATCTCATCGCTAAAACCACTGCGTATCTGCACAAACAATTTAACCATTACGCCCTGTGGGGCCTGAAAGACCCGCATATTGGTCGCCTGCTGCCGATATGGAAAATCATTTTTCAGCGGCTAAACGTGCAGCCGAGCTATGTTATTTCTGTAAGAAATCCGCTTAGCATTGCCGAATCACTGGATCGCTGCGGCCTGGCGGATAGAGAATCCGCATTTGTTTTGTGGCTGGAAAATATGTACAGCGCGGTTTCCGAAACCTTGCAGAGCAATTCGGTATTTGTTGATTACGATGAACTTTTCGGACAGGCTTCAATCCAGTTGCTCCGCATGGCCAATGCGTTGGATTTGCCCGCCGGTCCGCAGCAAGAGCGGAACATTGAAGATTTTGCGGAGAATTTTCTGTCTGAAAATCTGCGCGGCAGCAGTTATAGCCTGCAGCAATTGCGGGCCACCTTTGCTGATCCGAGTATTTTTTTTGATCTGTATGAATGTGTACGCATGGCAGCCCATGATCAACTCGCTGCCCCCGCCTTTTCACATCAGTGGTCACTGATCTCGCGCCGCTATGCGGACATTCACCGCTGCCTGATCGCCGGTGCGTCGCAACATCAGCGTTTGCTCTCCCGTTATCAACATCGGAATCGTATCTGGAAACCGCTGAAGAAAATGGAAAAAATGATACGCACGGGCCGCAAAAAGTTGATGCAGGGTTCCCGCGCCGCCTTGTGAGCAGCTCCCGCGGCAGCGCCTGGTAAAAAAACATTTAATGCAAAAACAGCAGTGAAATCAGCGTCAGCAGCAGCACCGCCAGCGTAACCCAGGTATAAAACCAATCATGATCCACAACCGCAAAAAGCACCACGGATACCGCAACGCGGGTAATGGGTGTTAATACCAGCAGCAGCAGTCCAAGATCGATAATGCTTTTGCCCTGACCATGAATAACGCCCTGATACATCAGCATCGGATTGGTGGTGAAGACCACATGCCGCATTTGCTTTACCGTAGGCGGCGCATGAATAAAGCTGATCGTCAAGCCCAGGATCATCACCGCAACGCTAAGTATCACACCAACACGCAATACCCAGGCGGCTGCATCCTGAATAATAAATTCGTCTTTTGCCGGTGCATGAGGTGGATTGCCACCCGGCGGCAGCGGGTCAACGGGTGATGGAGAATTTACAGTATTCATTTCGGATTCATCCTCAGATCTTGGCTCCGGAATCGTAAGCCCGGGGCATTAAAAGTTTATGCCGCATCCGCGCAAAAGCATTTCCGCGCCGACAATGCCCAGTAAAATCGCGAAAACCTTACGGATGTGCGAATTGGACATTTTTTCCATTATTTTCGTGCCCAATAATGCGCCAATCACCACGGATGTGGCCACCGGCACCACCAGATAGGGCAACACCAGGCCGCGGTGCAAATACACGCCCGCCGCCGCCGCCGCCGTTACGCCGATCATAAAATTGCTGGTGGCCGTGGACACTTTTGTCGGCAGGTGCATCGCCACTTCCTGTGCCAGTACTTTCAGCACACCGGCGCCAATGCCCAGTATGCCCGCCATAATCCCCGCAATAAACATCACACCCATGGCCGGCGGCACGTTGGCGGCATTGTAAAAAATCTCTTTGCCCAGGCGTTTGTCAAAATAAGATCCCTGCAGCCGAAGAAAATTAGCCAGCCGGTCGTTGCTGACATTTTTCGGTAATTCTTCGCCAATGTTCAACAGAATTGGCACCAGCGAAAACAACAGCGCCAATCCAAAGAGTATCGATAACGTCTGGGCATTTAAAAACTTGGCCAGCACGGCGGCACCGAGAATGGCCCCACTGGCGGTGGAAAGTTCCAGAAACATTGCCACGCGCACATTGGTAATATGATCGCGCACATAAACCGATCCCGCTCCGCTGGAAACGGCTATAACCGAAACAATGCTCGCGCCGATGGCCTGTTCAATCGGCATGTGCAGAAATATCGTCAACACCGGCACAATGACAATGCCGCCGCCCAGACCGCTGATCGATCCTAAAACGCCCCCGGCAAAAGAGGCCACGGCCACTTCCAAAAGCCAAGATATCGCGGCAGTATCCGCCATTGCGTACTCCCTTGAGACAATTTCACTGGCCGCGCCAGTGCGACC
>JAJZVR010000095.1 GCA_021847065.1 Planctomycetota bacterium | reverse complement strand
GTTTTTGACTGCGCCAACCACAAAGCAGCCGCATACACCGCCATTGCCTCCGCATTTCTCACCACTGGCCAGCGCTGTACATGCGCCAGACGATTAATCGTCGGCCCCTCAGATACCGCGGTGATCCCCGAACTTGTCGCCATGGCCAAGACCTTGCGCATCGGCGGTCCGTTGGATGCGCCGGAACCATTTATGGGCGCGTTAATTTCCACTTATGCCGCCAACATTGTGCTGGACGCACAGGATCGCCTGATAGCCGCGGGCGCAACCGCCATACTGAAAGCCACTGCCGTTGTCGGCCATCCCGCCGCCCTTACGGCCGGCATTGTTGATGTTACTAATGTACCAAATCTGCCAGATGAAGAAATTTTTGGCCCCTTGCTGCAAGTGATTCGTGTGGCGGATTTTGATGCTGCCATTCAAGAATCCAACAATACCCGCTTCGGCTTATCGGCGGCACTATTAAGTGATCGCAGCGAATTATTTGACCAGTTCTATCATCAAGTCCGCGCTGGCGTGATTAACTGGAATCGCCCAACCAATGGTGCCAGCAGCGCATTACCATTCGGAGGCATCGGACTAAGCGGCAACCATCGCCCCAGCGGCGCATGGGCCTCAGATTATTGCTCCTACCCCATTGCCTCCATGGAAACCGAAAAACTCACCTTGCCGGAAAAACCTGCTCCGGGTCTGCATTAGCCCCGTTCAGACCCGGCACATCAGTACCGTGCGACGCGCAGGCTGCATGTGAAATGACCATGGCGTTGATCTCCGGGCATGCCCGGTGTCACTAGTTGAGCACCGAATAATCGTCCCAGTTCATGATCCCCTTCATCGGTCATGCGGTAGGTTGCATCGGGGAGCAAATTCAGCAGACAATAGTTTTTTACCCCCCTGCAATGCGCCAGGCGCCTGCGGAACCTCGGTTCGTAATGCCACATCATGTTGGGTCACATTACCAAAGGTCGGATACTCCCACCGTCGTGCCTGCGCTTCCCACACATCATTTGGCTCTTCATAATTATCCAGGGCGCTAAACGCATCGGACAATGTCGGTGCCGGGCCAAAGCCCACATGCACCAACGCCCCGTCAGCTAAAACACGCATGGCATAAAAACTGCGATTGGCCCGCAAAATACACAGCCGCTGCTGTGCATCAACCATAAACGACTCCGATGATGCAATAAATGCTATGGCAGTTCCACAGCGTCTTTCCAGGGTCTTATTATTGTTCCGGCACATCCGTTTTCATGATTTCACCGAGTAGAACGGTAGCAAAACAGCCGGGCGGTGAAACAAATTTTAATTCCAGGAAAGGCCCCACGTCATCTGTGCCCGTGCCTAGTTGTATTTCTGTTGGAAAAAACCGCAGGGCGCGGCGGGAGCCTTTGGTCTTATAGGCCCGTGGCCCCTGAAATGCTTCCAGCGTCAGGTCGTTGGAAGCCAGAACTTTATTCTCCATTTCCAGCGGTACACCTTCGGACTGCGTCATGCGATAGCCGAACATCGGGCCGGATGGAGAAATTTCATGCTTATCGCAGCGGGCCTGCTCAATTTGCACGTTATCATCCGCCGCTTCAACCCGGAATACCGCACCGATATCGTGCTTCCACGCCAGATCACCGGGAAGGATTTTATTTAATTCACCCATGCGCATGCGCAATAACTCATTAAACAAATGTGCCTGCAACGCTGAAATCAGCAACCGCTTCAGGCGAATATCCACAACCCGCATGGCCTTATCCCATTGGCCCGGATTCCTCGCCAGAATGCTCAACGCGCGGCGTTCGTCGCGCAAATGCCCCGGCCAATGGGCGTTGGCCAATTCCAGATTGTTATTGGCAAAATGCCGCCTTGCCTGCAGCACCGATCCGTGATCCACACTTTCATCCGGTTCTCCCAGCCAGCGGGTGAGAAATTCCTTACTCTGGTTACGCAGCAAAAAAAGTCCCAGCAGATGATTATCCCGTCTCATGCCAAAACGTTGCATACCAAAAAAATTCGGCACACCGGTTTGCGACAGTCGTGCCAGCACCGCCGCCGCCCGATTTTGCGCCTCGGATACCGAGCCTCCCGGTTGACTCCATTCAGCACGGCGAATCTTGACCGTAAAGCGATTGCCGGCCAGATGGCCGATTTTAAGTTTGTTGGTATGGCGTTTTACCGCAAGAATTTTGATGTTCGGCAATTTTAAAGCCGCGATGCGCTCGTGACCTTCATGTTCAATACTGAACGTTTGCCGGGCAACCGCCTGAGCATCTTTCAAACCCGCATAGCCCACTTCCATGGACCGCCGCCCCAGAGCCTTGGCAAAAACATTCACCGCCGCCAGAGTTGGAATGCCACGTTTTTCAATATGGGCATAACAATGAATGCCGTTGCCCGATGGTTCATAAAGCGGAATTTCTTCGACAATAAAATCATCGGGGCGAATTTTAATTTGCCCACCGATTCCGGGTAAATCAGCTGTGAGATACGGTGTTTCCATGATGTTAATCCTTAAGTCCAAACGTTAACTCTCTGACCCGTTCATGCCGGTTTTCAAGCCCCGCAAGTCGAGGTCAAAGGCCGATCCAAGTACCCGCCCGGTTGCCCCGATCGTCACCCAGAGGCTCCTTAGTTTAACGGATTTTGCCGGTTTTGTGTTGATTTTCCCGTGGGATCACTGGCTGAAAGGTGCATACTGCGTGTACAGTGAAGGGCATGGCTATTCGCTTCAAATCCGGCTCTGCCCCCAGATCACGTGATGCTCTGCTTTGGATTATTGTTGGTGTACTGGTGATATGGGGCACCTGGCAAGCCATTAAAGTGCGGCAGCAGGTGCTCAACGCATTACATCGGCACCATTCCACACCGGCCTCCGTCACGACCCGGGCCGCGACCGGAGAAAATGCAACTCCGCCACAACTTGACGCGTCTGATGGTCAACCGACCGATGAAACCCTGACCCCAAATGCTTCACTGAACCAACCCTCGGAAGTAATCCACGTTCTGGCACCCGGCCTGTTGATGCGGACACAACGCTACATCCAGCAGGCCAGGCTTGATCTCAAACATGGCCACCTGCTTACCGCCCGCCACACTTTACAATCAGCCCTCCGACATATTTCTGGATTGGGTGAAAAACAGGCCGCTACCATCCGTACGATGCTCATGGAGATTAATCAACATAGTGTGTTAGGTTCTGCCATCATACCCGGTGATGAACTGACAAAACTTATCTCTGTACAACCGGGAAATTCTCTGGATTATTTAGCCGGATTATATCGCATTACCCCGGCCATGATTCTGCGGCTGAATCCCGGCATCCGTCCGCGATCCATGATGGCGGGCACCGCTGTGAAAGTCATTCTTGGCCCGATGGATGCGCATATTATTCTCCATGCGTCGCGCATAGACGTTATGATCCGCCGTCGTTTCATCGCGAGCTATCCATTTCACCTTGTCACGCCTGTTCAACCAGCCCCCGGGCGATACCATGTGGTCCATTATCTGCCCGGCCCGTTAGGCCTTGATGAATGGATCTTGCAATCAGAAACCGGCCAATCCCGCCTGATTTTGGCCGGTGGCGATATTCCCAATACGGACATCAGACTTTCTACCAAGGCCATTTCCACCCTCCATCGGATGATTAATCCAGAATTTTCTCGCATTGATGTCGAACCATGATAAAATAAACAGTGTTTGCGGGTGCGCATTATCGCCCGGCGGAAACATTTGTGGAAATGGATCGACCCATTATGGCCATCGTTGTTCAATGCTACCATTGTCACAGCCGACTGGAACTTGACGACGGTTTCCGCGGCGGTGTGTGCCGTTGCAGCAAGTGCGGTTCTCTGCTGAAGGTACCCGCCACTGCCAGTGCTACGGATGCCGCTCGCACCCGCCCCGCTGATCCCGGCGTGCGCCCCTCCGGCAACCGGCCGCGGGATCCCAACGAAGACCCCGGCTTATCAGCAAGCGGTTTTCGCGATCAATCCTCCCAAAGACCCGCGATTCCACCAGATGCCAGCAGCGGTGCTTTTACAAGTTCCTCCATGCGCCCAGGAACACCACGGCCCAAAAATTCTGGCCGCCCGGCTCCTAAGCCAGCTGTACCTGACAACTTATCCGGTGTGCCGCAATCACCAATGATTACTCGGAAGGTACCCCCCATACGTCCAATTACCAAAAAGCCATCGACCCAACTGACTACTCTAAGCGAAAGGAACACGCTGCTGCTATGGACGCTGGCCGGCTTTATTATTCTTTTTGTTGTAGCTGTCATTGTCGTGCTTGTTGTCGTATTCAGCCGCCATCGCACGCCTGTCTCCCCGGCGCGAGGCTCAAAAGCTCCGCAAAGCAATCCGGTTGCAGCGCCCGCGGCCAGCGTATCATTTCTTGGAATTCCATTAACCGGAAAGCAAATCATCTTCAGCCTTGATGGCTCCTCGGCAAATCTCAACAGCTTCAATCTTTTAGCCGCCTATGTGAAGCACACCATTGGCGCGCTAGGCAGTACCCATGAGATTAAATTTGCACTTTGGACGCCGCATGGCCTCAAAGTGTTTCCAAAACAGGGATGGATGAATCCATTGCAGGCCGCCGGTGCGGAACATCAGTTACTGAATTATTCCCCCTACGGCCGCACCAGTGCGGCCAAAGCCATGATGGCAACCCTTAACCTTGGTGGCAATCAAATTATTTTTGTAACGGCGAAAGTCTTTTTATCCGATTCCCGCCTACCGGAACTTATCGCCAAGGCCCGTGCGCCGGGGCAACATATTGATGTCATATCCGTCAACGGTGAACGAAAAGAATTACAGCAACTGGCCCGGCAATCCGCCGGCCAATTCCGCTTTATCACCGTAAGCGATCTACAAGACGCGTTGGGGCAATAAAACACTACGCGGGTTAAGTCTCAGGAAGCCAGTTTACGTAACTGCATGGCTGCTATTGCTGTTACTCGCTGGTCTTCGGAGGTGAAACGGTGAGATCGGCGGCAACATCACCAAAAGGCTTCTTTGCCATCGCCTGTAGCGTGCGACTGGAGCGGGAGCGCGCGATACATGCAATGCCCACAACCAGCAGCAGAGCGGGTACTTGGCTCATCGGAGGGAGATTCCCCACCCCGCTATGGTACGGTACAAGAAGGGACGCCACCGCGAGAACGATTAGCGCTCGGCCCGCCAGCGACCAAGGACGACTTTTAATTTTCATCCGCCGAACCACATAGACGCGATCCCAATACGATAGCCCCGGAATGTCAGTTGGTTTGGATCCGGGAAATTTTGCCCACTGTTGCACACAATGCATGACTCTCGCCCGGGCGATACAGGCCATGCCAAGTAACACCGGAATGGCCAAGAAAACTGATTGTAAATAATGCGACTCGGGAATGCCCGCACACATCGCCCAAATGACCAAGAGATAATTTGCAACCCCGACGGTACCCAACACAGCCCCGATCGTGCGCCAGACGCGGGCGCTGCCATCCAGATATTTCGCCACCAAATAGGCATCGAAACTTGATAAGTTCAAAACGTCACGACGGTCTACATCCATAATGAATGTTCAGTATACCGATGCAAGCGCGCCGAGTCGAACGGAGCGTTCTCATCAGGCGTATGACATGTTGCACGGCGTGGGCTTACCTGCCAAAAAGTGCTCATCTCCGGATGATAATACGTCCTCCGGGCAGATATGGGCGCAGCTCCACCTGGACTTGCGCCGCCAGGTTATACCGAAGCGGGGCTCTTTTACGCCCGGGTTATCTTCCCGCGGCCAACACGGATTCCGGCGGTGGCGTTGCGCGTGTCAACAATTCGTCGCGCGTGCAACACGATAAATGGCCAGTCATAAACCGAGTGATCAGTGGCAATAAGTACAAGGTCGTAGCGCTTAAGATTTTCAGCGGTTAGTGGAATGGACTTCATTTTCAGATCATGCTGCCGCTGCGCGTGCGTTCGAGGGATAAACGGGTCATTGTAATCCACCCGCGCCCCCCGGTGCTTAAGTTGTTCAATAAGCACAACCGAAGGCGATTCGCGCAGATCATCAACATCTTTTTTATAAGCCAGTCCTAACACTAGAATCCATGAGCCGCGAATCGACCGGCCAACATCATTAAGCGCGTCGGCCACTTTTCCAATAACGTAATAGGGCATGGCAGTATTTAACTCGCCGGCCAATTCAATGAAACGGGCCGTAACATCGTACTGTTTGGCTTTCCAGCTTAGATAAAATGGATCAATTGGAATGCAATGACCACCAAGTCCCGGACCGGGATAAAACGCCTGGAATCCGAAGGGTTTGGTTTTAGCGGCGGCAATGACTTTCCATACGTCAATTCCCATACGATCAAAAATAATCTTCAATTCATTGATCATGGCAATATTGATGCAGCGGTAACAATTTTCAAGAATTTTTCCCGCCTCGGCAATTTCACAGCTCTCGACCGGCACGACCGTTTTGACCGCTTTTCCATACAGGGCGCACGCGGCTTGCAGCGCACCGGCATCCATACCACCCACAACTTTCGGAATATCCACTGTCTGAAAATCTTTGCGACCGGGATCTTCGCGCTCCGGAGAATATGCCAGAAGAAAATCTTTTCCGGATTTCAATCCGCCAGCTTCAAGCACCGGCAGAACAACTTCACGGGTGGTACCGGGATAGGTCGTGGATTCGAGAATAATCAACTGGCCCGGACGTAAATAAGCTGAAATCGCCGAGGCGGTGCCCGACACATACTGCATATCAGGCTCCCGATTGACGGTCAGCGGAGTGGGAACACAAATAATCAGCGCATCACAATGTGCCATGCGCGAAAAATCTACCGTGGGTGTAAAACGTCCATCCCGCACAAGACTTCGGATTGTCGCCGGAGCAATATGGCGAATGTAACTTTTGCCGGTTTCCAGCATCCGGACTTTTGCCTGATCTACGTCAAAACCGATGGTTACAAAGCCGGAATCAGAAAATGCTTTTATCAGCGGCAGGCCAACGTAACCCAGTCCAATGACCCCCACTACCGCCTTTTTTAATTCAATGCGTTGAACCAGTTCAGGAACAGACCAAGAGGTGTTTTTCATCCGCGTTTCCAAATTCAAGATTATTTATGAGCTGGTAGTGTCATGGGGACAACATGTTCGACGGCCTGCTGAACTCTGGGCCTGTCGGAGGCCGCCTGATGATGGGCCAGGAAAACCAATCCCAACAGCACCAGCAATCCGATCACAATTTCAACGGGGTAGTTTATATCCATAATTGTTTTTCACCTCTTTGACAAACATTCCAACCCCGCCGCTGTTGTCCATCGGTTTACTACAACGGCCCCTGGCGCGAATGGTGCATCTGCGCACCTTGAAAAAGCCAGCAGACAATCAGCAGCGGCACGCCAATACACAACATGGCATCCGCAAGGTTAAATATCCATGGCCAATAATGCAGGAGTATAAAGTCCCGAACTTTACCATGGTTGAAAGCCCGATCGTAAAGATTACCCATGGCCCCCGCCAGAATCAGCCCCAGCGCAATTTGCATCACCCATTGGCCCCTCTGCGTGTTCATGAAAACATACACAACAAATCCGATAGCGACGAGACTAATGAGAATAAACAGTGGAGCCAAGCCAGGCCCAACACCGAACACAGCTCCGGGATTAAGCGTTGTCCGCAATTGCAGAACATCTGGAATCAGCACCACATGCCGTGATCCCGGTCCGTAGCCAAGTTTGGTAAAAGCCAGTTGTTTGGTCCACAAATCCGCTGTCAATCCACACACTGAGATCAAGACCAACCGCAGCCAAGCCGCCGGTGAGGAACTGGCCAATGGCGTCCTTGCGGCATCTTGCTTAGGCTGCGATGCATCAGCTTTGTCCGGCGGATTTGAAACTGAACTTATTGGTTGATTCATGATGTGCCGCCCAGCCGATGCAAATCAGCCGATACATTTCGACTGTTTATGGTATTCTAATGAAGATCACACCCCACGCCAAGGATACAATGTCCGGATATTCCATTCGTCCTGCATGCCAAGCGCACAAAGTTTTACAGAAATTTAATGTCCCGTTACGAACCGATACGTTACGATTGTCCACTAAACCCGCAACAATGCCTGAATTATGCCGCTACGATGCATTGCGTTGACAAGAATTGGCCATCTACCGCGCCACGCCACATCCGCCGCATGAATGTGAAGTCGTGTCAGTCTTCCTCTTCGTCCGCCATTTCGGCTGCGGCGATGTCTCCGCCATTACGCGGCAACATGCCACTTTCAAGCATACGGGCATATTCAATGCAGTATTTCGCCCAAGGTTTGGCTTCCAGGCGGGCCTTACCAATGGGTTTTCCTGTAGCAACGCATATACCAAAAGATCCATCTTCTATGCGGGCAATGGCTTCCTGAATTTCTTTAAGCAGTTCACGTTCACTTTCAATAAGTCCAAGCGTAAATTCCTGCTCAAAGTTATCCGTTCCAACATCCGCCATGTGCATTGGGCTGCTGGAATGATTATCCTGATTCCGGAACGCTTCACTTTCCATCGAACCGACATCACCAAGAATTTCCCGCCGTTTGTCCAGCAACAGAGTGCGGAACTTTTCTAATTCCGCCTTGGAGAGTTTTGCCGCCGGTATTTTAATTGTCGCACTGCCCGCCGACGCCGCGCCGTTAATGCCATGCGATTTGCCGTTGATCGCGTTGCCATTAATGGGCTTGGGTTGACGTGAAATTGGAGCACTACGGCTTTTTGCGGAGCGTGTTGGCTCCGGTCGCGAAGCGGCCTTCCCAACGCGGATAACTTTATACGCCGCCTTGCTGGGGGCTTTGGCGGAAGACCTCCCTGTGGCTTTCTTTTGTTGAGACTTAACTTTCGTCGGAGGTTTCGCTTTGGATTTTGCCTTCATGATTGCTTTACGGGCGGGCTTTACCGGCTTGGCTTTGCTTAATTTCTTAGCGGGCATGTACACTCCATCAACGGCCGAAAACCAACTTTTCTACGAAGGTGTTCACCTCGTTTACCACCCATTGCGGAACTGCGCCGCGCAAAGTGGCAAGATTCATTAACATATCGTCACAATGCCGCAAAGTCAATCGCAACACTCCACAATTTTCTACGAAAAGGACCTTATCTACTTCTCCCTGCTATCCGATTTGCCACCGCTGCGCCAGTTTATCGCGAAAATGGCCTTAGCACCCCGATGACCACTCCCTGAATCGTTACATCCGAATCCACATAAATCGGAGCCATCGATTTGTTGGCAGGCTGTAATCGAACCCGATTTTTTTCACGATAAATGCGTTTGAGCGTAGCGGCACCATCCGAAAGCAGCGCCACGACCGTTTCTCCGTCACGCGCCGTTGAGCGCTGCTCAACAATCACCAGATCACCATCGGTAATATGATCTTCAATCATCGAATCACCGCGCACGCGCAATGCAAATGTGCCAAAACGCGATGCAAACATATCTCCAAGACTTATTGTGTCCGGGTTTTCCACCGCTTCAATCGGACGTCCCGCCGCAATGGAACCCGCCATCGGAAAGTCTGTCGCCTGACTGTGCTGATTCCATGGCTCAGGCAGCTTCACTGCCGGATGTACAGTCAAAGAGCGTGCCCTGTGCGGCTCCCGATGGATCAACTTTTTTCGTTCCAGAGCCTGAACGTGCTCGAACACGGTGACCTTGGATACGCCGAGTTGGTCGGCCAGTTCCTGCATCGTCGGCGAAAAGCCCTGCCGCAACCGAAAGTCGCGGATAGCGGTAAGGATCGCCAATTGTTTCGGCGTTGGTGTCATGCGTATTCTCCATAATATGAGATTGGGTTATTTTTTTCGTGCCAGCGTCCGCCATCGTGTTGCGTGTAAACTTGCCGATGTTGGCCATCGGCACCGGCAGCGTTGCCAATACCGGCTGCGGATATGTTGCTGCCCCCTTTGATTTGTCGCCGGTGACCGCTCGATGCGCTGCGGCCGGTCGGATCGTCCTGGCCCAAGGTGAATATTGACTCTCCTGTCGGCAGACCGGGCACGGCTCGAACAGATCAGGCCGCGCTTCGCTCCGATACCGCCGACCGGGATGGATTCCCAAAAACACATCACGCATTTCTCGGAATAGTAATTTCAAAGGTGAATAAATTTCCCCGTCAGAATCGTCTTGATCTTCGAGTTGTTGTGGCCGATACCGGTGCGCATACCAGTCCACCACATATTCTCCGCCGGGGCCAAAACTGCACAATGGCACATCCATCTGACTTAGTGGCCGTCCGAGAGCCAACTCTCCATTGGCCAGCAACTTGGCCGTCTGAATGCGGTAGATTTTCATCCCCTTGCGCTGATTCGGCTGCGCCGATGAGGAATTCTTAGAACTATCGCGGCATGGCGTGCTTGCCACAGGAACGTCCGATATAGCGGAATGTGAGTAGTCGATTACCATAATTCTGGACTCCTTTCCATTTCATGCCAGCGACGGAACCTGCCACCGCAGAAGCCGCCGACTCGCTCGAAGCACCGATCCTGGTACTCTGCTTTATTGTATGTCGGAACATTACGACCTCTTCCTTGAGAAAATCCGTAAGGCATCTGTTTGGATAATATACAGAACATTTTACGAACGTCCAGTCCCGGACGGAATTTTCTTCACTTTTTATCTAAAAATCGTTGGTATGGGGTAAATTATGTCGAAGTTGGGAGAAAATATTGCCATAAATATCCTTTTGCGAAAACAACGTTCGCTGTTATCATATATTCAGCAAGGTGTTAATCCGTTGTTTACACCGACACCTGATGAATTTGGAAAATTAAATATCATTTGTTGAAACTTTTCTTATAAGCCGAAGTATAATGATGAAGGTGAGACTGATAACAGAAAAGAGGATATCACCATGAAACCAACGAGTCTAAATCCAATATCGCTTCAATTATCGGCAATCTCCCGCCGTGGAAAAAGCACCGTTCGCTTCTTCCGCGGGCGTGTTACTTGGTCCGGTGCGTTGATGCTTACGGCAATGGCAGCACTTGCTGCTGGCGGCCTTCCCCAGCGCATTTCCGCGCAGGTTATGGTGCAAACCGGTAATGCTCTGGATGCCAACAATCAAGTTGGTTCCGGCGGAAGTAACAGCCCCATTCCCGGCTACGTTCCGATGAATCCCAATGCTGTGGGTTATGCCAATTCTAATACCGGGATGTACAATTCCGTGCCCCGTGTCACTTACCAAGTTGTGCCTGTGACCCTGCCTGATGGTGCAACGAGCTTCGCGCGTATTCCGCAAATTGGACAGTCATCATTTGCAAGCGTACCGCCCTCCGCCATACCGCTGTATAACGTGAACGCCATTAGTTCAGGTGTACCAAGTTCCATGGTCAATTCCGCCTTGGGATCCCAAGGCCTGATGAATTCGCAGGGCGAGCTGGTTCAAACCCCTGTCGGCATGGGCGGCAACCCATATTCACCGTATGCGGTCAATGGGCAAGCCTACATCAATCCGGCGTATACGTCGCCTTATAACAGTCAAAACCCGGCGGCTCTTATGCCCGGAACCGGTGTTTCCGCTTATACCACCCCCGGCACACCCGCCGTTCCCACGGGGTCAACCAGTGGTGTGGTGGGACAAATCAGCCCGCTGTTTGGTTTGCGGCAAGTCAGCGTCCAGCAGCCTATCTCCGGTCAGCTTACCAATCCATTCGGCGTATCACCGGAAAGCAACAAAGTCTCCGGTCAGGAAAACCAATCGCAAAGCCGCAGTTCCTTTAACAGCCTGACGCCAGTTAATGTTGGCACCAGTCAGATCACTAATTCGCAGGCCATCAATGGAAATACGAATAATTTCAAACCCACCCGCCCCAACGGCCAGGCGATTAACGGCTCGGTGAATACCCCAAATACACCGGGAAAAATCACCGGTGGCGGATTGTATCAACAACTCCTGTCGGAATTGGCTGGCGGAAAGGCTTCCAACATCACTGCGCCGGGCCTGCCGGGCAAACCCGCCATGACGCTGACGAACTTAACGCCGAAAACCCATCAGAATATCCTGACCATCGACCCCATTACCGGTCTGCCCATCGCTCCGATTACGTCCAAGCGCTTGATTGGTGTTTCCAATGGCAATGGCCAACCTGCTGTCATCAACACCCGGAATGGCCCGACGCAAACCATTGTACCATCCGGCATGGGTACCAATGGCAATATGTCCAATACGCTGACAACGCAATTACAGGCCGGGCAAAATATCGGCATGTTGAACTCGCTGGCCGGTGGAACGCCGGGAAATTTTGGCCAACTGATGCGACAAGCCGAAGCCGATCAGAAAACCGGACGTTTTGTATCCGCAATTGAAAATTATCAAAGCGCCATCCAATTGCAGCCCGGCAATGCCCTTCCGTTGGTTGGACAGGCCAACGCTGAGCTTGCCGCAGGCCTTTACCAGAGCTCCGCATACAATCTGAAATTTGTTTTTGGCCGTCATCCGGAATTAACCGCTCTGCGATATGACATTAAAGCTCTCTTACCGGCAACGTCGCTTCATGCCGCACATCGGCAACTGCGCCGGATGTTCACACAGAAAAGTGACCTGGCCGCATTTTTATTAGCCTACATGGATTATCAAACCGGTCGCACGGCGGAGCTGAAAGCCACGCTGAACCAATGGGCGAACTGGAAAAACAGCGGTCCTTGGCCCGTGATTCTCAAGAAGGCGTGGATAAAGGCGGATAGCTCCAAAGCCGCTGGCCCGGCGGGATCGGGGAAACCGTGACGCAATTTGACACCTCCCAAACCCAGGAGCAAAGCGATTTGAACCCGGCTGCCCAGATCGTTCGCGCCGATATAAACGCAATAGCTCATACCGCCGTGGAAGCCGGGCTTGAAGCTACAGCCCGCCTGACCGATTACATCGACTCCGCCACGCTACAGGATATACAGGACTCTCTGGCGTCTGTAGCGCGGGTGAAGGCGACCATTCTTGATTCTCAGGGTGTCCCGCTTACCCACACCACGGTGAGCAAGCGTTTTCAAACCCGTTCCGCCGCGATTGCCGCCTCGCACAGCGCCAAAGGGGATACCGGGTTGGATCAACCCTTTACTGCGCCTATTGTGGTCCGCGGACAGAAACTCGGCAGCATTGTCATAGAGCCGGCCAAAGCGGCTCCTGTGCGCGCCGCCGCCATTCATGATCTGGCGGGAAAGCTGCAACTTCCGCCGGCACAAGTCCGCACCATCATTGATGCGGTCAATCAGGAATCACTGGTGCAGCGAACCGCCAGTGTTCAGTTTTTATATCTTCTGGCCAATGCCATTTCGCGCCTGTGCGAACAGGAAATTCAGTTGCGCCGCCGAATCGTTGAATTATCCACACTTTTCAATATATCGAACATGCTCACCGAGGCCCGCGGCCTGCAGCAAACACTTGATCGCGTAACGTTCAGCGTAACCGAGGCTCTGAATGTCAAAGCCTGCTCGCTGCGGCTGCTTGATGACCAGCG
>JAJZVR010000094.1 GCA_021847065.1 Planctomycetota bacterium | reverse complement strand
CGCTGATCGATCCTAAAACGCCCCCGGCAAAAGAGGCCACGGCCACTTCCAAAAGCCAAGATATCGCGGCAGTATCCGCCATTGCGTACTCCCTTGAGACAATTTCACTGGCCGCGCCAGTGCGACCCTAGAAGTACACTAGTGGATTTACAGCAATGGTTCAACAAGAGAGGAATCTACAGCAATGATTTCCCGGTCATTTCCGCCGGTTGTGGCAGGCCCATGACTTTCAAAAGTGTCGGTGCCACATCCGCCAGACATCCGCCGGTACGCAAAACTCTGCCTTTGAACCGGTCATCAACCAGAATCAATCGCACATCATAAGTGGTGTGGCTGGTATGCGGGCAATTGTGGATTGGATCCCACATTTGTTCGCAATTGCCGTGGTCGGCGGTAACAATGGCGGCACCGCCCAGAGCTTGAAGTTTCTCCAGCAGTCTGCCAACGCACGCATCCACCGTTTCCACCGCCTTGATGGCTGCCGGTAAGTTGCCCGTATGTCCCACCATATCGCCATTGGCAAAATTCACGACGTAAAAATCCTCATCGCCTTTTTCCAGCGACGCCAGCACAATATCTGTCACTTGTGCCGCGCTCATTTCAGGCTGCTGATCGTACGTTGTAACCTTGGGGCTTTCGGCCATTTTGCGATCTTCATGGTCAAAGGGGGGCTCGCGATAATCATTGAAGAAAAAGGTGACATGTGGAAATTTTTCCGTTTCCGCGGACCGAAACTGGCTTAATGCGTTTTCCGCGATGTACATGCCGAGGATTTCCTTCATCTTTTCCGGCTTGGCAAAAATCGGATGCACCGGTAAACCTTCTTCGTATGCGGTCATGGTGGCAAAATAAATATTCGTTGGCCGGCTTTTACGGATAAAGCCCCCATTTTTTTCCTGTTTGAAGCGATTGTCATCATACATAAACGCTTTGGTGATTTCGCGCGGACGATCACCACGGTAGTTAAAGAAAATAACCGCATCGCCATTTTTAATTTTGCCGTCAATACCGGCAATCACACTGGGCACAACAAATTCATCTCCGCCACGCGATGGCTCGGTGGCATTGGCATAATAATGTTCAACCGCGGCAATCGCACTGGGAAATGCGGCTCCCTCACCCAGCGCCAGCAGGTTATACGCCTTTTCCACGCGATCCCACCGGTTGTCGCGGTCCATGGCATAATATCGCCCCACGACGGTCGCGATTTTGCCCACGCCAATTTCCTTCGCTCTGGCCTCCAGCGCGGTCAGATACCGTTTTCCACCCTGTGGGGCTGTATCCCGGCCATCGGTAATGGCATGAATCAATACGCCATCGGCGGGAAAGTTTTTCCGTTTGGCTAATTCCAAAATGGCATACGCATGTTCCTGATCACTATGCACCCGGCCATCGGAACACAAGCCCATGACGTGCAATCGGCCATGATTCGCCCGCGCGAAAGCAATGGCGGCGTTAAGCGTGGCATTCTCAAAAAAGCTGCCATCACGAATCCGCCGGGTAATGCGCATGGTTTCCTGATCCACAATTCGCCCCGCGCCAATGTTCTGGTGGCCCACTTCGCTGTTGCCCATGACCCCCTCCGGTAACCCGACCCATTCACCGCTGGTATGAATCAGCACATTGGGACAATCCCGCATCAGGCGGTCATCAACCGGGTGCTTCGCGAGTTTGATTGCATTAAAAGCATCCATTTCCGGATGCGGATTTTCACCCCACCCATCACGGACAATTAACATAATCGGGCGCTTTATTTCTGATTTGGACACGGGCATAACCAACTCCATTCTTTCCTGACCAACCAAAGCCCAGAAGTATAGCGGTTTTACGCTCGGAGAAAAATGCCACCCAACGGATCTCAACGCCCGCCGTGTGCCCATTTTTGTCAGGCTTGGTAAAAGACATCACAAACCGACTCTTTGGTCCAACTCCCGGACGCATCGGCCACAGGTTGACCCGTGGGACGATGGCGGGAATTTTCACGGATCATGGGCCACGGATCAAAATTGTTTGGGGACAGGATGCGGGTTCTTTTGGTAATGTGGTTCACGTTGGGATGGGAAAATGAGTCGTAAGTGATGAGTAAACTTTTTTTGAGGTGCGGTGGTGCGGAATTGTTGGGGTGGGCACTGCGCGTGGAAATCGGGAGAGTGGCCACCGGGATGGTTGCCGGGAGGAGTTCGGCGGCGCGCTGTGCACGGCAAATAAAGCAGGCATTGCGTTCGTTGGGCGATTTTTTTGGCCACTTCGGCCATAATTTCCCGGCAATGGTGACGCATTTAAGTACTTGACGGAGACCGATATTAAGCCGACCGAGGACATCTTGGCCGAGGAGGCCCCGCAGACGGCGAAACACTATTTCGTGGATTAAGCGGGTGACGGTACCTTGTTTGACCGCAAAGGTCACGTTATAGCGGGCACGGAGGGATGCTCAAGTCACTTCGCCCTGGGCGTACTGGATGTGGCGGATCCGGCGGGGTTGGAGCAGCGACTGGCCCAACTCCGCGTGCGGATTCTTGATGATCCGTATTTCTCTGGCGTACCGTCAGTAAAATCTGAGGCTGGCAAGACAACTATTTTCTTCCACGCCAAAGATGATATCCCTGAGGTTTGCCGCATGGTTTTTGAACTACTCGCTGGGGAAAGCATACGTTTTCACGCGGTGATACGGGACAAGCGGGGCCTTGCCGCGGATGTCCGAAATAAAAACAGGCAAAGTGCATCTTACCATTACCATCCAAACGCTCTGTACGATCAGATGGTCACCCGGTTATTCAAAAATTTGCTGCATACAAACGCTGCATATCGGGTTAATTTCGCCTGCCGTGGCGCCCGAGATCGCACACAGGCACTGCAAGCCGCTCTCGAACGGGCGCGGGAGAATTTCCGCCAGCGATGGGGCATAGAGTGTTCCGCGCCTATTGAAGTGGCGTCGATGAACTCGACGGAATCCGCGGGGCTCCAGGCGGTGGACTATTTTCTCTGGGCGTTGCAGCGGGTTTACACAAAGGATGAAGACCGCTTCCTGAAGGCCGTGTGGGAGAAAGTTGCGGTAGTTCATGATGTGGATGACCGCCGAAAGTCGCCGACCGGCGTCTACTACACGAAAGACCGTCCGTTGGTATCGGAATGTATAAAAAAATGCCAGGGATATAGGAACCACCGACGAATCGGCGGCCCACACGGCATGGAGCCGAATTTCGTCCACTGACCATTTGATTATACCCGTGCGACGCGGTTGTAGACGAGCGGGTACAAAAAAGATAGCGACAGATCGCTTGTGCAGCAGAAAGTAAATTGACACACCTTTGAACGGTTCATACAATCAGCCAACTGCCGAAAACTGAATTGTGGCCTCTTGCTTGAGGGGCTGTTATTTTCAGTTCGCCCGGTGCCGCGATGATTTAGGCACCAAAAAAGGGAAGGTATGTCGGATTCTACCTCTGTTCTGGATCGTAAGGGCCTGGGCGTAACATCCCGGCATGACACTTGGTGGCTTTCTCCCCTGCTGGTATTTCTGGGGCTGGTTGCTTTTGGCGTCTATTCCACTTGGGCGGCATGGCAGGGGACGAATTATCTCTATACCGGGCACGGTGCGGATTATCTTTCGCCGTTTTACTCACCGGATGTTCATTCCTTATTGGGCATCGATGTCCCGTTCTCTTATGCTTTTTTAATTCTGTGGATTCCACTGGGATTCCGGGCCACCTGTTACTACTATCGTAAATCCTACTATCGGGCGTTTTTTCTTTCCCCGGCGGCCTGCGCGGTGGGCGAACCAGCGGGACGGAAATACAAGGGTGAAACGGCCTTCCCATTTATCCTGCAAAATATTCACCGGTACTTCTGGTATTTGGCCACGATTGTCGTGGCATTTCTCTGGTATGACGCCATTCGCGCTTTTTTCTTTACCGGTAAGGCCGGAAATATCCATTTCGGCGTCGGCTTGGGCACGCTGATCATGCTTTTTAACGTTATCGCCTTGACAGGCTTCAGCTTCGGCTGCAATTCATTGCGGCACCTCGTGGGTGGAAAACTGGATTGCTTCAGTTGCTCGGCCACCGCCCGCGCCCGCTACAAACTCTGGGGCGGCGTGACCATTTTGAATTTACGGCACATGGAATGGGCTTGGGTGAGCCTGTTTTCAGTTGGTTTTACCGATCTGTATATCCGGCTTTGCGCTATGGGTATCTGGCATGATGTGAGGATTATTCATTAACGCTTACGACGAAAAATACGAAACACACGAACATGATGTCATTGTCATCGGGGCCGGCGGTGCCGGGCTGCGGGCCGCCATCGAATGTTCCGCCATGGGCAGTAAAACCGCCCTGATCTGCAAGTCTCTGCTGGGCAAGGCGCATACGGTCATGGCCGAAGGTGGCGTGGCGGCGGCGCTGGCGAATGTGGATTCACAGGACAATTGGCGAACGCATTTTCAGGACACCATTTTCGGCGGCAAATATCTCAACAACTGGCGCATGGCTGAAATTCACGCCAAAGAAGCGCCCGATCGTGTTAATGAGCTGGAAAAATGGGGAGCCGTTTTCGATCGCACCGCCGAGGGCAAAATCATGCAGCGTGCCTTCGGTGGGCATACGCACAAGCGCCTGGCCCACGTTGGTGACCGCACCGGATTGGAATTGATCCGGACCTTGCAGGACAAGGGCATTCATCAAGGTATTGACGTGTATATGGAATGCACCATCACCCGATTGCTCAAAGATGGGGATCGGGTGTGCGGCGCATTTGGTTATTGGCGGGAAACGGGCCGCTTTGTGGTCTTTAAGGCTAAATCCATTATTTTGGCCACTGGCGGTTTGGGCAAGTGTTTCAAAATTACATCCAACTCGTGGGAAGGCACGGGCGATGGCCACGCACTGGGTTTTGAAGCTGGTGCGGAATTTGTGGATATGGAATTTGTGCAATTCCATCCCACCGGAATGGTCTGGCCGCCGGGCGTTCAGGGGTTGCTGGTCACTGAAGCTGTGCGTGGCGAAGGTGGTATTCTGCGCAACAGCAAGGGTGAACGCTTCATGGAAAAATATGACCCCAAGCGCATGGAATTATCCACGCGCGATGTGGTCGCCCGATCCATTTATACGGAAGTAAAAGAAGGCCGCGGATCTCCACATGGCGGCTGTTTCCTGGATATTTCCCATCGTGGTGCGGAATATGTTAAGAAAAAGCTCCCCAGCATGTATCATCAATTCAAGGAACTCGCGGATGTGGACATTACCAAAGAGCCGATGGAAGTCGGCCCGACATGCCACTACGCCATGGGAGGCATCAAAGTGGATGCCGAAACCGGTGCCAGCCGCGTGCCGGGACTGTTTGCCGCCGGTGAATGTTCCGGTGGAATGCACGGGGCCAATCGCCTGGGGGGTAATTCGTTATCTGATCTGATCGTATTTGGCCGGCGCGTTGGCGCGGCGGCGGCGGAACACGCCAAAGCCGCTCCCGCGGCACGCATTGATAATGCGCAGGTGGAAAGTGCCGCCAATGAAATGACCGGCTTTTTTGGGCGTCCCAATGCGGAAGATCCATACAAGCTGCATATTGAACTGCAAACCATGCTCCACAGCCTCGTGGGCATATTCCGCGAAGAAAATGATTTGACCACAGCAGTATCCAAACTGGAAGAATTCAAGAAACGCGTCGTCAATGTAGGCATTAATGAAGGCCAGCGGATGTACAATCCGGGCTGGCATTTATGCAAAGACCTGCGCAACATGCTGATTTGCGCGGAGGCTATCACCCGGGCCGCGTTAATGCGGAAAGAAAGCCGTGGTGCCCACAGCCGCCTGGATTATCCCAAATATGATGATTATTGGGGCGAGCATAATATTGTCTCCCGGAAAAACGGGGATGTTATGCTCGTTGAGCCGTGTCCGGTGGTCAAAACGCAGGACCTTCTGCCGCTGGTTGATGAAAAGAAAGCCAAGGAAAAAAAATGAGCACGCGATTATTCAAAGTATGGCGCGGAGATAAAACCGGCGGCCAATTGGTTGACTACACCGTGGATGTTCAGGACGGCATGGTTGTGCTTGATGCCATCCATCAGATTCAGCGCGAACAGGCGCATGATTTAGCCTGCCGCTGGAACTGCAAGGCCGCCAAATGCGGATCGTGCAGCGCGGAAGTCAATGGCAAACCGCGGCTGATGTGCAAAACCCGCCTTGATGATTTCGTGGAGGGACAGACCATCACCGTGCAGCCCATGAAGGCATTTCCCCTTATCCGTGATCTGGTAACCGACGTTTCATGGAATTACACCGTCAATAAAAAAATTCCGCCGTTCACACCCAAGCCGGATACCAACTGGCTTATGCAGCAGCGGGATGTGGATAGATCGCAGGAATTCCGCAAGTGCATTGAATGTTTTCTCTGCCAGAACGTATGCCATGTTCTGCGGGAACATGATCTGGAAGACAAATTTTTCGGCCCACGATTCCTGGTGCGTGTGGCAAGTCTGGAAATGCACCCGCTGGATTCTCTGGACCGCACCGCGTTACTCAAAGACGAAGGCGGTATCGGGTTGTGCAACATCACCAAATGCTGTACGGAAGTGTGCCCCGAAGAAATCCACATTACCGACAACGCGATTATTCCCCTTAAAGAGCGCGTGGTGGATAAATATTACGACCCTATCCGCATCGCTCTGCGCGTGCTGACCGGCGGCGGCAAGAAGTGATTTTTATATCTCAAATCTAATATTGATGGTTTGAAATTGATAACTGTTTACGGGCATCGCCTTGATGATTTGTGATGCGTCGCGCGGTATCGAGATTACCAGCATTCATTTTTCGCTGGCGTTTATGCGCCGATAGGTTACTATTGTTTACAGTTTACTCTTCGGTGTCGTGAACACACATCGTCGCGTGGCGATGTGTTTATGTTTTTTTAGTCCCATATAAGGAGTCCTGCTATGGCCAAGGGCAACAACAGTCAGAAGAAGGAAGTCAAGAAACCCAAGAAGGACAAGAAGAAAAAGTGAACCTGTGGCGTTTCGCCCCGGTACACCTGTTTCTCCTGTGACTTCCCCTCTTCCAGGCCCCCAAACGGTGGGCCTTTTTTATTTGCTCCCTCCATATTTCGTTGAATGTACCGATGTTACTGAATAACAGGGGCGCTACCACGACTTCTGCATCTGATTGACTACCGCCTGCGCCATGCGCTCCACCGCCATCTGTTCCGCGTCCGGCAGTTGCTGGCCGATTTGCGGAATTTCCGTGCTCGACGCCGCAAAATTAACCCGGCGTGAAAGCACCGCGCCGGTCCGCAAATTCCGCCAGGTAAAATTTACCACAATTGTAATTTGCGTTTCCTGAGGCAAATTCGTCTGAAAGCTGCTGCTTAATATGCCTTCACTTGCGCTGACAATCGTACCGGTTAATTCTGTATCCGCCTGATTAATTGGTGCCAATCGATACGGTGTTCGGGATTCAATGTTTTTATCAATGGCTTCCGTGAGGCGGAATTCCAGCCCTCTGCGGAAGGTGCTGTTTTTCCAGATCGGCACCGCGACCGTGTGAATGCCCGACGGATAAATGGATTTCATGGTATATCCACATCCCGCCGGCAGCATTACCAGCAGCGTCAGCAAAAGCAGTCCTGCAATGCTTGGCCCCCTGCGAATGGATTTGTGCGTTATGATCACTTGATCGCCTCCGCCCCAAAATGCTCCACAAGTTCTTTTTTGGCTAGGTGTGCCCATCGCGTATCTGGCCAGTCATTAATAACCCGATTGTAATAATATTTGGCGGCCGATGGTTTGCTGAAGCGAATGTAAAACCGGGCAATTTCCAGTTCCTTGTGGCCTTCAATCTGGTAAATGCGTTCTTCCAATGATTTAACCTGCAATATCTGTGCAAAGTGCGGATATTCCTGCGTGAGCGTTTCAAGCTGCGCATCGGCGTTGCGTAATGGCGTGAGGTCGAATTTTACCCCACGGAAAGTGGCCAACAGGCATTGCACTTCCATAATTGTTGCCTTCACCACAAACTGGCTGTACGGATATCGCCTCAGGAAGTCCTGATAAGACTGAAAAGCCCGGTTAAAACGTGATTCGCTGTAATAATAATCCGCCACACGAATGCCCGCCAACTCCGCCAATGGTGATCCGCGCTGCCGATCTTGAATACGGCGTAAAAGCTCCAGAGCATCACCGCTTACCGGCAAAATACGCATGCCCAGAAATGTGCGTTTGTATCCGCGGAGAAATGCGCACGCGATGTTGTATTCGCGCCGCAGGCAGGGGCCATATAGCGGGCTTGTCGGGTAATTATCCAGCAGGTCTTCATAGGCAAACAAGGCGGTGTATTTTGCGCCCATGGCATTGTACGCATCGCCACGCAGCAACAGCACTTCCGGTGCCAACGGATTGTTTTTATTCGCTTTCATCCAGCGCCGGGCCTGTTTGGGGATGTGTTTCGGGTGGCCTGAATTCAATTCCGCAATCATTTCCGCTACCTGCCCCGGCGGTGTATCGGGGTTTGGTGCCACCAGCGGAACCCACACCCCATTTTGCAACAGCCAGGATGCTGTGGGCTTTGGCAGGATCGCCACCGCTGGGCACCGGGAGCCAAGGGTTAAAAGCAACACCAGCAAGAGCGCCGGAACAGCAGTCCTCGGCCAAAGCGGTATACACGTATACGGGCGGTATTTCATCAACCATCTCATGGGCGAAAAGTATAGGGCAAAGCGCTGTCGCTTGCACGAACTGTCAACTCTCTGAACCATTTCAATTCTTCGCCCCCGGTACCCCGGGCGCTGGCGTATTGCGCGGTGCCGCAGCGGCGCTGCCACGATTTTCACCCAGCATCATGCTCTGCAGCGGATGCCCGATCGCCAGACGCACGCCGGCACGAAACCGCTCGGCGGTTACCAGCATCACCACCAGCGCCAGCACTGGCCATAGCACGTATCTTCCCACAATTAAAATACGCTGATCAAACGAAATGCCATGCCCCGGCGGCGGCAGAAACGCCAACGCCAGAGTGTTGTGTAATTCATGCCAGCCGTAAAGCACGCCGGGAATCGGAAATCCCGGCAATACATATTGCCAGGGAAATACCATAAAAAGCAAAATGACCGACCAGATCAAACTTCGAGTCATATTGGCCACGCCCGGTGCCTGTGCAACCAGGATCACCAGCAGCGTGACAAAAATAATAATCGCCTGTGAACCGGATGCCAGCAGTCCCAGCAACTGCGTAATAGGCGCAATAAGATAATAACTTTCACGCCATTGTCGCCGCAGATTAAGCCGTCGTCCGGCCTTTTCCCCCATGACCAGGCGACTCGATTGATAATTCTCAATGCTTTGACCTTCGGCGTTGGCCGCAGGAAAAACATCCAGGCTTTCCGGCACCCCGGCCCGCATGAACGCGGCCCCGGGCGTTTCCGACAATCCCGCCGGTCCGTGGCCCGGCGCATGTTTAATCAGTACCACCGGATTACTCGCCCGATAAGGCTGCGTCGTAAAACGCATGAGGATAAATCCCACCACTTGCAGCATCACGCTGAAAAACAGAACATAACCGAGAAAATTCCGCCCGGAGCGCAGCGTTCGCAACGCCACACCATAATCACCATAAGGATGCACCGGAGCTGACATAGCTATATTTCCCTGAACCCAAAACACCGCGTTTACCGGCCACGTTGCGCCGCCACTGCCTGCGCCGCCAACCCGCTTAAGAAATGAGTATACCGTGAAATCAACCTCCGTTACAGGTAATCGACTGCCCCGAATGTCCCGCCTGGCCGCGCGGTACGGCTCAATGACCTGAACAGGCAGACGAACCGCGCCGGGGAATACTTCGTGTCTTCGTGTCAGAGTTCATCCCGATGACTTCGGCTTAAATAATTGTGATCGGGATGGTAAATCTTTTTAGTTGTCACCTACGCCGCGTTGTGATGCTTTTCATGATTTCATCCCGCCGGGTATCAGCAGTTCGGAGATGCGGCGATAGTGATAGCCGCAGATTACCAGTTGAATGGCCAACGGCACATTCCGTGGCCGGTGCAGGCTGGTCCAGAGCAGCATTCTCCAATAGTGAAAGCGCTCTTTGCCAACAAACCCCAGTCGCCACGTTGCCATGGCACCGGCCAATACACGTCCAAAAGTCAGCCGTGTGTGTACCGGTGGCGCGTGGTACTCTTTGAGGAAAGTACGTAGTCTCCGGTAGTACTGCTTGGGAGAATAAATTGACTTTAATATCGCCTCATACCCCTGCTGCAATACCTGCGGGTCCATGGTCGGCACGATGTTGGAGGTTCCATCAACGTTGTCCCCGGTGGCCGTTCCCACAAGGCGATGGGCCCGCTTCATGCGATCATAAAGTCGCGTGCCGGGGATGGCTTGCAGGCGACCAACCATGGCGGTCATGATGCCGCTTTTTTGTATGAAGTCAATTTGCCGCTGGAAAATGCTCGGCTGGTCGCTGTCAAAGCCGACAATGAATCCACCTTGCACTTGCAGGCCGGCATTATGCAGGCGTTGCACATCGGCCACCAGATCACGATTACGGTTCTGGCTTTTTGAACATTCGGCCAGGCTGGAGTTATCTGGTGTTTCAATGCCGATAAATACCGTGTCGAATCCCGCCCCGGCCATCGCGGTCATCAGTTGCGGATCATCCGCGAGGTTAATTGAAACCTGGGTGTTAAAGGTGAAAGGGCCCCTTTCCTGCTGCCACTGCACAAGCACCGGCAGCAGGTCGCGCTTAAGTTCGCGTTTATTGCCGATAAGGTTGTCATCGACGAAGAAAATGCTGCCGCGCCATCCACTGCGCTCCAGCGCCTCAAGTTCGGCCCGCACTTGTGCGGCGGTTTTCGTGCGTGGACGTCGGCCAAACATGGCCGTCACGTTGCAGAAATCGCAGTCGAAGGGGCACCCACGTGAAAACTGAATTCCGGTACATGCGTAATAGCGCAGGTCCGCGAGTTCCCAGAGGGGAATCGGGGTGCTGTGAAGATCGGCGAAGCCCTCGGCCCGGTATAATCGTTGCGCCGTTCCCTGTTCCCAATCCGCCAGGAATGGCGGCAATGATAATTCCGCTTCGCCCAGCACAAAGTGGTCAACAAGATCGAAAGATTCGTACTCGGAACTAAATAACGGACCGCCCGCGATGATTGTTAGACCGGCAGCTTTGCAGCGGGCAATCAGGGCCTTGGCTGATTCGCGCTGTACAACCATGCCGCTGATCATCACGAGTTGAGCCCACGCCAGGTCCGCGTTTGACAGCGGGTGGATGTTCAGATCCACCAGACGTTTATTCCACTGCGGCGGGAGCATCGCGGCGACCGTCAAGAGGCCCAGTGGCGGGATTACCGCACGCTTTCGGACAAAGCGCAACGCATGTTTGAGACTCCAGAAAGTTTCGGGAAATTCCGGGTAAAGCAATAATACATTCATGTCCGCCACTCCGTTCTGCCACGCCAACAGCCATTACGCCAAGGCATGCAATTGCACGAATTCCTGAAAAGCTGATTTCCGCCGGATGTGCAACATTCCCAACGGACCGTTTCGACCGAGGAACTCTATTAATAATAATGATAGCGTTGCCTTCGCTCGGGTTCAATACGCAGTTTGCAGTGAGTTTAAAAACGCCCACACCCTTTCGGTCCCTTGACTTTGGTAACAAGTCGTTGGATGATAAATGGTCTGGACTTCGAGCCAGTCCCCGCAGGTGGTTATAGACCGCCCGACGGCGGGGGCGGATCGGGTTGTTCGGGCTTGTAGCTCAGTTGGTTAGAGCGCGTCACTGATAATGACGAGGTCAATGGTTCGAATCCATTCAGGCCCATCTCATTTATATGCAAGAGTGTACATGTGTCGGCACGGGCTTGCAAAAACCCTTGATCCAAGCGGGTTTCGTGATGGGTTTGCAAGTCGTTGCAATTTCCTGCGGGAGCCTGCTGGGCCGGGTTTTGGGCCACAACTGGGCCGGAAATTGGGCCGCTTGTTTTGGATGTTGTGGCACGTCGAAAGTCTTCGTTTAAGTCGGTCGATACGGCGTAGTGTCGGGCCGCTACTTCGGGCGAGTTTCCCAGCCAGCGGCAGGCGGTTGCCAAGTCTTAAGATCGCATCAGTTCGCTTTCCCTGCTGGCCGCGCACCATATATCGGCATGACATATCTGGCCACTCCAGCACCACGGGGGAAGAATGCCGCCGCAAGATAAACGGTATATTAATGCAACCTGCAATTGACGGCGCTGTGAAGAATTAATTGAAAATGAGCTGGTTGGTGGATAAATTATAGGACGCAATGGGCGGCTACTGTCCTCGCCAAAGCTTAAATTTTAATTTCGGCTTGACACTGCTATGAAAAGCAATATTTGTTACATATAATAAATGTTGGACCGGCTGGATCAGGCTAAGGAAAGCCTGTGGAGATATGAAAATGGCTCTTGAGAAAGAACTGGAAACTTATAAACGTGAACTACCGGCATTGGTGTTATCCGGAGGGGGAAAATACGTACTCATCCAAGATTCGACTGTTGTGGGAACATACGATACTTATGCCGACGCGATCAAAGAGGGTTACAGGCAGTTTGGAGTTGCGAAGCTATTTTTGGTGAAGCAAATTAATGCCCTTGAAAACGTGCAATTTTTTACCCGTGACGTTGAACTATGCCCCACATAAACCTAAGCATGACCCAGAGCGGCCCGTTGGTTGACGTATGGCTGGCCGTGAGCGAGCCGCGGCAAAACGCATTAATGCAGGCCAAACAGCCTGTACCGTCTCCCCTAAAAATTCGCGCTTTATTGGATACCGGTGCATCATGCACTGCGATTGACGCAATGGCTATCAAGAAGCTCCAAGTTCCCGTAACAGGAACGACACCCATCTGGACTCCATCCACTGTCGGAGTTGCACACACATGCAATCAGTATGATGTGTTGCTTGCTCTCCTAGATATAAATGGAAACCCGATGTACCTCGGCACATCGGTGCCAGTCATTGAATCCGCGCTGGCCTCACAAGGAATAGATGGCCTTATCGGCAGAGACATACTGGGTAGTGCAGTATTTATTTATAATGGCACAGCGGGGCATTTTACTCTATCGTATTAATCAATTCCTAAACACGGCGAGCTTCGCGCCATCGCCTTGACTTTACCCACACCGTCGGGAACCTGCCAGTTCGGGCGAGCGCCCATTCGCGCGATAATACTTGGAACGGATGTTCCAGCATAATGCAGTGCTTCGCATAGCAATAGCAGGCTGTAAAATCAACGCTTCTTGTGTCTTGAGGGCAGCTTCTTTCTGGTGGCTACGTTGACGCCACGGTGCGGGAGGGCTCGGGGCAGGATCACTTCCGCCCGTTCCAGCAACCGCTGCACCGATGGCATGGTGCTGCTTTCCGGCTGTTCCGCCGGACCGTTGGGTGTGTTTCACCTGGATTCCAGATCGGATTTCAGGTATTGCCGTTTGGTCATTGAAAAGAGCACCTAAATCCTAAATATTTCCCGCATTTTTCC
>JAJZVR010000093.1 GCA_021847065.1 Planctomycetota bacterium | reverse complement strand
TTTTTGTTTGTGGTGCTGGTATTGCCGGAAACCAAAGGAAAAACACTTGAACAGATTGAAGCATACTGGCGTCATAGGTTTGACACTTAAGATAGTGGCACACTTACGCAATCCTGGGAGCAGGAGAAACGGCAGCGCGAAGCCGAAATAAAAGAACGCGATATGGCCGAGCAGAAACGCCGCGCGCGGGAGAAGGAAGAATATCGATACAGTTTTTCGCGCGAACAGCAGCAGGCGAAGGATCAGTTCGCGGACCAGATGGCCAAGGCTCAAAAAGAATGGGATGAACGCAAGGCTAAATTGGAGGCGGACATTGCCCATCGCCAGCAGACGATGAAGAGCCAGGAAGAGGAAGTAAATGAACTACGCCAAAAGGTGGAGGCGTTCCCGAAGGAGTTGGACGCAGTAACCGCCAAAGTGATCAAGGAGACAACCGCACGCCTGCAGCAGGAGGCCACAGCGCGCGAGCAACTGTTAAAACAGGAGTTTGAAGGCCAGAAGAATGTGCAGAGCACGCGGATCGCTTCGCTGGAACAGCAGGTTGCGGAGCAGGCCGAGCGTTTGACCAAGTTGCTGGGGCAGGCGGAAAAGGCATACGCTCAAGTACAGGAAATTGCGGTGCGGGCGATTGAAGGGTCTGCCAGCGCCAAGCAACTGGCCCACTTGCAGCAGCTTCTGGCCGAGCAGGGGCGCAAGCCGGCATCGGAACGATGAGTTGTGGCCGGAACAATCACATGCTGGTTAAGACCTGCAGAATCGGGCGATTTCCGGATAAATGGCGAGACCTCGCGTTTTTTTGAATAGGTACATGCCTGTCTTTAACTGTCTCAAGGCAGTCAAATCACGGTTGGTTGTCAAACGCTGTGCGCTACGGCAGGGGTTGAACCGGAAATGAGTTGGGACAGAAATTCTTCCGCCGGAACCGGGCGGCCAAAATAATAACCTTGAAAGATGAGGCACCCTCGCACTTTGAGGAACTCCACCTGTTCCACGGTTTCCACACCCTCCGCGACCACGCTCAAATCATGATGATGAGCCACGGCCAAAATGGCCTCAACCAGGGCCGCGTCATTGGGATCGGTGGGCGCATCCTGAATAAATGTGCGGTCAATCTTGAGTTCCGAAAGCGGCATTTTCTTCAAATAGCCCAGGGAAGAATAGCCGGTTCCAAAATCATCAATTGAAAAATGAAGCCCCGTGTGCCGGAGTTGGTTCATCTTGCTCACGGCATCTTCCGGATCATTCAAAAACACGCTTTCGGTTATCTCCAACGTCAGATGATCTGGATCAATTGCCGAAGCTTCGACCGCGGTTTTGACGCGATCAACAAAATCCGTGACCCGGAAATGCCGCGCGCTGATATTAGCGGCGACTCGAATATTACTTCCTGCCACCTCCAGACGCCGGATTGCCAGGCAGGCCTGTTCGAGCATCCATGTGTCCATGGGAATGATAAGCCCAGTGTCTTCCGCCACTGAAATAAATGTCATCGGTGAAATTAATCCCCCCTCCTTATTACGCCAGCGGATCAGGGCTTCAGCGCCGACGATGGTGCCGTTTTGATCAACCTGCGGCTGCAAAAACATGCGAAAGTCCTGTCTGACCAGAGCTTCCCGCAGATCGTGCTCAACGGACATACGCACCTGCGCCGCCGCCTGCATGGCCGGCTCGAAATAACCGGTGGAGTTGTCCCCCGAATCCTTGGCTTTGTACATGGCGGCGTCCGCCTGCTTGAGCAGATCGGAGACGGAATCGGCTCCTTTTGGAAAAATGGTAACGCCCATGCTGAGGCTGATCTCATGTTCATAATCGCCAATTTTGATGGGATCACAAACCGCCTTGCGAATTCTCTCTGTCACCGTGCTCGCAAGTGCGGTCGTGGTATTGGGATCGCTGGACAAGTTGGACAGCAGAAGCACAAATTCATCTCCGCCCAATCGGGCGATGGTATCTTCACCCCGCTGGCAATGAGCCAATCGTTTGGCTAATTTAATGAGTAAATGGTCTCCAACTTCATGGCCGCAGACGTCATTGATATTTTTGAACCGGTTGACATCCATGAATACCACCGCTCCGTGTTGACCGGTGCGTCGCGACGTCGCCAGCGCTTGGGTCAGGCGATCCATGAACAGCCGCCGGTTGGGAAGTTCCGTCAGCGGATCGTAGAACGCCAGTTGTTCCAATTCTGATTCGTTTTGTTTCTGCTTGGTAATATCGCTTTCTACGCTCACCCAATGGGTAATTGTGCCACGCTGGTTGCATACCGGCGCAAGGTGCAGGTTAACCCAGAAGGAGGTGCCATCTTTGCGATAATCGAGAAGAACCGTCTCACAGGCATGGCCATTGCGTAAAGCGTCGCGAATAATCGCGTGCCCCGGTTGGTTGTGCTGGGGACCATGCAAAAATCGGGGATTTTTTCCCTTGATGTCTTCCAGTTTGTAGCCGGTGAGCTTCTCAAAGGCTGGATTGACGTAAATAATTGACGGATTCGGCACGGAGGCCTCCGCAATGACGATGCAGATTCCATCCATAGTCGATTCGACGGCTTGTTTAAAAAGCCGAAGATTGTCTTCCGCGAGTTTTCGTGCCGTGACATCATACGAAATGGAGAAAACGATTTTTCTGCCTTGAAAATCAAGGCACACCGAGCAAACCTCCACGTCCCGAACTTCTCCCTGGGCCAGTCGGTATTGAAACACAAAATGGTTTTCGTCACCGACGGCAACGTCTGACAAAATCTTCACCAATTCCTGACGCGGCAGCGTGTTGACATCCCAGATGTGCATGTTCTGAAATTGCGAGCGCGACCAGCCGTAAAATTTAACGGCTGCTTCGTTGGCGTCGGTAATTTTCCCGTCCGCAGCATCAATCAACAGCATCATGGCCGGACTTTTTTCAAACAGTTGCCGGAAACGCTGCTCGCTTTCCGCGACCGCCCGCTCCATCCGGCGCTGGGCGGCCATATTATCCTGGAGATGCCGCTGGGATGCCGACAGGCGGCGGTATGGTTCGCGAAGCCCGATGATGAACACATAATGCAAAATCAAGGCGAATCCCGCCAGTCGATACGCGTCGGCCAGCAATATCGTTTGAGGTGTCCAAAGCTGAGTAGCAGCAAGAAACAATACACTGCACAGCAGCAGCACCATGGCCGGGATTAGGTTGGCACCGCTGTATCCGCTGACGGATTCCCGGCCACGCCACGCCGCGATTATTCCCAGTACATAAAGGCCGACTGCGGTCGCAATGCCGAGCGGTGGCAGTGCAGCGGCGATAAAAACGAAGGTACTTACAAATTGATGATACGCGAATAGGGCCGCACCGGTTATCACCGTTAACGCCAGCGCGGCGGCGCGCACCATCGGCTTCACCTGAAGCCGGTGGAGCCGTTTGTTCGGCCAAAACGCCATAAATGCCAAAGCCCCGGTCACCAGCAAGTGGGTGATAATGGCTAGATCGATCACTTGGAATGAAGCGTGCAATTTAAGCGGCGCGGACAGGCCATCAAAAAAAAGCAGCCGGCAGGTTGCCAGCAACGCCACATTGCCAAAGGCCACCGCCAGCACAAATCTGGCGAAGAATCGCTCAACCTGAAAAGACTCCCAACTCGCCAGGAAGATCAGCGCGGCAAACGTGGCCGTAGCGGCTTGCAGGGTAAACTGTATCCGCAACAGGGTGGGCAGGCTGACAGGTTGGGTGAACGTCAGCGCACCCCATGCCAGCGGTGGCGCTATCAAGAGAACCAGCGGTATTGTCCAATGGAACTTTTTGTCTCTATCCGGCGCATGGTCAAATATGACCGTGGATTGTTTCGTCGATGATGGTATGGCCGACGCTTGAACCGGAGCACCGGCGTTTGCGGTTTGGTTTATCGGAGCGGTGATCATGTCTATTTCCATACAATGCTGAAGTACGTAGCATCCTTTTTTTTGAGCGGATGCAGGAGATGGCCAAGATATTCTCAAGAGAACTTCAGTCATCACATTGACTGCCGGACTCTCGGATTGCATCTTGCTACGCCAACAGCCATGCGCACTACTTATCGGATGAATGTTATGTTCTATATAAGGAAGGTCCATAACATTTATAATGTGAGTCTGGATAAGGAATCATGATTTCTGCGGTTTTCCGGTGATTTTATGCCAGCCTCGGCGATAAATTACATGAAAACCCAATATTTATAAGGCTTGACGACTGATTTCACGGGCCAAAAATTGCGACATCTTATAATACATCAATTGGCAGTATCGCTTCCCCCGAACTTACTTTTAACCAGAAGCTGGGCATATCGACTTAGGTCTTGGTTGGGTGTGGCCATATTTTATGGGATACGTTCGCAAGCCTGATGCCGCGTCGGCGAAGAACCGTAATCGCCAAGCCGAACGTGACGAGCGAAAGCTCCATTGGTTCGGGCACGGGTTGCTTGGCCGGCGTTGGAAGGTTGTCGCCGGAAAACGTGCATGGATGTCAAGACTCCGGATGCGGTACCAGAATATGACGCCGCGTCCGGATTACCCATAAGCACGACGAACCAACAATTCCCGGGTTCGGATTCCAACCTTCCGCCGGTGCCGCATGCCCAAATGCGGCGCAATGTCCAATTCACCGGTGAGAAAGGAAGCGAGGTTCCGGGCATCCTGATTCAGATGGGCGTAGCGGGCGTGCTCAAGTTTTTCCTGCGTCAATTGCGCTAGCGTTTTGATCAACCATCCGGGATACAACGCCTCGGCACCACCGGCCCCCACAACCGCCGGGGTGCGCCTGCCCGGATAAGATACGTCCGTTTTCTTTGAGAACCCCGCGCCAAACCACCAACCTCCGACCACCACCAGCAGAACCGCCGTGGCAGCCAGCAGTTTTAGCGCCGTCCATCGCCGTCCGTATGGGAATACTCCACCCGTGCGGTTCCCGGCAAGCTCGTGGCGGATGCCAGCCATAATTTTTGTGTGCAGGGCTTCGGAAAATTCGGGTGCTGAGCCGACGGCGGCCTTGCGAAGTCGTCTGGCGAGTTGATCGTGCTGCCGATTAGTTCTTCGGAATTTCATGGTGACTCCTATTGTTATAACGCCGGTGGCCGCTCATGCACCCGCCGGGCCGATGATTCATCGCTCAAATCCGCCAGAGTGTGCAATCGCCCACGGCACCGGTGCAGCATGACGGCGACGGATATTGTTGTCCCCCCGGTGATCACCGCAATCTCCGTGAGGGACATGCCTTCAGCATAATATAACCACACCAGCGCGAACTGTTTTTCCGATAATACCGTTCGGACTCTCAACCATAGCTGCTCATTGGCATCCTTGCGTGAAAGCACCATATCCGGTGGTGGAATCCGGCCCGGAAGGTCCTGCGGCATGGCTGCTGTTTTGTGGCCTTTACGACCGTGACTGACAGATTCCCGGTGTGCCAACGTGAATATCCAGGTCTTGAATTTCCATCGTTGACTATAGCGGTGCAGGTAGCGATGCGCCTTGAAGAACACTTCCTGGATTACATCCTCGGCATCGTGCGGGTTAGCGCAAAACCGGCGCGTCAGAAATCCCATCAGCGGGGCCTGATACCGTCGGACGAGTTCCTCAAAACAGGCCACTGACCCGCGCTGGGCCATTCCCGCGATATCCTCGTCTGTATATTGTGACAGGTCATCCATGAAAAGCCGTCTTCCATTTGGTATAAGCTCTCTCGATTCGTCGCCCCCGCCAGGCTGGGCATCGCCCCGATTTATCGAGTAGGCCTTAAGGCGGTGACGAAACTACCGTAGGCGCGGGCAACAGTCTGGTGATCAGCAAATTTGGAATTGTCCAGTCGGCATGCACGACTCGTCCTTTAACGCTCAGCACCATATTGGCAACCGCGACGGCACGCGCCATGGCCGCGTGCTGGCTGGCGGTCATTCCAGCCGTGGCGGCGTGTTGTCCGGCAGTCAGTCCCGCCAGTTCGATCTGGCTTTTGATCCCCTTGATTACCGACTCAATCTGAGAAGCTGCGGAAACGCTCGCCGCCACGGCTTGCGACTGAATCACCAGACTATTCTTGTTTTCCAAGGCACGCATCCAACAGCGGTCAATCTGCCTGAATATCGGCGACCTGACGAGCTTTAGCTCATTTATACCCGCCCCGGCTATGTAAAACATGTCATCCGGGGTGCTCCCAGCGAGCAGCTTGGCGTGTTCCGTCAATCCGGGTGCTTTGCCATCAAGCGTATCGATCTCATTTTCGACGCTCCGGAGCCGACGTCCGATCAGCGCCAGCGATCTCCCGTAACACGCAAGATAAATGGTCCGATGCGGATTTTTATTCCAGGAAAGGATAGTAAATTTGCCGTACTGGCGTTTGGTGTAATTTGGAAAGAGTTTGCCCGCGACCATCAGTGCGGCGGGCTTAAAGGACGCATGCACCAGTGCAACGACGGATATCCGCGATTGATAGGTGCCAAAAATCGTCATATCGTGAATTTTATTGATGGATTGGATTCCCAACACCTCCCGCGCAGTACTGCGAACGCTGCCCATCCGGGCGGCGATTCCAGGCTGCCGCCCCACGGTGCTGCAGAACCGTATCCACGCGGGGGATAAGCGCATGGCGTCAAAGTTCATATACACGATCAACCGGGAACCGGCCGGTATTTCCTTTGGATTCAGCGGCGAGGCGGTGAGCTTGGCTGTCGATTCCAAACCGAAAAGGGCGACTGCGGTCAACGTGACAAACCATTTCATCATAATGCTATCCTTGTGAAAGCAAGCCTTGTTTCAATCCTTTATACCCGTGATCGGACGGAATCATTACATACAATGTAAGTATGGAGTTGGATAGTGCGTATAAGTGGGTGGATTGCAGACGGTTTTCTGTCGTAACACGGCCCGTTGCGCGAGTAACCGCGGGATGCGATATCCTAAAACAAAAGGAGTGTAACGATGTCCATCCACCGTCACGGTTTTACGCTTATAGAACTCCTGGTGGTGATCAGCATTATAGCGTTGCTGATTGGTCTGTTGTTGCCGACCTTGGCGGGTGCTTGGCGGGCGGCGGAAAAAACCGCCTGCGCTGCCAATCTTCACAGCATTGGCCAGGAATTTCAGATTTATCTCCAGAGCCAAAGCCATGATATGTTTCCCGCGTCTCCACTGATGCCAACGGTCAACGATCCGGGGCCAATCCCTACCGAGCAGGGGGCACTCGTTTATGATCCGCCGCCGATCCAGTGCGTCGTTGGTAATGTTCAACCACCCGACACTATTCTGACCCCTGTTCCCCTTAATTGGGTACCCTCCCTGAACGATCGTGGAAGTCCCGCGGTATGGCGATGCCCGGCGGATATTAATTCTTTTCTCGATGTTGAATCCAATCATACCTATCCCTCTTATTTTGCCGCCGAGGGAACCAGCTACCAGTACAACATGCTGCTGGCGGGCGATTTGCTTCAGAATTTGCGCATTGGTCCGCCAAACAACTCCCTTAATTTATATCAGATTCTGCAGGCTGGCGGCACTTGGGTGCTGGCGGACATGTCCACGTTCCACGGGCCGCCGGGGCAACCGGGATCGGTGAATATTCTGTTCGCGGACTGGCATGTCGGAAACGTGCTGGATATGTCTCCGAATTCCGGGCAATCGCTGTTCCACAATTGATTTTTACCCAGGCTTCATCCGGAGGATTCCCAGATGTCAAAAGGCCATGGTATGACGCAGTTGTTGTATCTTGCAAGAAAGCGACGATGGGTTATCGTTCTGGCGTTGCTGGTGTCGGCATTGGTATTCGTATATGGGCGAATGCTTTGGTCGCACGAGGCGACCATTGCTTCGCGGCAAAATAAATTACCGGAAGTGGCCAAACTGTTGGCCCGGAACCGCAGGAAGCCGCTGGCATTTCCGGTGTTGTTAGTTCTTGATCGCATGACGTCCCGGCGAGCCAAGATGACCACCGCCCAACGTCAAGCGATGGCGATGAAACGCCGGGCCGCACTCGAAGCCTTCTTTTTGGCGTATGCTAAGGCTCCGCCGACGCAGCAGCGGGCTATGATTCAGCAAACGCAAGAACTGCTCGCGATGACGCATACTAAAATTAAGCTCAGCCATGTCTCCAAGACGATTGCCAACGCTTTGATCCATGGCAACCCGCAAATGAACGCCTCCGTCCTGCAGTTCCTGGTAGCACTGCGGAATATCAAATAACTCGCCGCCATGGCCCATTCGTTCGTGATAACCAATAGTCGCGTATGTCTGTCCTATGCTTGTGTGTTTTTTGTGACGGGCATCAAAACGGAGGTGCTGAATTCCCGAGAAAGTCACGTCAGTGGCCGGGCGATGGTCTGCGAACGCAGATAATCATGGAAGGTCTCAGGACTGTTTACCCCGCCGCCCATGCCGCTTAAATTGGCGCCACCATACGGCAGGCCATAGGCAAATACGTTGTGGGCATTGATCCAACTATTCCCGGCAATCATCCGTTCCGCCACGCGGTTGGCCCGTTTCAAATCCCGGCTCCATACGCTGTTGGCCAGGCCATAAGACAGACTGTTTACCTGCTGGATTGCCGCATCCTCATCACGGAATTTCAGTGCATAAGCACTGGGACCGAAAATTTCCTCCCTGCAACATACGTTGTCACTGGAGCCAGCCAGCAGACTCGCGCTGACATAATAGCCCCCTTCATGTCCGGCGATGCGTAAACTTTGCGGTTCCAGCACGGCCACCGCTCCCTGCTTTTTGCCGTTTTCAACATATCGGTTTACCCGTTCCTGTTGGGCCTTACTTACCAGCGGCCCCATTTGCGTGTTGCGGTCCAGCGCCGGGCCGATGCGCGTGGCTTTCAGAATCGCCGCCGCCTTGGTCAGCAGTTGGTCATGAATTTTCTCATGGATAATCCAGCGCGTCGCTGTGCAGCAGACCTGCCCGGTATTGAGCGTAATAGCCGCGGCAAGTTGTGCCGCCGTGGCGTCCACATCCACATCATCAAAAATTATCGCTGCGCCTTTGCCGCCGAGTTCCAGTTTGCAGGGCACCAAATTGCGCCCGCAGGTTTCACCGATGATTTTGCCTACCGGTGGTGAACCGGTAAAGGACATGCGCTTAATCAGCGGATGGCTCGTGAGAATGGCTCCCGCCTTGGAGCCTGTGCCATTGACCACGTTAATAACACCCGCCGGAAAACCGACTTCCACCGCCAGTTTACATACGAACAGTGTGCTTAAGGGCGTAACTTCCGACGGCTTGACCACAACTGTGTTGCCAGCCGCCAACGCGGGCATAATGCCCCAGACCAGCAGGTCATAGGGGAAATTCCATGGGAAAATAAATCCGCACGCGCCATAGGGAACCCGATGGCTTCGGGCTTCTATATGTTTGACGGCCAGAGGAATATCATACTGGGCATGGAGGGCTAAATCGGCAAAGTAACGAATGCCCTCAACCCCGAACGGAATGTCGAATGCTTCGCTGTTGACAATCGCCTTGCCCACATCCAGAGATTCCAACTGTGCCAGATCACCGGCATGTTTTTCAATACTGTCCGCCAGACGGTGCAGCAGCACGCCGCGTTGATTGGCGGGCGTACCCGCCCAGGCTGGAAAAGCTTCGTGCGCGGCATTGACGGCGGCATCAACCTCATTGGCTGATGCCATGGCCACCTGACAAATCACTGTACCATCCGATGGATTAATCACATTATCCACCGCACCATCACCGCTGGGCATCCATTTGCCCCCAATGTAATGTTGCAGGGGAGTTTTGATAAAATCCGACACATTGGAATTAAGTTTTTCCGCCATGATGTAATCTCCAAAGAAATACCCTATTGTAATTATGCATTCTACCCGTTTAGCCCAATTTTATAAAGCAAAAAAATGATTATTTGCATAATTCATTTGTTGCCATCGCAGTTGGTTGAAGCCATCCAAAATGCCGAATCGGGATAAGAAAAGAAACTATGAAACACAGCCAAAACATGTTTTAATCTTCGCGTTTGTCGCTGTTATTGTTGGGCTGACTGGGCATCCGCGAGTCTAAGAATTCCACACAATCCAGGACCTCCGCCAGGCAACAAGGAACCACCTGCATCCACCATTTGCGCGGTATGGTAAAAGCGTTGTCGCAGGATAATCCCCGGCGAAGACTGAGTCCATTCCATTCAAGTTGCCTAAGGGTTTCGCTTCCACCAATTCACGAGAACGATTATCATGCGGCCCGTTATGGAAAATTCAGATATTTCGTTGTCCGTTGTTGCAGATGTGCAAGTGAATCAGACCGATTTAGCCGAAGCGTTACAACGCCTCGATGTGGGCGAATTGCGGCTTACCGGGCATGATCGCCTTTTATATGCCACGGATGCTTCGCTTTATCAAGTTATGCCACTGGGGGTGGTGATTCCTGCTTCCGTAGAGCACATTGTAACGCTTCTGAATTTTTGTCGGCGGCAAGATATTCCGGTTTTGCCGCGCGGCGGTGGCACCAGCCTGGCCGGTCAATGTACCAACCGTGCGATGGTATTGGATTTATCCCCGCAATTCCGGGGCCTGACGGCAGTCGATACCGAGCAACAGACCTGCGTCGCGCAAGCTGGCATGAGCATCGATCAGATTAATCGTGAACTCGCGGCGGCCGGACTGTTTTTCGCTCCGGATCCGGCTACCACGGCGCAAGCGGCGTTGGGCGGTTGCATCGGTAACAACGCCGCCGGGGCACGGTCCATTCGCTATGGCCGCACCAGTGAAAATCTTGCAGGCGTACAGGTTGTACTCTCGAACGGACACTCGTTGTCGCTAAGCGCTGGTGCCGGACGACATGATCCAGTGGCACTGAAACTGGCCCGGCAAGTAATGACCGTCGTCGAACAACATGCCGCCCTCATCAGGGAACGCTTCCCAAAACTTATCCGCCGCAACGCCGGATATTCGCTGGATTTGATTCTCCGCCAATTGGACGCGGGCATAGCAGCGGAAGATTTGGACCTGACCGGATTGCTTTGTGGCAGTGAAGGCACGCTGGCCGTCATCACCGCTGCGCGGTTGAAATTGCATAAAATTCCCGCGGCGCGGGGTCTGGCACTTCTGGCATTTAACAGCCTGGAACAGGCACTAGACCAACTGCTGCCGATTTTGGATACCCAACCCAGCGCCGTGGAATTGCTTGACGCTGTAGTATTGCAGGCCGCGCAGGGCAATTCCGAGACGCGCCGCCAATTGGATGTTTTACCGCTGATCAACGGTAAACTCCCCGCCGCCGTGCTGTATGTGGAATATCAGGGGGAAACATCCGCCGCCGAACTCGACGACCGTCTCGCCCACCCCGCGCTGGCCGCACCCGCGGCCCGCATTTTCCGACAACCCACCGAAATGAATCAGGCCTGGACACTGCGCAAAAGTGCCGAGGCGCTTTTGCACGCGCTATCCAGCAAACGCAAGCCCATCACCTTTGTCGAAGATAACGCCATCCCGGTGGAGCGACTGGCGGAATTTATCCGGCGTTTCAAAACCATTGTCGAATCCCATGGCACCAGCGCCGCCTTTTACGCCCACGCTTCGGTCGGGGTGCTCCATGTCCGCCCCATGCTGGACTTACATGATCCCGCGGATCAGCGTGCCATGCAGGAAATTGCCCTGGAAACCGCCCGCCTGGCCCGCGATTGCGGCGGCGTAATGTCCGGTGAACATGGCGACGGTCGCGTGCGGGGACCGCTCCTTTTGGAATATTTTGGCCCGGTCCTCATGCGGGCATTTGCCGAAATAAAAGCGATTTTTGATCCCGCCGGAATTCTGAATCCCGGCATGATCGTCAACACCGGCAATCTGGAGACCATCACCACCCATCTGCGGCAACAGGCCCAGCGAAAAACACACCTATTGGGCGTGCCGACATATTTTGATTACTCCGATCAGGAATCGTTCTCCGGTGCCGTGGAAATGTGCAACGGTGCCGGTTTTTGCCGGAAGACCTCCGGCGGAACAATGTGTCCTTCCTATCGCGCAACGCTTGATGAACGGCATTCGCCGCGTGGACGCGCCAACGCGTTGCGCGGCAGTATCCTTGGAACTTCCGACCGCCCGAACTGGACCGATGCCGGCACGCTGGAAACGCTGGACCTCTGCCTGTCCTGCAAAGCCTGTAAAACCGAATGCCCCAGCAGTGTGGATATCGCCCGGCTGAAGGCGGAATACATGGCCCAGCGCTACCGCGAAATCGGCCCGGCATTGGCGGCACGCATGTTTGGCAATGTCCATACACTCAACCGACTCGGATCAATCATGCCCGGATTGGCCAATCGCGTACAAAACCTTCCGCCGGTGCGCGGCATCATGAATTCTCTCCTGGGCTTGGCACCACAACGATCGCTGCCCGCATATTCCAACTCTCTGCTAAAGCTTTTTCGTAACGACTTGCAGGTTGGCAACCCGCCGCATGGCCCCAAGGTGGCGCTATTTGCCGATTGCTTCACCACTTTTAACGAATCGCACATCGGGGTTGCAACCACGCGTGTGCTGCAGACATTGGGTTATCGCGTCGAACTTATCACCAACGGGTGCTGTGGCCGCGCCATGATTTCCAACGGGCTGCTGCACAGCGCTCAAAATACCATCCGCAAGACGCTAAAAATCCTTACGCCCGCAATTTTAGATCCTGATGTTGCCGCAATCATCGTCTGCGAACCGTCGTGTCTTAGTGCCATGATCGATGACTGGCAGCATCTTCACGATATCGGCCCCGGCGAACTGCTGACGCAATTGATGCAAAAGGCTATTTCTCCCACCGACTTTGTACAGCGTCGCTGGAAGCATCATCCCATTACACCGGTAGTGCGCCAGAAATCAACCGCCCCGGTGCTGTTTCATGGCCATTGCCACGCCAAGGCGTTGTGGGGTACGCAGGATGATGCCGCATTGCTGCGCAACGTCTCGAACGGTAATGCGACAATTCTGACCACCGGCTGCTGCGGTATGGCCGGTGCTTTTGGTTATACCCAGGATCACTATGAATTATCCATGAAAATCTTTGGCCAGACGGAATTCGACCCGATTCGCCAAGCCTCCGCGAACACGGTGATCCTCGCCGCCGGCACCTCCTGCCGCCACCAGATACAGCACGCCGCCGGAAAAACAACCCTGCACCCCATTGAATGGCTGGCGGAATTACTGTAGATAGTCCCTGCCCACGAAGTTCAGAACATCATTCCCAAGTTCCGCTAAGTTTATTCTTGGAAACTGCGGGCATCAGGATCTCGCCCTGGTCCCGGTCCGAAGGCCACTACAAAAAGCCACCGCTGTGCTTGCCGCGCTCCGGCTTCGCTACGCGTTGCTGCGTTCCAGATGTGCGCGGTGGCATTCCCGACAACCCCAATAGCCGTTTGCAAGAATATCGGCTTGCAGAAAAGAGCCGTCGAGAGGGTCAACAGCACGGAGGATCGCCCTAAGACTTTGGATAAATTGACAATACGGTCTATTGCTGGAACCGGCAGGCGATACATATTGCGTGCCGCCTTTGCGGGATCGGCTCGTTAATGGCAAGCGGGTAGTTTTAGGCGAAGTTTTCGAGGAACTGCCGCCGGATGGTTATATTGATTGGGGCCGGCACGATTTTGAGTG
>JAJZVR010000092.1 GCA_021847065.1 Planctomycetota bacterium | reverse complement strand
TTTTTCCGCTGGGCATGGTTACACCTTTTCTTTATGAAACATCCAACAACCAAGACGGAGAAGTATAGATGAAAGTTTTTAGGCCGACAATCCCACCGACAGCCAAGCCGCAAATCGCCAATCCATCGGGTCCCGCCGCGCAACCCATGCTCGCGGCCTGCTGCCGCTGGGAAGGCACGGATCTCATTCTGTCCGTTAAAGTCTATCCGCGCAGCGGAAAATTCAGCCTCGGTCGCGTTGTTGGCAACGCTTTACGTGTCAAAGTTGCCGCTCCGCCGGAAGCCGGTCGAGCCACCGAAGAATTATTAGCCCAGGAGCCTGTCCAAGTAATCGCCGAGTTGCGACGGCGTGATTTTTGGCCCTCCATCAAGAAGTGGCGACGATGGCGTACCTGGCGTAGATGGTACGCCGAGGAGCCGCGCCGCAGAGGGGGGCCAAAAAGCACGCCGCCCTGCAGGGTGGGCCTGAAATGCCCCGCCTGCTTTGTTGTCGGATCTCGCAGACTCATCTTTCAGAGTCGGCTCAATCCTCCGCCGCGCATACGGGACATTTCAGACCCATCGCAATCCCGGCCATTACTTGGACAGACTCCCAGCTAAAGCGTTTGGTGTTCGACCTACTGGCGTCACACTAATCCACGGCGCCTTTACACCCCAAAAGGTAATCCGGATTACCAGTCCTAAAAAGCTGCCACCGGAATTAATCGCCTGAATTTGCCGGCGCAAATGCCAGACATCACCGAAATGCCATCGCAGTTTGCGTTGCAGAGCGCCTGGTTTCGTATTCTGACTGGAACCGTCCGAATCGATGAGCGGATGATCGCAGGTGGCATCATTGATTCGCCGGATTCAAAAGATGAACGGCGTGCCAAGCAGGCCGTTGGCCGAAGCTGACCCCGGGAGGCGGTTCCTTGGCGCGGAAAGCCATCAGAATGTGCTCGCTAGCAAGAGTATGGATCGGAAGGTGCGGGCCACCGGTAAACAGGTCTGTTTTGTTGGCACGCATGATGCAGATCATTTCTCCGGGTGGTTCCTGAACGGCAAGGGCATGGGGCCGGCCGTCGGCAGGAGTTGATGGGGTTCGTAGGACAGACACCAAATCCACCCAACAGAACCACGGTACCATCGCAACGGGCAGTGCGACCGCCAGTATCCACACGCCGGCACAGCACGCCGAGGCCAAATAATATCAGGTAATGCAATTATTTCTTTTGACTTTTGACATGATCTGCGCAGCAATTTTATTCGCCTCGTCATAGCAAGCTGGTATACTACTCGAAGCGGCCGCACCAGCGACGTCCACGGGGCGGTAACGGACTGTGGTCATTTCGGACTCTACGCGGGCGATATGGTCAGGCGTCGCACCACTATTCTTCAAGCTCTCGATAACGCAGGATCGCCATTCGTCGTCACCATCGCGGCTGGCCGGCCAGGTGCCATATTGCACCAGAGGCAGGCCGGTGGCGTCGAAAATGGCGAGCACGAAGGTGGCGCAGGTGAGGCCGTAGTGGCCAGGGCCGCCAACGTACGCCCCGGTTTGTATGTTCAGGCAATCGCTTGCATGGCTAAAAGCGTACGGGACGCCTGAGGGGTTCGCTTTCTTGACCTTTCTGCAGAATGCCGCAACCTGTCGAGCACGTGGGCGTGGTATTGATGGGACGACCCACGCGTAGCTCGCTTTGGGATCGGAATCCTTGAGGTCGTGGTGCCAAGCGAGGTGAAGCATTGACACCTTGCCAGTGGACATGTCCTTATGCATGACGCCAATGTGGTGTTGTGTAGGATGGCCTCGTAACTGCGTTATGGCAATTGCGACATGCTCCAATTGATCGAAAGAGCGTTCCTCCGCGGTAAAAACTCGATCCAGCATGGCCGCAATCACCCCTCCAAACCGGTGAGGATACCCTCTTCCCATTCCGCTCGCGTCTTTATCTGCATCTCGGTTAGCTGGAAAAAAATACTCCTGGACGGCAGCTTCGTTTTGGCGGGAAGTGTCGCGGTCAACAAGCCCAATAGAATGTCGGTCGGAAGTAAATCCGCGTCGGCGTTCTTCAGCATCAGGTCAAGTTCTTCATATTTTCCATTTGACAGCAGGGAGTCCACATTGTCATAAATGAGGTCGAGCGCCGCGTCGGTCTTTCCAGATTTGTCTAGCCGCACTGCTCGCTCAACAAAATTCTCCAAATGGCGCGCACGCGTTAAAAGTATTTGCAGCGTATCGATATTGCGGCGGGCTGGCACGATGCAGCGAGGCCAAACAAAGCAATCTTCTTCATAAAGGTCCAGGTCACTATCATCCGCGCTCTCGGACAGGGCATCCCAGACAGCCAAAGCGTTCCAGATTGGCGGTGACAGGGTTTGCGATCCCGCTTGTGAATATCCGGCGTGTGGTTCTCGCAAATAAGCATTGCAGTACGCTTCTACTCCAGCCTGCTGGATGCGCCCCATGTTCGGCTGTATTTCCGCCCGCAACCGGCTGCTAAACATCCCGCGAAAAAGTTGCTTTTCGTCGAGCCGTTCACTAATTAAATTAATACAATTCATCTCAATCGGCTCCAGGAATTAAAGTGTCCAGCCCCGCTTTTTCCTTCAACTGGGCTTGCGCCGTCTTGGATTTTTTGAGAGCTCGTTCGCACTGCTTGATCAACAGGTCCACATCCCGCTCATCTACCGCGACACTTAGGCTATGCTCGCCTTCGGCATCATCGTATCGAAGCAATAGTTTATGCGAAATCGCCATCCCCTGCATCTCCGTCGCGTCAGCATTAAAAAGCGGTCGCACATCCGTGATTATACGTGCGCTCTGCAGCAGGTGCGAGTGCTGATACGACAAATCCAAGGCCTTAGCAGTGAGCTGAACGATCGGTAGGTCGAACAGCTTCTTGAAAACGACAGAAACAGATCGCCATCTCTCAAGGTCCGTCGGGGGCCAATCTGATTCCTGTAGGCCGGCATCCAGTCCGGCAAAAATATCATCCGAGCTTAGATGCAACTGGCGGCGCATCCCGTGCAGCGACAACAACTGCCTCAGCACCACGCCAGAGGTTGTTCCACTGTTATCAAGGGCGGTGCTAATTAGCTCTCTCAGTTCTTTCGGCTGGATCGGCGAAACGGGTCTTTTTTGTATTTCCGTAACAATGCGGCACAGGCGATCCGCGCCCAGGTCCCGAATAGATTGAAGATCCGCTAAATGTTGTTTTTGCAATCTGATCTGAGGTGCCATGGTTTTTTGCCCTTTCTGTCAGTCGTCCCGCCAAGAATCCATTACCTCACCAACATCATACCACGGCCAAGCAGAAACAGCCCCATATTCCGCCGTCGGAGTGCTGCCGCCGGCACCCTGTACATTTGTTATCGACCATTGGGTGTCTATCATAATAAGATTTATTTGCATCTGGTGCATTTTCGGAGTCATAGTCAAATCTCGCAAGCGGGTCACTATCCGCCAAAAGCCCTCCGGTGTCAAGCATAGCACGTACAGTGTGTCGTGGTGAAATAGAAATGTCAATCCTGCACCATTACAGCAGCTTTCACCTCGGCGTGGGCGACGGCGAGCGCTTCGGATTCAATGCGCGGCTTCCTTCCGCAATCTGTAGCACATCCGGTTGCCGCGAAAATAGCTCCAGCATGAAGGGATAGTCCTCGGTCATCGGCTTTTGGAAGCGGTAGAACTGCTTTTGTCCGCTCGATCTTTCCTGAACTTGGTAACCACCCGCCCGCACGAACGCCCAGAATGCCTGAACGAACGCGGCGTCCAATGCCTCGACGCACAAAACGATGTCGAGGTCCTTGGTGCTCCGGAATAAAAGTCCTGCTCCAGTCATGGCGATGTCGCACGCGGTGCCGCCGATGAGCACGTAGCGATCCGCATAGTCCCGAAAGTGCATGCGGAAAATGTCCAAGCCTTTTACCATTCAAGTTTCCCTATCATTTCTTCCAGCGCAGATTCAATACGTTCGTCCTGGTTGTCCCTCAGCGACAGGTACAACGATAACGGATCGACTACATCACGCTCCGCGAAGAGAGCCGGAGGATAACTCCAGACCTCAATTTCCTGGGCATCTGGTTCCTGAACAGGCACCACGATGACTTTGCGCCGCTGCCGTATCAATTTCCAATCCTCCCGGCTCAATGCATACGTGACGTACGCCGTTGGCGCGAGCATGGAATATTCGGCCAGCGCTGTGAGTCCCGCACGGATGCCGCCTGCCTTGTCCTTGGCGTGCTGGATGAACAGCCGCTTGCTTACCGGGCTGCGAAGCAGCGGCTGCGCCTTGGTCCATATTTCCTGCCGGTTTCCCGTGAAACGAAGGCACCGCTCCCGGCCACGTACTGTCACCTCACCCAGATTGGTCGCTTCCAACTCGTCAAAGGCGCGGGTCATCGTCATCGCCGAGTATCCCAGCCGCGCCGCCATCTTCAGCGGAATGAAAACTTGCTCGATGCCCCGGAGTAGGGCGTGGATGACCACGGCCTGGGTCGAGGGACTCAACGTTGGTGTTTCCGATCGAAGCCTGCGGAAATGCTCACGTAGATCAATCGCCAGCATGGGCAGGTACATCTGGTTGCCCGGCACGATGAACGGCACCTTGTGCACGATCAACCGCTGCCGGTTGTACGCCGTTACGTTGGCACGCACGTAGATCGCTTCTGCATTCTGTTTGGTTCTGAGCAAATCCATGTGCTTTCGGAGCGTTGCGGGGGATTGCTCTGCCGGGTTTGTGTCAACCGCGAGGAGGAAGGGTATCCCCAGCAATTTCGTCTCCGCGAAGCCGTAAATTTCCTTGATGAAGTGCGGCAGACGATCTCTCTGGCGCCAGGGCGTGGTGGTCACGGCGACGCCCAGGGCAGCGTGAAGGTAGCGTTCAAGTTGGTGGAGTTCGGTTTGCACTCTGTGCTCCGTATCATTAATACTGCACGATAACACAACAAGTGTTATCGTGCGTTTCAAGTGTTATTATCATGCGACGACAGCGGCTGTAGGTCATCCCGGCGTCCCAGATACGGGTTTACTTTCGTAAACGCATCATGGCGGTCAGCCACCTGCATGCGGACCAACTGGCGCAGAGTATGGTTATGACTGCGTGAATTCTACGGGCTGGGCATTGATTCGCCGGATTCCAAAGATGAATGGCGTGCCGAGCAGGCCCTTGCCCAGGCGGGAGCGGGCGATTGCCAGCGGTTCGGATTCAATTCGCGGAGCGGCCTTTATGAATTGCGTTCTCATGGGGACATAGCACCGCAGTTTTTACCCGCCATAGCGGGTTGCGATGTAGTCTGTCCAGTGGCGGATATTCCATTTTAAGGCACCGCCGGTTATTCGGCCTTCCGCCGAATCGCGGCCAGCACCTCGGCCTAGTGTATTTCGAATTCTTCGGGAATCCGACTATAATTCGAGAAGCTCGTCAGTGGCGTAAGGCGGAGGCGCAATCGTGGTTTATCGGATGGTGATCCTTCTTCTTGCGATTTGCCTCATGCCGGCATTTGTCCGCGCCGACCTGTCGCAGAAAGACCCACAGACCGCGAAATTATTCGACCGGTTCTTTAACGGCATGACGTTTTGGAACGGCAACACCACCAATCCCAAATTTGTCGCGCTGCTCCACGCCCGAGATGCCGATCTGTTTTTTCTCAAATGGCTTGAAAACAAATCTTCAGCGGTGGCGGAGTGTGCGGAATGTGGCGTGCTTATTTTGAAAACAGACCATTCTTTTACTTTGTTGTGTAATCGTTTGAAACGCGCAGACGCGAAGCTGCTTCGTGTGCTTTCCAAGGCCGCCAAGCTGAAATACGATTCTGATCGGTTTGATTTGACATGGCCCGTCGCGAAAGAAATCGACGTCACCGCCCAAGTTATCGCCGGTTTTAACCAACCGCGGTGCGTAACGCCTCTGTTGACGGCGCTGAAGGCGGACCTCGGCGATCCGAGTTCGGCGGGACCTCTGGCAAAGGATCTGGAGTCATTCCACGATCCGCGCATCAATCCCGTACTGGTTAACATGATGCTCCATTATCCAAAACTCAGGGCACAGGCGATATCAGAACTGCTCGCGCGCAATTCCAGGCACGGTGCCAGGCAAGCGTATCTCTATTTCAAGAACCCACCCAAGGCCGATTGGGCTGACTGGCGCGAGTGGATCGTTCTTGGACTGGGCGAGAACCACCACAAGGCTGCTGTAGACACAATGGTGGACATCCTTCCCATGGCTGAAAAGCTCCACGGATTTGCGGGCGATCCAGTCGGAACGTACGCGCGCGAAATCCGTTATTATTTGAGCCGGTATATGATGACCACCAATCCTTGGATGAATTGCCTCTCCTATGGCGGTTACCAATACCATGCAAGGCCTGCCGAATATTACTCGTCCACAGCAATCCGGAAATGGTGGAAAAAGTACCGCAGCGCGTTTAATAACGATATGCACCTGCGTGCCGGACAAACCGGCCTTCAATTTCCACCGTTCGCCTGGCATTACGACCACCTGGTGCTGGCACCAGCGAAGATGCCAACGCACCCCCTCCATACTTTCAGTCGCGATGCTCGCAATATATCCTTATCTGTGGGCCTTAACGGGCAGCGGTACCGCGTTGGTGATCCGATCCGTATGGATGTAACTTTCGCGAACAAATCCTCCCACCCAATTACAACCAGACGATGACATTGGTATCCCAGATGGCGCGCTACCACGGATTCGCGGTTGAAGCGGTGCGGGAGTACGGCGACGGCTGCTTGACAAAATTTCTTCGCGAGACCACGCTTATTTACTTGGGGCCGGGCCGCTCACCCGGCTGCGGGCGATCCTACGGCATGCAAAACGGTGACATCTACAAATGGCCTATATTTATACTACGGCCAGAGCGGCTGCAACATTGATTTTGGCTGATTTTGGAGTTTTCCTATGATTGCGAAAATTCCAGATCCTGGGGGCCAGCCGGGGCCGATTCTATGATCAAGCGCGGCCAAGTACTGCGCCGAAACCAACAATTGTAACGATCGCCAACATCACAGTGTCTGTTGACGCCTGGAGGGAGTGCCAACCCTGGCCGTAAAGGTGCTCAACCCGATTTAGAATACGTGAGTTCGGGATAAGAAATCACGATTTGCAAGGATTTTTGGCGATTTTCCACCAGCCATCTGAAGCGTCGCGGAAAAAACTGCTTGTTTTCAGGGCGCGTTGTGAGATTTCAGCAGGCGAAAACTGTAACACCTTACAAAACCGCTGCTTACAACATTCCTTATCCCGAACTCGCGTTAGAATGGTGTGCAAGTCATTGGCGTGCTGCGACTGTTGTGCAGCTGTGATTATCTCTGATACTTTGGCGTGAACCGTGGCGTCAAGCATTGTTTTCCTTTCAAAATGCGATCTAAAAGTTTAACGCGGTTGGCCGTGCGGTCAATTTTTATCTTCCGGGGATTCGGAGTCGCTCATCCTGCATCAGCCGGAATTGGTGAACCGGGCCATCGACGTTAAGCGCAGGCAGGCGACTAAAACGGCCTTGAGCAGTAGAAAGCAGAGCAGTAAATCGCGCGGCTGCGCCGAGATCAGGGGAAACTGGATCAGGTGCGCAGTGGACCAAAGGTGGCGTTATCTGCCGGCGTCAGCAATCACTTATGGCCAGCCGAATGTGCTCTCCTGCTCCCCTGCTCTAAATTCACCTGCTCTGTTTTGGCCTCTGGCCAAAACTGGGGGACTAGGATTCGAACCTAGACAAACAGATTCAGAGTCTGCTGTGCTACCGTTACACCATCCCCCAAGGGAAGTTACCATCCTAAACAATTCAGGCCATTCGGACAAGCACCTGCCGCGTTTTTTTTGTACTGTTTCAATAGAAATGTCACGGGTACGGCGTGGCGCTGAACTCGGCGGCCACTTTGACGCGCAGGCCGAGGAGAGGCACGGAATACCACTTTTCCAGCCACAACCACAAATCAAAATCCACCGGCGTAGCGACCCGTTCGTGTCGAGGCGCGGCAAAAAATAGCCGCCCCTCTAAGGTGGCGGCCGGTCGCTCCGTGGAGCGTGGCCTGCGAGGTATGCCAATAAAAAAGCCGCAGGACATGGGTACATGTGCTACGGCGGTCGCCCTAAGGCGGTGCCTGCGAACTTTTATTCTTGTTGCGAAAAGTCGCGGGCCGGGGTTGGGTACACTGGCCTTATTTCTAACGGCGATATAAACTCTTGTCAACTACGCAACCGTAATTCAAGACTCCGGCTGTTTGCTGAGCGACGACGGTATTGGAAAGGAATTTATGACTATCTCATTGGGTTTGGATATCGGATCGAATTCCGTTGGTAGCGCGTGGGTAGATACTGAAAAAGGTTATATCGACTGCGGGGTGTCGGTATTTCCTTCAGGCGTCGAACAAAAAAATGACGACGAACGTGGAGAACCGATCAATCGGGAACGCCGACAGAAGCGGCAATTGCGCAGAGTATTGCAACGGCGGGCAATTCGCAAACGAAAATTGCTCGCCGAATTGATTAACCGTGGATTGCTGCCATCGGACCCCGCCGAGAGATCCGCGTTGTTCGGCATGTTTCCGCCCTCCCCCTGGCACTTGCGGAGGGATGGTTTATACCGGGAACTCACGCCCTATGAGTTTGGCCGGGTGTTAGTCCACCTTAACCAACGTCGCGGAGCCTTGGGCGTTCACGTTCAGACCGAGGAAGCGGAAAGTGGTGCCGGTGAAAGCAAAGAAGTAGAAGATGCCGAGGGAAAGGTGCGTGAGTCCATCCAACGACTGAACCAAACGCTGGGCGAAAAAACATTCGGCGAATTCATTGCGGACAAATTCGACGAAAGGAAACGCGCAATTGCCGGAAAACCCGGGAAGTTTTATTACGACCCAGTGCGAAACCGTAACAGTAAAGATCCATATGAATTTTGCGCAAGTCGCGATGTGATCCGTGTTGAGTTCTTGCGCCTATGGGATAAACAACAATCATATGCTGGTCCACTTGCCAAATTACTCACGTCTGAACTCAAGAACCTCTTGGATTGCCCTTCGCCAAAAGGAGCCAAAACGGCCAAAACATGGCGCCATGCGGGGCTGATTTTCGGACAACGACGGCACTATTGGAACGTAGGCACTTTGGGCCGATGCGATTTGGAACCATCGGATAGGTGCTGCCCTATAGCGGATCGCCACGCCTCGTATTTTCGGGTACTTGAGACAGTGAACAATATCCGTTTATGGGAAAGTGGTAAAAACGCGGAGCGTGAATTGACGGAGGAAGAACGCACCGATGTCGTTGCTCGCCTGCGGTCGCAGAAGACCGGCACCGTCACCGCCGTCAGGGAAGCCTTAAAGATCGACAAAAAGACTCTTAAGAAAAAACAGATTCCGGTAGACTTCTACCGTCTCAACTTGGAAGCGGATGAAGACAGGGAGATCAATACCGATTGGTTTCACCGTGATATCGTCTTGGGCGTGTTCGGAGAGCAACGATGGCACGATTTGGGTGAAAAACAGCAGGAATCTGTTAACCGCACCCTCCTGAGGCTTGACGCGGAATCGCCGGAAGCCGCAGGGCAACTCGAGGAATATGCGGAAAAATGGTGGGGGCTCGTGGCGAAACCTGAAAGAGGTAGGTTGCTGGACGCTTGGCGAAAAATGCCGCCGGCCGAAAAAAGGTTAAAACTCTCCCGCAAGGCAATTCTTAATCTGCTGCCGTTGATGGAAAAGCCAAATCCGCACCCGGAGGAGGGTAAATCCTGCTGGCGAACGGTCACGGAAGCCCGCCAAGAATTTGCAGAGAATCCGCAAAGTAACGCGACTCTCGAGCAGCGCGTGCGATATGCCCATTGGATCAGCCCGGCCCTGCGCCACGTCCTTTTGACCATGACCGGCGGGGATGAAGGAGAAACCAAAAGACTGCTGAGCCTTCGGGGATTAAACGCGGCGGACCGCCACTATCTCAAAAAGCATCCCGGCTCGTTGCCGCCCGCACCGGAAATGCCGAATCCCGTGGTGCGGAAAGCAATTCATGAGGTCCGCCGCCACATCGTGGCTTACATGCGCAAATATAACCGGAAGCCGGATCGCATCGTGTTGGAGCTGGCGCGGGAAACCACACAACCCAAGAAACTGCGCGACCAGCAACTCAAACTCAACCGCAAGCGCGGGCAGATTTGGAAGAAAATCATCGAGGAATTTCAGTTGGCGGGGCTGAGCAAAAGTGAACGTGAAAAAGCGGTTGATCGCGTCATCTTATGCATGCAGCAGAAAGGCGTATCAGCCTACACCGGTATCTCTATAACACCGCGCAACGCAGCCAATGGAAGGAATGATTCTGGTGACGCCCTGGAGATTGACCATGTGATTCCGCGTGCTTCTGGCGGTGGAGACGGCTGGAGCAATCTCGTGCTCTGCTATGCAAAGGAAAACCGCTATAAAGGAAAGCGGTCACCGATTCAATGGTTGCCTTCCCGCGATTTTGAACGTTTTGAGGCTATCTTCCGCCATCTTGAAAAGGGCCAGGATAACACGGGCGGATACTTCACCCCGAAAGAATGCGCTAGGAAATGGAAGAACATCCATCTTGAGGCCAAGCCGGATGAGGAATGGCGGCCCTCGCAACTTGCCGACACGTCCTATGCGGCGAAGGCAGTGGCCGAATATCTGCAATGCTCGCTTTTTCCCGATGATCCCGTCGAGGAAAATGACCAGCCCAAACGGCGAATATTCTTCACCATGGGCCGTTATACGGCAAAGCTGCGAAGCGACTGGAAACTTTTCGAGAAACTGCGAGATCCAAGGGCCGCCAACGGCGAAGTTACAACGATCGATCCGCAGGATTTCGCCGAAGATGCGAAAAACCGCGGCGATCATCGCCACCATGCAATCGACGCAGTGGCTATTGCGCTCTGCGATTCCAGAATTTTGACGGAGCTGGGACGGCGCATGCGCGAGTATGACGAACAGTGTCTTGCGGCGAAGGAAAAAGGGGGCGACAAGGGCGCCGTCCCCAGGCCACTCCCAATCAGCCCGCCCCCGGCATGGCCGAGCATTGGCGATTTCCGAAGGTCGGTATTGTCTCGCATGTATGAGGAGTTCGACGCATCCGACGAAACCGGACACAAGCTGGGACGTCGTGAGACAATCGCACCAGGCGAAGCGCGGAGACTGCCTTGGGGCGTATCGCACCGGCCAGTAAATCGAAAGATTGTCGGGGCGTTCCACAAGGACACGCTTTATGGGCCCGTGTTCGGTCTCGGCGGTCTTGCTCCCAACCGGGTCACGATCCGTAGGCCCGTACTCGCGCTCAAGCCTGACCACTTGCGGATAGCGCTTCCCGAATCGCCTGAAGACGCCATTGAGCGTATAACACGCGATCTCATGGCCACCGGTGCTAAACGCGCGGAGGCGCGATTACGTGCGGGGGAGACGGTCAACCATGCTGGGTACCGGCCCCGCCTCGTCGAGCCGTCCCCAGGTAAAACGGGTATTGTCCGCGATTCCCGCTTGCGCGCGGTTCTCCGGGAGCGCCTTGAAAAACGAGGGCTGAACCCCGATAATTTCACTCCTGCTGCGTTAAAAGTTGCGCTAAAAGATGGAAAAGATCCCCTGACCTTTCCTGCCAGCGGTGTACCTATAAGAAGTGCCGTACTCCTCTGGGCAAACGGCAACCCCATCCGGGTCGATCGGCGCACGCACTGGAACCCGGAAGCCCAGAGAATGGAACCCGCGTTGGACCAGGGGACCCGCGACCGCGAACTGAGGCAGTACGACGCGCAGAGGAATCATCATATTGAGATTCGCGAGGGTGGTTCAGGCTGGGTCGCGGAAACTGTGCGCACGGCTGATGTCGCCGAACGCCTGAGAAAGAGACTGGACGCTACAAAAAAAGCGATCCGAGACATCAAGAGCCGGTCACTTCCCGCAGAGGAGGAGAGGGAGAAAATCTCCGAAGCGCTTCGCCTTGTGTACGATGAATATCCTCTTGTTGACAGGCGGGACAACGAGAAAGGTAAATTTATTCTTTCGCTTGCCATGGGCGAAACCGTTTGGATGAAACATCCCGACACAAAAATTCCGGGGTACTTTGTCGTCTTCAAAATTGACCCAAACAGTATTGTTCACTTCATCCACCATACCGATGCTCGCAAAGATAAGGGAACCAAAGACGACAGGAATAACGTGCTGCCCGGCAGCGAACGTGAGGATGTTGGTGGCGGAATCGCCCCCTCCGAGCTGCGTAAATTGGGAGCTGATCCCTACAAGTATCCAGTAAAGGTTCGCATCAATCCTCTGGGGGAGGCCACTGTGGTTGAACGGGACTAAGCATGATTAAGCGCACAATTGACATTTCTTCTACTCCCGCCCGCATGCGCATTGAAAATGATCAATTGGTCATCACGCGCGAAGGACTTGAAGATCGGACAATTCCCGCCGAGGATATCGGCATATTGCTGATCGACCAACAGAGAACCGTTTACACCCACGCAGTTCTGGTGCGTCTGATGGAACGCGGGGCCTGTGTGGTGCTTTGCGACGAAAAACACCTTCCCTGCGGCCTGCTTCTGCCGATGGACGCCAACGAACTGCTCACGCAGCGCCTGCGGAAACAAATTGACGTTTCACGGCCAAAAGAAAAACGTCTTTGGCAGCAGGTTGTCCGCGCGAAGATTGCGGCCCAGGCGGCGAATCTTGAGGTTCCGACGATTCGCAGCGCTGATGCTGGAAAATTGCGCGTACTTATTGACTCGGTTGCCTCCGGCGATCCGGGCAATGCTGAAGGGCAGGCGGCGCGAATATACTGGCCGGCCCTTCTGGGAGAAGGATTCAGAAGGGCACGCGGCGGAGCCTGGCCGAACCCCATATTAAACTATGGATACATGGTGATGCGGGCATCGGTAGCCCGCGCCATTGCCGGCGCTGGTTTGCATCCCTCATTTGGAATCCATCACCACAACCGCGGGAACGCGTTCTGCCTCGCTGATGACCTCATTGAGCCGCTGCGGCCATTGGTCGACGCAGCGGTCTTCGGAATCATGGCGGCAGTCCCCGCTGAGGGCGAGCACGCGGTAACGCCAGCGGCAAAGCAAGTCTTGCTGGGGCTTTTGGCACGGGACGTGGAATTGGCGGGACAAAGTGGGCCGCTGATGGTGCAGTTGCACCGTATGGCGGCAAGCCTTTGGGATTGCTATGCTGGGCAGCGTGAAACGCTCGATTTGCCGACCTATAACACTGCGGATTTGTTTACGGAAGCGCCAAATGCCGATGTATGAGACATGCAGTTATCGGGATACCGTTGTATGTGGCTGGTGGCAATGTTTGATCTGCCGGTGGACACCAAAAAAGCGCGCAAGGATTACACGCAGTTTCGGAAGGTTTTGCTCAAAGATGGATTCACGAGAATGCAGTTTTCCGTTTACATTCGGCATTGCGCAAGCGAGGAAAATGCCGCGGTCCATACCGCCCGTGTGGAAAGATCACTTCCCCCGGATGGGGAGGTTCGCGTGCTGGCCATCACGGACAAGCAGTTTGAGCGAATGCGCGTTTTCTGGGGCAGGCTGCGAAAGCCCACCGAGGCACCTCCGGCGCAGTTGGAACTGTTCTGACGGCATCCAATTG
>JAJZVR010000091.1 GCA_021847065.1 Planctomycetota bacterium | reverse complement strand
ATGATACGGAGACGATTATGAAAGGCCAATTAGCCAGCAACGCTCTGCTGGTGAGTTTGGCGATTTTTTGCGGCACCTGTTGCGCGCGGCAGGCCGCGGGAAGTGTGCGAGCAGAACTGAGTATCAATGCGGCGATGCCGGGCCGGGCGGAGAATCCGCGCATGTGGGGAGTGTTTATTGAAAATATCTGCCATGATGTCGATGGCGGGCTTTACGCACAGATGATCCAGAATCCTGATTTTCAAAATGATGTGCCGCCTGCGGATTGCCAAGTGGTGCATGGTAAATGGAGGATGCGCAATGGCCGCATACAGTGGCCGCCACATTTTACGCGCGAGAAAAATGGGCCTGATGTTGCTTGGATCAGCGTGAACAGCCATATTCATCAGCCGCCGCCCGGTGGACCTCTGTTGGCGTGGAAGCCGGTGGAGTCAACTCCGGGGTCGGTTACGCTGCGTGTTCAAAAACGAACGCCGCTGTCCGCCGCCCATCCGTTGAGTCTGCAGGTGGCGGCAAAAAAGGCGGGTGCCGGAATTGCGAATGTGGGATACTGGGGGATGCCCATTAAAAAGGGACGCGCGTATGAACTATCTTTTTACGCCCGCACACCGGATGCGGACCGTGTAAAACTCCAGGTTGGTTTGGCCAATGTGAGTGGCACAAAACATTTCGCCCATGCGGAAGTAACGCTCTCCGGTGCCGCATGGAGGCGTTATACCTGTTTGTTGCGGGCTACCGGCTCAACCTATCATGGTGCCATGACGTTGACAACATCTGCTCCGGCAACGTTTGACATCAATTTGGCCCTGATGTTTCCGGTATCGGAGGAAACCGGTAAGCCGGAATTTATTCAGCACGATCTGCTGGGTTTGCTCAAGCGGTTGCACCCCGGATTTTTAAGATTCCCCGGCGGCAATTACATCGAGGGGTATTCACTGGACGACAGCTACAATTGGCGGCAAACGGTAGGCCCCATGATAGATCGTCCGGGACACGTCAACTACTGGGGGTATCGGGATACGGATGGCTTTGGATATTTGGGTTGGCTCGAATTGGCGCAACAGGTTGGTGCTGCGCCGTTGTATTGCACCAGCGCCGGACTGCTGCACAGTGCCCCAACTATTCCCGGAACAAATCTCAATGTGTACATCCATGAGATGCTCACGGCGGTGGCGTTCGCCAATGACCCCGGTGACACGCGATGGGGCGCGTTGCGTGCCCAATGTGGCCACCCAGCGCACTTTGATCTCAAATATCTCGAAATTGGCAATGAAAATGGCGGCCCTTCGTACAATCATAATTATCACATCATGGCAGCCGAAGTGCATAAAGCCTTTCCTAACGTGATTCCGATTGCGAATGATTGGGGCGGAATCCCGTCCGGGCCGCTAAGTATTGTTGATAAGCACTATTATCCCAGCCAGCAATGGTTTTTGAATCATGCCACTCTATACAACCGTTATCCGCGTACGGCGCCGAAGATATTTGTCGGTGAATACGCTGTTGGAAATACCCGCGCCAAATATGGTGATTTTCGATCCACCCTGGCGGAAACGGCTTTTATGATCGGTATGGAACGCAATTGTGATGTGGTGCGTCTGGCTTCTTACGGTGTAACGCTCGACAACGCCGGTGCGGTTCCGTGTCCCATTAACCTCATTGAATTCAATAACAAAACCGCGTTCGGCCGCAGTTCGTATTGGGTGCAATATCTATTTAATCACAACAAGCCGGCGGTGGTATATCCCACGCATGTGCGGGTTACGGGATTAGTTGTAAAAAATAATCGCGTGCCGCAATTGTTTGCTGATGCGGGTGTAGCCGCTAACAAACATCTGTTGATTATCAAAGTAGACAACGCATCGGGCCATGCGATGCCTGCGACCATTAACTTGAAAGGATTAGCAAAAGTGGCCAGCGCCGGGACCGCCATTATTTTGCATGAAAATAATCCAGGCTTGGACAACACCTTTAATCACCCCGCGCGGGTAGTACCGAAAACAACTGCGTTCGGTGGTGCCGCGAGCCTTTTTCATTACGTGTTTCAGCCATACTCCATAACTGTTCTGCGCTTACGCGTTACGCGCGCTAACAGCCAATGAAGGATAAAGCCGTTTGGGCAAACAGTGGGGCGGTCTATGACTTTACGCGGCGGGCGGCCCCGGTTTTGATTGCGGCTTTTTGCACGGCGGCGGCTACGCGCACGCTGACATCACGGTTAAATACGCTCGGTACAATATATTCCGGATTCAGTTCCTTGGCTGAAATACAGCCGGCAATTGCATATGCCGCCGCAAGTTTCATTTCTTCATTTATTTCTCTGGCCCGCACATTTAACGCGCCGCGAAAAATTCCAGGAAACGCCAGGACGTTGTTGATTTGATTGGGATAATCACTGCGTCCGGTGGCCATGATAAACGCCTTGCCACCTGCTTCCTCCGGCATAATTTCCGGTACGGGATTGGCCAAGGCGAAAATAAAGGGATGCTTGGCCATTTTTTTCAACGCCTTGCCATCCAGCAGTCCGGGGCCGGATACGCCAATGAGGACATTGGCGTTTTTCAGAGCGTCTTCCAGCGTTCCGTGTACGTTATGCGGATTGGTATGTTGCGCCAGCCAGAGTTTATTATCTTTCAGGCCGTCGGTTCTCCCCTCATGGATAATGCCATGGCGGTCACAGACCAGAATATCGCCGGCTCCGGCATTAAGCAGGATTTTTGCGATGGCGGTGCCGGCCGCACCGGCCCCGGCGACGACAATTTTCAGATCCGCGAGTTTCTGGCTTGTAAGCCGCAGTGCATTAATCAATGCCGCCAGCACCACGACTGCCGTTCCATGCTGATCGTCATGAAATACGGGAATATCCAGAGCTTCTTTGAGCCGATTTTCAATCTCAAAACAGCGCGGCGCGGAAATATCTTCCAGATTTATGCCACCAAAACTTACCGCCACCGCACTGACAATGCGCACGATTTCATCGGTATCTTTGGTGTTCAGGCACAGGGGCCACGCGTCGATATTGGCAAATTCCTTAAACAGCATGGCTTTGCCTTCCATCACCGGCATGGCTCCTTCCGGGCCGATGTCTCCCAGCCCCAGTACCGCGGTGCCATCGCTGACCACGGCGACAGAATTTCCCTTGATGGTCAATTGCCACGCTTTGGCGTGATCCTCCGCGATGGCCATGGAAACCCGCGCCACGCCCGGTGTATAGGCCATGGAAAGTGTATCGCGCGTGGTAATGGCAACTTTATTTTGAATGCCAATTTTTCCGCCCAGATGCAGGAGAAATACCCGATCCGATACTTGAACCACTTTGACTTTTTTTATTTTGCGCACAGCGCTGACAATCTGTTGAATATGCTCCTGATCCCGTGCTCGAACGGTAATATCGCGCGTCATGTTTTTGGAATCACTGGATACAATATCCACCGCTCCAAGATCGGCGGAAACTTTTCCGATGATCTGTGTAATACGTGAAAACATTCCGATGCCGTTGGGATAACTCAACCGCATGGTAAACGTGTAATCAACCGAAGGCCCCGATTTATTTGCCATAGTATCATGACTCCATATAAGGCAACAGTTCACATTTGCCAGACCCCATGCAACACGCATGAAGTCCACCATCCAACCCCGCCGGAACGAATATATTGGATACGCCGCCCCTCCCGCAGCTAAAGAATTATGGTACTGATGACTGGAGCATTAAGCAAACAGCATTAAGCAACAGGCTCGGATTCATGGAAGTGCAAATAGGTAATTCGCGGTCAAAATGGATGGCGTTAAGCCTCGCCGATTCCAATTTTGCGTCGCGCTTTTTGGCGCTCCATTCGCGTTGCGTTTCCTGGTAGCCGGGAGAATTATCGACAAACGCTCCCAATCCGTAATAATCAAGCATCGTCGTGAACCAAACGTTCCGGTCTCGCCCCTAAGCGTTGATCCAACAGCTAAGATCATCCCATCTGTGGGGATGCCGTCAGCCACCAGTCCCATTTTTTGCAGCCGCATTTCCGCGGCTACCACCTTGCTGGTCGCTGTGACAATTCTGTACCGGGTTTCAGAACAGCCTATCGCGACCGGGGGGGGCGCTTCTGCTTACCACGGCGAATTCATATTTCCTCGCGCGTAGCGTGCCAATACGGCCGCGCCCCATGGTTTCAGGTGCAATGTCAGGAATGGTCCGCTTGCCACATAGCCGATTGCGTGCTTAATTAAAATCGGTCTTCCTTTGCCGGCGGCCAGTGACGGATATTCCAGCCGCATTTGTGCGGGGTTCAAATAATTCAAAAGATGATGCCCGCGGTCGGTATTGAAAATCGGTATTCGTACCGTATGCCCGGAATGGCTACGGTTAATAACGATATATACATTCTGTTTTCCCAAGCTGCGATAGAATGCGAAAATATTCCGCTTGGGATATGCCAATAATTGGCCGTAAAACCCTAATTGCAGCGCCTTGAGTTGTCGCCGCATGGCAATGGCCTGCCGATAAAAGTGCAATAAGCGCTCATGCACACGCACATCGGGAGTGTCATAGGGTTCCAAATCTTTCCAGACCATCGGCAAGCGGTCCGCGGGATCACTGGCTCCCCACATGCCCACTTCATCGCCATACCAGATGCACGGCGCGCCGACAAAACTCATTTGAAATGCCACCGTTTGCTCCAACCGGCGGTACACCTCCGATGTGGGTTCGCTGGTGTTGTAATGTGGATTGGTTTGCAGTCGATCATTGGAATTAAAGTTAAGAGTTGGATTCATAAAACGTGATACAAACCGATCGGTGTCCTGGCTGTCAATAATATTCATCTGATCCAGGTCCACCTGATACGGATAATAGTCCAGCAACTGCATTAAACGGTTGCCGAAGCGCTTCGGCCCGATACCGGGCAGCCCTGCTCCGCGTTGATTGGCGAAATAATTCGTGGCGATGGTGGCAAATGGATAATTCATCACGGCATCAAATTGATTGCCTTTATTCAGCCACGCCTGCGCCGGCGGCCAGACCTCTCCAATAATTACCGCTTTAGGATTGATTGTTTTCACCAGTTTCCGCCAGGCAATCCAAAATACGTGTGGAACATCCGGAGCGGTATCCAGGCGGATGCCATCAACGCCGTTGGCCGGATTGCCGTTGGGGGCCAGCCAGCGTTTGGTTGCCGCAAACATATAATTTCGAACCCCTTTAGCCAAGCCATAGCGCTTGCTTAATGCGAACATCGGCATGGAGCCATCGACGCCGTCCCACGCCTTATATTTCACCGGTGGCCCCCAACTGATAATCTGAAACCAACTGGCATAGGGAGATTTGCGGCCATATTTCAGAACATTCTGGAAAGGCCCGAAGTTTTTTCCGCAGTGGCCGAAGGGAATATCAATAATAACCTTGAAGCCCTGCCTGTGGGCGACTTTAATGAAATGCAAAAATACCTTATCCGATGCGGACCATTGCCAGGTTTTGGGGTTCAATGGATTTTCACCATGCAGCTTTTCCAGAGAACCTTTTACGCCAAATCCATCGTCCACATGGATAAAACTTGATGGATCGTACTTATGGATACTCGGCGATTCAAACACCGGGGTCAGATATAAACTGTTCACCCCAAGGCGGCGCAAATACGGCAATTCATCCTGAATGCCTTGAATATCTCCGCCATAAAATCTGTTGTATACATAACTATAAAAATTTCCGTGTTCGCCGGCCGGGCGATACGGCTTGGTCCATGGCCAGCGCCAGGGAATGTGCCCACTGGGATCATTGGCCTTGTTGCCGTTGCGGAATCGTTCCGGAAATATCTCATACCAGATTGCCCGTTTAGCCCAGCCGGGTGTCACCACATTGGATTGCATCAGCGCGTGATAATCATGGCCTTGTGCGTTCTTGGCTGTGGCGTACAGATAACCGCCGGCGAGATACCGCTTGGAGGTGCCGTTGGTCAGTGTGAAGTAATAATCAATGGTTGATCCGTTGACATGCAGGATCGTTCCCCAGGTGGCGGCACCGAGGCGGGTTGATTCCAGCCGCAGAGGATAAGCATGTACTGCGGAGGGTGATTCAACAACATCCACGAAAGCTTTGGAAAGTTCCCCCTTCCGGGCGGTAAATTCAACGCGCAAATAATGGCGCGAGACCACATCCATCTGATTCATATTTCCCGGATTAAATAAAATCGCCCCCGCCCTGATCCGGTTGGGTTCAGCGGCAGGCATGGTTTGCCATGGCGAGGCAATGTACACCTGCGAATTCACGCCGCCCTGACCATCACTGATATTGAGCTTTGGATTGGCCGCCGGATCGGCAATCCAGTGGTTGCCATTGAGCACAAATTTGTATGCGTGGAGTCCCGGCGAAAGGGGAATTCTGATTTCCCATATCCCGGCGGCCGTGCGTTTCATCAAAGTGGCGCTGGTAGACCAGTTATTAAAATCTCCCGCCAGATTCACTGTTCGCGGCTGCGGACTATTTGCGGGAGGTTTAAATGTAAAAAGATGCTCTATCTTCGCCGGGATAATAGCGAGTTTTTCCGGAGATGCGGTCGCCCGATCAACTTGAAATGTTGTGGTCCATGCGGATATGCCGAAGATTGCAATTGCCAGTATCGGCATGGTAGCCAACGCGTCGCGCAGGACGGATAGACGACAACGTACATTCATGCGTAGATTCCTCTTCAAACACAAAGCCGCACCGCGGCAAACTGGTGAAACACACTTGGCCAAGTTCGCCTTGGCCAGGAGCCTGTTCAAGTAATCGTATCCCGGCTATTACCTCGACAGGCTCCTGGAAGTCCAGCGATACCGGGGGATCAGCAATTCTGCCGTGCCGATCCGACTATCGGGTACGCACAATACTTGTGGACTCGCGCAATACCAGATGCGTAGGCAGTACATCCGTCACGCGATCTACCTTGCCGCGAATCCGGTTCACGAGCCGCTCGCATGCCGCTACGCCTAATTCATAGAGCGGCAAATGCACGGTGGTTAAACTTGGATTGGCATACGCCAAATGTTGAATATCATCAAAGCCAACCACGGAGATATCCTGCGGCACTTTATGTCCGTGCTCCACAAGATAACGTATCGCGCCCAAGGCCATTTTGTCGTTACCGCATAACAGTGCGGTAATGTCCTTGTCACGGGTGGTCAGCAGGTGCGCTGCCGCCGCGCCGCCTTCATCAGTAAAACAGCCATCCGCCAGCCAAGATTCTTTGGGGTCAATGCCCGCGTTGCGCAATTCGGTGGTGTAAACCTCCAGAACATCCCGGGCGGTGGGGCTTTCGGGTGCGGCATAAATCATGCCGACGTTCCGGTGCCCCAGTTGCAGCAGGCAGTTCATGGCTTGTTTCGCCCCCATGCGGTAGTCGCAATGCACGTAATCCAGCATGCCATCGCCAAAGCGGTTGTCCACCAGAATCATTGGATATTGCCGCAGGTCAGAGAGGAATGTGTGCTTTTCATTAAACCCCAGGCACAGTACGCCATCAACAAACCGCCGCTCATAAAGCTCGATATGCTTGCCTTCTTTTATGTATTGCGGTTTGGCTTGCTCAATTAATAGCTTGTGGCCCAGCTTGCCGGCCCGGTCGGATATACCGCTGAGAATCTCGCCAAAGTAGGCATCAGCAAAAGCATGACGCAGTGGCGGCAGCATGACTGCCAGCACTTGCGTATATCGGCTGGAAAGACTTTGTGCCAGCCGATTGGGCCGATACCCCATGTTGTCAATAACTCGCTGTACGCGGATGTGCGTTGCCCGGCTGATGCGCGGATTCTCATTGAGCACCATGGAAACGGTAGCCACTGAAACGCCCGCTTCTTTGGCGACATCACGAATACTGATTCGCTCGGTGGGCTTTTCTTCGCCGGGGGAGGCATCAAATTTTACCTGGATTGGCTCGGTGGCACCCAACGCTGCGGCGGCAATGCCGGACAGTTCAAGTGATTCATTTCTTAATTTTTCAGCCATGCTGAATCCTTCACTTTCCTACACCCGTCCCGCAAGTGAACACCACGTTTAACTGTTTAATCAGTTTAACAAAATCTTAAATCAAGTCAAATTAAAATGTTCCAGTTAGCGAATTTGTAAAAAAATACTGCCCCTGCCACGTCGCTTGGCTAGAGTTGAGTGCCGCGAAATTACCGGCGATGCTTCCTTTCGCATAAAAAAAAATAGAAAATAAGGACTTTGTTATTGACATCAAACATCAATGGAACTAGACTATTTCTGTCTGCCGGGGTTCGTTTCAAAACCTGCGGGAGAATTGTAGAGCGTTCGTTGTTATATGAAGTCCTCAATCGCCATTGGCCAAGAGGGCTTTTTGTAGGCCGGTGTGGTAAACCGGTTAAATGATGTTCGGATTTTGACAGCGGGTGTCTACCGCTGTGTTTGGTTCCTTTTTATAGGGAGACTCGGTTATGGGTATGTTTCAAGAACGCTACGGAAGAAAATTCGGAGTATCCAAACTCCTGGCATTATCCGCGCTGGCCACACTGGCTATCGCCGGTATCAGCCAAACCACGCACGCCGCACTGGTGGCGTCGGATAACGCGAGGAATTACGCCACGAGTAGCGGCGGCTGGAGCGCCGGAGGGGCTTACAACTTGGGTAGTGGATTCGGGGGCTGGACGTTCAGTGCGAATCCGGCGTCAAACAGCGGTTCGGCGGGTGCTTTTCTTGCCGACACGACAACTCTAGGCCATACTCCACCTATTGCGACAAGTGGCTACTCTTGGGGCGTCTATGCTAACGGCGGAAGTGGCAATTCAAATATCAACATCACTCGCGGATTCCTTCCCGGCGTAGGCAGTTCCGCAACGGTCGGGACGCTGCGCGATGGGCAGACATTTAGCATCGCCTTGGCGAGCGATGGAATCACGAACAGCAACGCGGCTTTCGGATTCAATCTCCAAGAAGCTGGCGGAGCGAAGACGCCGTTTACGCTTAAATACCAGGGTGGCGGCGCGGACGCCATGACGCTAATCGACGCCTCCGGTAGTTATTCAGTTTCCGGTGTGGATTTTACTGACCTATCTGCTGGAATCAACGTCTCGTTTACCCTTGGCGGACCAGTTGCTGGCGGTAATCAGGATTACACCTTGGGCATCGACAGCGTATCAGGTACCACTTTGGCAAGCCATTCCGGCCAGATTTCGGGGGTCCTGAATCAATTTGAAGTCTTTGACACAAACACCCAGGGAAATGGATATTTCAACAGCGTTACCGTTGCCGGAACTCCCGTCGTGCCAACTCCCCTCCCCGCAACCTTCGGTCTTGTGCTCGCGGGCGGCATCGCCTTGGCCACAATGGGGCTGAATCGCCGCCGTAGCAATATCAAGGCCTAAACTTTGCTCCTGTAAATCCCTTGTGGCGGCGGGCGCGGTTGAACCGCGTCCGCCGCTTTTTTTACAGCTTCGCCTGCTGGCACGCGCAACCGCAAATTTACCCACAGCCCGGCCTGACTCCGTGGTCCCATGGTTGGCTGCGAATCGCCGTCATCGAAAAAATCCGCACTCCAATCCGGCACGCACTGCATCAGTCGCGACGGGGGAAGTGCATCGTGTCATGCAACTGCATTCCGCTACCAACTCAACGCTTCCGCATTGAGCTAACGTCCGCGTTATGGTTAAACGCTCCAACGCAAAAAAATTAGCCTGACGCGGCAGCGTCATGGTTGGCTGCGCGATGGCGTTATGGAAAAAATCCGCACTGTATCCCGGCACGCACTGCATCAGTCGCGACGGGGGAAGTGCATCGTGTCATGCAACCGCATTCCGCCGCCAACTCAACGCTTCCGCATTGAGCTAACGTCCGCGTTATGGTTAAACGCGCCAACGCCGAAAAAATCCGTAGCCTGACGCGGCAGCGTCATGGTTGGCTGTGCGATGGCGTTATGGAAAAAATCCGCACTGTATCCCGGCACGCACTGCATCAGTCGCGACGGGGGAAGTGCATCGTGTCATGCAACTGCCAGCGTGATATGAATGGGGCCATCTTTGACATTGCGCATGGTGATGTTGGATATGTTGATATCTTCGAGCATGGCACCATCCACCTCTTCCACCGCCAGGCCCAGGCAATCGCGGAACGTGCAGTTGGAAAAGGTGATGTTCTTAAATGTTTATGCGATATATGTGCGCTGGCAGGGCAAGAAAAGGCTTGGGCAATTGTGCGCACAAGACCGGTTTAGACTGAATTTTCTCCGCCAACTTCATCCAATACATGCTCGGCGACGAAGATGGGCACCTGATTGGCTACGCCTAAGGCAATGGCATCACTGGGGCGGCTGTCGATTTCAATGCTGTGGCCATTTTGCCGGATAATCAGTCGGGCAAAAAATGTATGATCCTGCAAATCGCTTATTACAATGCGTTCCAACTTGCCGCCAAGCTGTTCAATAACGCTGGAAAGCAATTGATGCGTCTGCGGACGCGGAAACGGCGTGCCTTTTAACCGATGATCAATGGCCAACGCTTCCGCGGAGCCGATGAGAATCGGCAGCGTTCGCTGGCCATCAACTTCCTTGAGAAAAATAAATTGCTGATCGGACGTCTCGGAGATAATAATGCGTTTCAGTTCAACCTGCACGGCCATGCGGAAACTCCATTCCATGACCCGCCATCGGGCGGTGGTCAGCCAACACTGTATATCAGTATACTCTCAATTGCGTGTTCAAGTTGGTTCTTTATCGCGGGCAGACGTCTTTATGGAGTTTCCGGATGGCCATTTGCGCACGCGGACGCTGCGGACCATTCCCGTTTCCCGCCAATCGCTGGAAATGCGGTTTAAGAATCTGACCGGGCAAACCTTGCAGACGGAAATCTGGCGGGCCCATCTGGACAGAGCCAAACGACTTCTGCTGGAAACGGACCTGTCCATTTACGAAGTTGGTGAAAATTCTGGATTCCGTACCTCGGCAACGTTTAACGTTATGTTCCGTCGGGCCATCGGCATGACCCCCACAGAATTTCGTCGGCAGGTGAAATTACCCATCCGACAGGTATGAAAGTCACCGGCCCCTATGTAGCGCGCCGTTCGACTAAGTTTTGTATTAACGCTAAAATCTCAACTAGTGCTCTGTCACGCCTACACATTAGGGTTGGCGGATGGCCAGAAGGCCGTGGGCGCGAAGCGCGGAGGAAAGCGTATTGATGAATACTTTGACGACAAGCGACAAAGCCCACGGCCTTCTGGCCCCCGCCCCGCAGGGTTGGTCGGAAACGGGCCATCTGCGGCGTCGAAGCGGCTCAATGGGTCTACGTACCCGGTTTTCGCCGCTCTCTCCTTGCATCTGGCCCGTTTCCGACCAACCAACCCTAATTTGTAGGCGTGACAGAGCACTAGCATGAGAAATAATATAAAACAGTCGAAAAGCAATCGAACGGATGCAGCGGTGCAGCGGAGCGAAGCGCCGGGGAAGTCCGGCGGTATGAATCGGGGTGGCCACGCGAAGCAGCAAAGTTCGCACTGGGGGCACGTTGGCGACTGGTATGATGATCTGGTTGGGCAGGATGGAAGTGATCATCATCAAAAACTCATTATCCCCGGTGTGTTGCGGATGTTGAACCTGAAAGCTGGAGATCGCCTGCTGGATGTTGCCTGCGGGCAGGGCGTCTTGGGGCGGGCCGGCGCGAAGCAGGGCATTGATACGGTGGGGGTGGATATGGCGGCTTCACTGGTTGCCGCGGCCATGGAGCGGCGCGAGGATATTGCACTGGAGCGGTATTATCAGGGCGATGCGAGAAATCTGGCGGCATGTAGCGCGATAACGCCGGGGGAATTTGATGCGGCAGCATGTATCTTGGCGATTGGCAATATCACACCGCTTTCACCGGTGTGGCAGGGGATTTACAGCGCATTAAAGCCTATGGGAAAGCTCGTGGTGGTATTATTACATCCGTGTTTCCGGATTCCTAAAAAGTCGGCATGGCAATGGGATTCCGAAAAAGATATTCAGCATCGACTGGTGGATGGGTATCTTACATCAGAAAAAATTCCGATTGCGATGCACCCGGGCAGTGATCCGGATGAGACGACGTTAAGTTTTCATCGGCCATTACAGGCTTATATCAATACGTTAGGCTCGGCCGGGATGTGGATAGATCATATTGAAGAATGGGTAAGCGGGAAAATGCCACCCAGGGGCGTACGTTTCGCGGCCTTGGACCAAAGTCGCCGGGAAATTCCGCTTTTTCTGGCATTGCGTGCGGTGAAGGCACGATGACAAGTTACCAGTTTTCGGGATTCCGGGGGCAAGGGGGCCAAGTGGGCCAAGTTATTGGGGCAAGGAGGCCAAGTTCGGAAAGTTGCGAAACGCCTTGATGACAGCGGGTTTAGTTCAAGGGGGCCAAGAGGGCCAAGTGGTTTTTGTGCGGGGGGGGCCGCCAACATTCAGAAGTCCTTTTCACTGATCAAAGAACACTGATCACGGATCAAATTGGGTTACAGGTTACTGGTGACAGGTTACAGGGGCTTTTATCACCGATCAAGATGGCGACGGGCAACGAACAACGTTCTTTGCGAATTTCAAGGTGGCCAAGATGTCCAAGTTAGGGAAGCAAGGTGTCCAAGTTGGACATGTTGATGGAAGCCTTATAAATCGCGGGTTTCATTCATGTTGTCCTAGATGTCCAAGATGTTTTAGAGGCCCCTACGGGCCAGCATTCAAGAGTTAGAAGTTAGGAGTTAGAAGGCTTTTTGGGCGCAGAGTGGGCGCGGGCGTCAATTTTTTACCGGGTACATAGCGATCCTCATGGCCATACGGAACCATTGATGCAGGCATATTATTCACTTTCAAATCCCGGCGCGCCGGGATGCGGCGTCGGAACAATCATTCGTGGTTCCGGTGCCGTGGAAGGCTATAGGGTTGCGGCGAGAGGGATAATGGCGTAACTGCGCTCAAAATTTGCAGAATCTGTCACAGACTCGGTGCTTTAGCCCGGACTTACCTGCCTGTGCCTGAGTTCTATGCATGAGTTCTTACTTAAGGGGCGAAAGTTTGCTATAATTGGAGGCTTGTTAGATGGTATCCGGGAAAGTTTAATGAAACCATTTTGGCGATTGATGCGGGGCGCGTGGCCCTACCGGTGGCAGATTGTATTTTCGTTTTTGTGTGCTATCGGTGTGAGCTTGTCCTATGCATCAGGCGTGGCAACGCTTTATCCCGTCATGAAGATATTCATGGGGGCGGAAGGGGTACATGGCTGGCGGGATCAGACCGTAGCACAACAACGCTTGCACCTTCAGGCTATGGGATTAACCGCCAGTGCCCGCAGCGGTAAATTGGCGATCACTGTTCTCGGCGTAGGAGCTAAGTCCCAGGCGTCGCTGCACAATATTCAAATTGGGGATCAAATCCGCAGTGTTCGGATTGTATCTCCGCACGGGAAAGCATCGGGAACTGCTGATTCCTGGCTTAAAATGATGTCTCTATTAGCGAACGCCAAGCCGGGCAGCACCGCGCAATTGACGGTAACCGCCAATGACGGCTCAGCTCCGCGAACCTTGGCGGCCACCCTGCCGCCGTTGAAATGGAGTACACGATTATGGGCGTCTGCGGTGGAACTTATGCCGCAGCGCCGAATCTGGAGCCTGTTCTGGGTCGTTATGGTCTTTATCGGCTTGTGTATTGTGGGCAGTACATTCCGGTATTTACAGACCT
>JAJZVR010000090.1 GCA_021847065.1 Planctomycetota bacterium | reverse complement strand
AGCGGGTTTTGGGCAGCGTTTCCGTAAAGCGCACTTCATCCGGGCGGGCAATGGCACCGATTTCCTTGGCTACCCAGTTTTTTAATTCCTGCTTCAGTGCGTCATCGGTGCTGATCCCGGCTTTAACCGTTACAAAAGCGCACAATGCCTGCCCCTTGAGTTCATCGGGCCGGCCCACCACCGCTGCTTCAGCCACTTTGGCGTGGGCGACCATGGCGCTTTCAACTTCCATGGTGCCCAACCGATGTCCGGCAACATTGACGACATCATCCACCCGGCCCATCACCCAGAAATAGCCGTCTTTATCGCGCCGGGCTCCATCACCGGTGAAGTAATAGGGGGGAATATCACTGTAGTATTGTTTCTTAAAGCGCTCATCATCACCATAGACGGTGCGCAACATGCTCGGCACGGGCTTGCGGATAACCAGGTATCCGCCGGTGTCCGCGGGTACTTCCTGTCCATCCCGATCCACCACGGCGAGATCCACCCCGAAAAATGGAATCGCGCAACTGCCCGGTTTGCCCGGGGTGATTCCCGGCAGCGGCGTACACATGATTGAACCGGTTTCCGTCTGCCACCAGGTGTCCACAATGGGGCATTTTTCTCCGCCAATGACACGGTGATACCACATCCAGGCTTCCGGGTTAATCGGCTCGCCGACGGTTCCCAGCAGTCGCAGGCTTGATAGATCATGTCGTTGCGGAAATTGATCTCCCCATTTAACAAACGCGCGGATGGCGGTAGGCGCGGTGTAAAACACGCTCACGCGGTATTTTTCAATGATGGCCCAGAACCGGTCCATATCCGGCTGATTTGGCGCGCCTTCATACATCACGACACTCGCTCCGCAGGCCAGTGGACCATAGACCATATAGGTGTGGCCGGTTACCCATCCAATGTCGGCGGTGCACCAGTAGATATCCTCTTTTCTTAAATCAAATACATATTTACATGTCATGTACGCGCCCAGCAGATAGCCGGCGGTGGTATGCACCACGCCCTTGGGCTTGCCGGTGGTGCCGCTGGTGTACAAAATAAAAAGCATCTGCTCGCTATCCAGGGCGGCGGGTGGGCAATGTTCCGAACTGCCGGAAATAAAATCGTGATACCACACATCCCGTCCAGGCTGCATTTCGACATTCTGCCCGGTGCGTTTGACCACGATACATCGCTGAACGCTTGGCGTTTTGGCCAATGCCGCATCAACATTGTTTTTTAATTCCACAATTTTGCCGCGCCGCCAGCCGCCATCGGCGGTGATCACCGCGACAGCCTGTGCGTCATTCATGCGATCGGCCAGAGATTCCGCGGCAAACCCTCCAAAAATGACCGTGTGCACCGCACCGATGCGGGCGCAGGCGAGCATGGCCACCGCGGCTTCGGGGATCATGGGCATGTAAATGGCCACGCGATCGCCAGCCTGTACACCATGCGATTTAAGCGCATTGGCCAGTCGGCAAACTTCTTTCAAAAGTTCCAGATACGTCAGGGTCCTGGCATCGCCGGGTTCACCTTCCCAAAGAATGGCGGCCTTGTTGCCCAGCCCCGCATCGACATGCCGATCCAGGCAGTTCTGCGCGATATTGATTTTGCCGCCGGTGAACCATTTGACGAAAGGCGCTTTGCCGTCATCCAAAACATGGCCATAGGGCGTCAGCCAGGCCAGATCGCCAGCCATCTCGGCCCAGAATTCCCGCGGATGATCAATCGATTTGCGGTACATGCGGTCATACTGTTCCTGCGAACGGATGTGCGCTTTGGCGGTAAAGGATGCCGGCGGAGCAAAAGTGCGATTTTCATGCATAATGGATTCAATATTTGCGCCAACGGACATAGAGTCTCCTCGTGAAAGTCGGGCAATGCACGCCCATATTAATGACACACATACTTATGATAACCATCGTAAAGATAAAAAGCACGAGCAATCGACGGAATTGCGTACAATGATGGTGCTTTGTACGTTTGAACCAAATCGGGTAAATTACACGCTCATCGGGGCGTAGCTCAGCCTGGCTAGAGCGCCTGGTTTGGGACCAGGAAGTCGCAGGTTCGAATCCTGTCGCCCCGATTATCTGGCGAAACAAGCCCTTTGGTGAGGACATCAAAGGGTTTTCTCATTGAAAAATCAAGCTTTTCTTCTTTTAACGTCAAGTTCAAACAGACAATTTCCAGTAGCTGTCGCTTTTCCTGACTTTCCGCTGTAAGCCATTTATCTTTCAGGCTTTGTGAAAGTTCAAACACTTTCAACGCCAAATCCCCATGTTCATCCCGGCCCCGGCCTTGGGCCTGTAATTGCAATTCCATACTCGCCAGGCGATCCCGCAATTCGGTATCCTTGGCCGCATAGGTATCCGTGGTGATTTCGTCCATGATCCGCAGATTCAGCAACCGGTCACGGAATTGCTTGGCTTGCGTAATCTGCCGCTGCAAATCCCTGGCTGTATCTTCGGTTTCGCTCCGCTGCTGTTTAGACCATGCCAGCAGGCTTTGCTGGAACCAATGCCGTAGATCATCGGGTAAGCGTATGCGATCAAACAGAGCCAGAACCTGCACGTCCAATGCCTGTTCCGTCAGGCGAATGCGTGGATGGCCCGGCGTGGTGTACTTGCTGCATCGGTAATAGACGTATTCCCGGCCCGTTTTCTTTTTCGTCACTGATTCCCCGGTAATCACCGCGCCACAGTGCCCACAGGTTATCAAGCTGCCCGCGTAGGTGAGATCATGACCTTGGTATCGCTTGACGCCCAGCAGAACCTGTACACGGTCAAATGTGGCCCGATCCACCAACGGCTTATGCTTTCCGGCATACCACTGATCTTGGTATCGCACTTCCCCGATGTAGGCCCGATCCCGCAGAATGGAATGGATCTTGCTGCGTGTCCATTGAGGCATGGTATCAATGTACGTGATATTCTCCGCTTCCAGCTTTTTCCGCATACTGTCAATGGTGTGGTTTTCATAGGCGTACATCTGAAATAGGCGTTTCACTTTCTCCGCCTGCTGGTCATCCACTTCAATCAATCCCCGGCCATCAATGCGGATATTCCGGTATCCGTAGGGCGCTGCACCGCAGAACAATCCGCTCTGCACTCTTCTGGCATGGCCTTCCCGTACATCCAACCCCTGCTGTTCCGTGGTGTAACTGGCAAACATGGCCAATTGCCGCCGCATCATCCGCCCAGCCGGGCTATTGTCGGTTGGCTGGCTGGTGGAGATGAACGGAATGCTGTATTCCGATTCCAGCTTTTCAAGTTCGATGTAGTCATAGAGATTCCGGGCCGCCCGATCCACTTTGTAGAATAGCAGGCCGTCTATCTCGGCGGCGTGTTCCTTGGCGTAGGCAATAAGTTCCCGGAAGGTTTTACGTTCATCCCGCCGAGTAGCCGTTTCAGCTATACGGTAAAGCTTGGTAATGGTGCCATCATGCCGCTGGGCATAGGCCCGCAGGGCATCTTCCTGAACATCAAGAGAGAAGCCTTCACGTTCCTGTTCCCGACTGCTGACCCGTGCCAGTGCGACGAAGTGTTTCATGGCTGGAGACTCCGGATAAAGAGGCAAAGAGATTACCAACACCCACCAGAATGCCAACAGCATCCTTGGCCGTCAAGGGTTTCGTGTAATAGCGTTGCCAGGTACGAACCGTATCGGCAATCAATTCCGGCGTAATCCATGACGGAATGCCCTGCAATGTGGGATCAAGCGGCTGCTTATCCATGGCTCTCTCCCACTGGAGCCTTGCCGTACTGATCCGCTGTAGCCAATAGCTCTGTACGCCTGGATTCCACATTCTCAATCATTCTGGCGAATTCGCCGGAATCCAGAACGCTCTCACGAACCGAATCCAGTAATTCCCCAGCTTCATGGGATTCTTGCAGAACACCCACTGGAACCGCATCACCCTTGGAATCCAATACTGGTTCTTCCAACCGGATACGTGAATCCAAAAGCCCTTGCTGTTGCATTGCGGCCAACTGTTCCACGCTGGCCGATACACTGCCGACAAAAGAGGTATCAACCGTTTCATTGTCGGCGTCAATATCCTGCCGCATGGCCGCGGTCTTTTGGCCGCACTCCGCCAGGCGATCCACCAGAAGCCGGCGACGCCCACGGGGTTTACGTTCACCATCGGATTCACTTTTCGGTTTTGACCGGCCATCAGATACCAACGGCCCCAACTTCCGGCAGGCCGCCACCAGCCGTATGGCTTTTACAGATTCCAACACCCATCGGGGATAACCATACTTTGGTGATTTGATGAGGTATTTGGTGATATAGTTAATCGCGTGCCGCGGCTGGCGGAAGCGACGCTTAATCTGCAAATCCACTCCGCCGATTCCCCACTTATCCCGCCAGAAATTCCAAGCTCGCTTCAGATCGAGTTTGCCGCCTGGACAATCCGCCAGGTCAACAAGGATATGCCAATGCGGCCAGCCATCCCCGCTTTTCTGCTGGAACTCCAATACCCATACCCAGAGCTTAACGCCCAATCGTTTCATCAACAGGCCAATGCGTCCCATACTACTGATGAAATCATGTGCGGCCTGGCATGAACCGAAATTCTCCCGATCCACTGTCAGCGTGAACAGGGCTGGCTTACGGAAATTATCCGCCACAGCCAGTAATCGCATACGCAGGACAAACCCCATCCGTGGCCCGCACCCAATGCACATCCGGGACTTGCACCGGCAGTGCATAAACACCATCCGGTAGTCAATCTGTTTTGTCGGATTATTACTTGTATATTCAAGTCTAAGGGCCGCTGCGGCGGCCCCGGCGTCCGTGGCCGCGGCGGCTCCGCCGCCCGGGTCCACGGGCCGCCGAGGTCCCACCGGGGAACGCAACGCATACGTGCTATTGTCGCTTTCCATGATCCACGTCCTTTCAAAGGACGCGAATCTATCGCTTTGCCCTCACAGATCCCCGGACACATCAGCGGGCATTTTTTGTCGGACTTTTCTGACTTCTCGGCAACGTTGCCCTTCCCCGTTGCATGCCCTTAGCCAACGACTCGGGAGACCCAGGTATATCTATATCTATCTGCAAGCCGCGTTCTTGTGCCAGCAGGTCAAATAACTTTCGCACTTGCGGTTCAGTAATGAGCAGGTGAACCGAGGCAAACATCCACGAAATGACCGCTGCGGCGAACATTTTCGCTTGCTTCACGCTCAATTCAATTGGTTCCGACACCAACGCCTTAGCGATGATGGCTCCCTGGACAGTGTTCCGATCTAATCCCACCTCGGTATGCCATTGCCGGATACGCCGATCCTCAATAACCCCTTTGTCCACACTGAGCAGCCGCTCCAGCGCCGCGAAATCACGTTGCCGCGCCCTCCGATAGTCCCGCGTGGGCCATTCGCCGTACGCAATTAGATATGGCAATACGACGCGGCCTAAGAACTGTGATTCATCCGACCTCATCGCCGCTGCACCCGGGCCGAATACCCCGGCACCATTCGGGTGAACCGCCGCTCGTGCTTTGGCTTCCGCAACGACGCACGCTCGATCATATTCACCTCCATCTCCACGCAGCACAGCCTCTTGCGATGCCGACAGCGGTTCCAACGGTCCAATGGCTGACAGCGGGCCCATCCCGAAGCACTCCCCAATGGCCCGAATGTCGCGATGTTTCCGATAGAACCGAATCCATCGTGAAGGCGCGGGCGACGGAACCCCCGGCCAAGGCCGAAACGTCCACGCCAGAGTCTGCGGCAAACTTTCTGCGGATCGTGCTAACCCGACGGCAAGCACCGCAGCCGGTGATCCGGGCCACTGTCCTAACCATTCCGCCACAGATTTCATTTCTTTAACTTTCTTCTTACGCCCCGCCATCGATAGCTCCATATAAATGCATTCAGAGTACGTCAGGAATTATCTCGGCTCATGGAGGGAGCAGCAAGCGCCCAAAGCCAACCAAGAATTCCTCCCATAATTCTTGGGGCGGTTTCTTCCACCCGCCCCAAACCCCACCCGGCCTTGCCCAACTCTCACCCTCTGGGCTCGCTTGGGCTTGGTCAGGCTTGCGTTCGGGCTTTACAAAACATCGGTAGCCGTCGTACAATTTTCTAACTTGTTTAGAGACAGGGATTGCACTTTTGGAGACCTCCGTATGGACCATTTCGAGTCGATTGTTTGCACGCTACTTGAGTTTGATGGCTACTGGGTGCGCCGCGGCTACAAAATAAAACTGACAAAAGAGGAAAAGAAACGCGTTGAAAGAGCATCCATGCCGCGGCCAGAGATTGACGTGCTCGCATTCAAGCCACAGGCAAACCTAATAATTGCCTTCGAGGCAAAATCTTATCTCGACTCTCTGGGCGTGCCGCTTGAGGAGATTAAAAAGACCGACAAAACACCAGAAGGACGGTACAAAATGTTCACATGCGAAAGCTATAGGAATCTGGTGCTCGGGAGTTTGCAACAGGATCTGATTAAAAAGGGTATGGCAACGAACAACACAACAATCGTGCTCGGCTTAATCGCGGCCAAGGTCCACAAAGCCGTGAAAAAGCCAGTACGTCATGCGGCACCCCCATATCGACGATTCGCCGCCATCAGGGCCGCCTCAATCATTTACCAGCGAAACGCTGTCCACCATGCCATTAAGCGCGATTACGATTGACGGGGAGACCGAAAGCCCCAGTTCACGCGCTGCGGTATCCGATTGCAGTATAACGAGGTTGCGGGGATACCGTTTCCGAGCCGCCCAGCCATCAATACAGAAGGTGAAATCACGATAGCCCCGGATTGCCGCGAGCACCTCGGGTGTTAATTCATCACAAGGCTCACAGCCGCTGCTGAGCAGAAGTATCGCGGTCTTGGCCGGCCAGTACCGCATGGCCCGGCTGGCGGTCTTTTCCAAGAGCGACCTCGGAAGTGGTGAGCCGTATGCAACGCCACCAGTGATTGGCCGGGGGTGCACTGGTGGCCTGCGGCGATCCAATTCGGCGGTGAATCGGAGGGCCGATCGTACAAGGAGAACCATCGGGGCCAGCAGTATACCGGAAGCAAGAGTTAATTGTGTTGCTGTATTCATAACTGTTATCCTTGGGCGAAATGCCCGTTCTTTCGAATCTCAAGGGTCTTGTAGAGAGCCACCGGTTGGTGGTTTTGCAGTTACGGAGAAATCGACCTGCCCAGAGGTAAAGGCCGGGGTCGCATAAGCGTAAAAACTGACGGAACCTGTAGGGATTTGCTGCCCGGAACTCAACGTGGCCCCTCCTGTAGACTGTACCAGCACATCCGAATCGTTATCCCAATTGAGCGTTACCGTGCAGTCGGCGGGTGATGACGTGGCGGTAAATACCGCAGTGGGATCTGACGGATAATACTGCTGGTATTGCGGCTCGACGCTCAATATTACGCCCGGATTTTCCTCCTGCGACTCGGAAAGCTGGCCGCCAACCACCGGCCCAGTATATGTGATATCCAGCGTATAGCTCGTCAATTCCTCCGGCCCGGCGTTTGCGCTGCCGCTCCAATATTGATTGGTCTTGGTGTCCGTCACCGTCACGCCGCAAGAAGCAGATACTTGCCAATAGCCCGCGATCAGCGGGGTAAGGGTCAACGTCGCATTCAAACGAGCAGCAAAGTTTATCCCGATGTATCGGGAGGCTGATGGAATCAGTATAGCTTCCTGATGGCGGCGAGCCAAAGGAATCAGCCTCCAGCGGTTTGTACTGAACCTGCACCGACCAATCGTATTGCGCGGATAAATCACCTTCGGAAACACCGGACGGCGGCGTGTAACTGGCCGACAGGCTTGAGGTGGCGGAGCTGTTAACCTTGACTGGATTGGGCGAAAAGGGACTCATGTTGGCTGTTACGGTCACTGGGCCGGCGTAGGTTAGCGCCACGGCAACCTTGACGGCAACCGCCAGCACACACACGGCAGCGATCACCAAGGCGGGCCACATTGCATCACCGCGATCGCCAAACCTCCGAGCCATCTTGGGAAGAATGACTGATTGATCTTTACCCATGCGCGGTTTCTCCTTGTCCAGGTTCGCCCGAATCGCGATCGCCTATTTTTAACGTCTGAGCGGCTCCCGCCGAGCGTTCAGATAAGCACTGCTGTTGTCCAAATGGATCCACTGCTCGTCACCTATCCGAATCAGGGTCTTTTAGTTTTCTCTTAAACGGGCCTTATTTGTCTTCGCCAGTTTTTGGAACAGAACGATTTGTTGGGAAATTTGACCAAGCTGTCCCCTGAAAATCTACGCAGCCCTGAAAACTAAAAGTCCCTGCTATCCGAATGGCCTGTGCACTTGAACCCAATCGCCTTTAACGCACCTTATGCCGCGCCGCCCATTCGAGGGCACTTGCACGCACGGCGGCATAATGTTCTCGCCACCAAGCGCGACCGGAGGCTTCCCACACGCTGGTATAATGGCCATCCTTTGTCATTCCCGCGACCGGCACCCGCCAACGCCCGCCGGTAGCCAGTTGGAAGCAGTGTAGCGCCACCGCTCCGTATTTTGTCTCCGCGAGGTCGTGCTTCAAAATGTCCAATAGGGCCGGGTAAAACTGGGAATCATCTAGCTTGCATGGCCAAGCGTGCAGCGACTCAACGCTGCCCATCCCGGCCCACTGCACCTTAGCGCTGGGATCCGCAAGTGCCATTTTGATGATTGGCGCAGCGGCTTGGGCGTCACCGCCCTTCGGAAAGCCGCATCCAATTGCATGGTTCATCACTTCCTCCCTGACCCTCGCGTTGCCAGCACGAAAAAGCGCCACGAGTTGCGGCATAAGCTTGCCGGAAGCCATTCGACCGGACACGGCCATCAGATTTCGGGGAAGATTCGCCGCGTCGGGCTTGAGATAGCCCGCGATGAATTCGGCGAACAGCGGCATCGGCGCTTTCGCGGCGGCCCAAAAAGCCGCGTTTCGTAGTGTGGCGTCGTACCGGTCATCCCCGGCGATGTGCATAGCCGCCCGCACCGCGAGCATGTATCCAGGCGTCCCCGGATAAACATCGTTGAACGCGGCGTTCGTGAGCTGCCAGTGCCCGGCCAGCGGCGAATGCACATCTTCAAGCTCCTGCAACAGTATTTTGCGGCCGGTCTTGCAAAGCGACAAGTCAAAAAGGTAGCGGCCCGATCCTGTCGCAACCCAGCCTAAGCCCGGCGGGCTGTCCAGACTCGGCTTGACCACTGACACCACCTCTGCGGGATCATCCGGCAACTGGTTCTCAAAGCAGAGGATTTCCAACGCCCGTAGGCGTAAGGGCAGGCTGATAGCTTTATTGGCCAGGATATTCTTGGCCGTCGTTATTTTCTGCGGATCTACAGTTAAACCCCAGCGGGCGCGGAAAAGTCCAAACAACAGTGACTCGCCGGTGCGGGCGTGCTGGTACGGGCCGCTGAATGCCTTGGAGAGCATGGCGGGGCCGTTGGCCCAAGCGAGGTCCTGCGCGTCTGGACCAATATCGCTAAGTAAATCGATCGCCAGGAACTTCTGGATAGGCCCGCCATCCTTACGCAGCGCAATATCCATCAGCGCCCGCGTCAGTTGCCGGACCCGCCCGGATCCCCATTGCTTTTCGAGCGTCTTGTGGTATGCAGCACGGTTGAATTTCCAACTGGTGTAGTGGCCGAGGGGATAAAGCGCGGAAGCTCGACTCAGGTGCCGAACGCCCTGGTTGGCCTCCAAGTCCACGTTGTCGTGTATGCGCCACTCAAGCAGCGCGAACAGCCGCTGCATCACCTTCAGACCAGAATGCGGGCCGCTGTCTGACGGGGTGGACTTCTTCAACATGGCAAGCAGGCGTTCCAGAACGTGGCTCCACTCGCGGTGATCCCGGTCGGCGTTGATCGGCATAAGCTGTTCTAGGGCGTGCGCCGCCAGGAGATCGCCGGGCCGCGAACCGAAATTAGCACATGGGTACCAGCGCAGCGCCAATCCGGGCCGGTACTTCCACACCTTGATGGGCAGGTCAGTCGCCTTGACTCTGGCCGGCGTTACGCCGAACAGGTCGCGTACGGGCTGGCGGTCCGCGGTGATGTCGTATATGGACACCCAGAGCCGTGGGTGCGCGAACGTAACCGATTGTACTGGGAACGGGGCACCGGGCGGAGCCAAGACGACCGTATCAGTATGTGTCCCGTGGAGAAAGATCAACTTACGTTGAGATGGGGAAAAAGTGGCTTGGCTTGCCCCCTTTGGCAAATTCGAGAGTCCAACAGATAGATTGAGTCCCGCCGCGCCTTGCGTGCCCGCTATCGAGGTGAGGCGAAAGGCCCACCGTGGCGACGAACCGCTTTTCGCAGCCTGAGCGCCAACGAGGAGCACCGGTGAAGCACCGAGCAAGACATCCAGCCGGCCTGGATGCTGAGTATCGGCGATAACGAAAATCCCGTCGCCGAAGTAGGCATACGGGAGGCCCGTATCGGTACAACTGACCACTGCCGTATGGCCTGCGTTAGATGCAACCAGCAGATTCATATTGTGCTGCCCGGTTTTCTGCTTTGCACACAGCCGGAAATAGAAAGTCTCCTTGGAGATTCCCGAACCGACCAGTTCGAGCCGTTGGGGGTGCCGCAGTAGACGGGAAATGATCTGGCTTGCCGATGGCACCGATTTCGGCGAGCCAGCGCCTGCCTGGGCTTCCGCCGCCCGGGTGCCCGGTGCGGTCCCAGTGAGACAAAACCATGCCAAGCAGCCGCCCAACAGCATCTTGATGGCACGCGACTGGCGGCGTTCTCGACCGCTACCGGTCCACAAAGCTTTGTAAAACATACGATTCTCCATTTCTGACAAGTCGGCTGCGCAAAACGGCAAACAGGCCCAGGTGATTATTGACTCCACGACAAGCTCAACGTCGCGGCCACTGCAGGCGGTTGGTTTTTCATATCGTTATTGTAATATGAGTAGCCAACCGCCAGCCCGAGGTGGAATTTGGCACCGGCCAGCGGGAAGATCGGCGATGTGAAATTGAACCCCGCCGTCACGTCAATCGCACTAGTAACCTTGTTGTTAAAGCCCTGCACGTAAGGGATCGTCGTACTGACTGAAGCTGTCCCTTGCGCAAGGTCTCCCGCATTGAAGTTCCCGTTCAGGATCGCGCCGACGCTGGCATAGAAGTTTCCGGTCTTTGGATCCGGCAAGGTCCAGTTCGGGCCTAAGACGGGAGCGACCACACCAGCCGTAAATGTGGGCGTGAAGTTGCTAAGCGAGATAACCGACGCCGGAAACCCCGGCATCGCAGGTGTATTGGTTCCCTGACTGGCATCGACTGAACTGGGCACGGGTGCCCCGGTTATGCCAGTCAAGAAGTTGTTCAAGGAGCTCTGCAGATTGTTCTGGATCGTGCTGTAGCCGCCCTCATTGTTGAGGTAGTTATATTCCTCCTGCGCGTCGGCGTAGTACGGACTGCTCTGAGACACATCCTGAAGGGCCGTGTTCTCCTGGGCCTTCATCTGCCCCCCGAGGATACCGACGCCGGAGTTCACAAAGGACTGCCCCAGTGTCGACATCGCCTGCTGGCCTGCGCTGGAGATGGCGAAGATGTTGAAGCTTATATGCACATTGAAATTGCCCCCGGGCGAAGATGCGGCGGCTGCGGATTGTCGCACACCATTGGATACTGCTGGAGACGACTGGCCCGATGGCACACTCGCTGTTACGGTTAACTCGCCGGAACCCGTTCCTCCAGAAGAGTAAACATTTGGACCGTAGAACCACAACTCGGTAGGGCTTGAGGTCAGAGTCTGTGTCGTCGCGCCGTTGGCGAACGTGGCCCCACCGCTGATGGTCGCCTGGATATTCAGGTCAGAAGGTCCGTAGGTTACCACTGCGATATTTCCGGTGTTCAGGAATACACTATCCTGGCTGTTTGGGTTGATCGTGAGGATAATGGACGTCAAATCCTCTGGTCCGGCGTTGGCGCTGCCGCTCCAATATTGATTGGTCTTGGTGTCCGTGACCGTCACGCCGCAGGAAGCCGAAACCTGCCAATAGCCCGCGATCAGCGGCGTAAACGTCAGTGTCGCGCTCGAACTCGTCGACGGCTGCGTCGGGCTGATGGAATCAGTATAGCTTCCTGATGGCGGCGAGCCAAAGGAATCAGCCTCCAGCGGTTTGTACTGAACCTGCACCGACCAATCGTATTGCGCGGATAAATCCCCTTCGGAAACACCGGACGGCGGGGTGTAATTGGCCGACAGGCTTGAGGTGGCGGAACTGTTAACCTTGACTGGATTGGGCGAAAAGGGACTCATGTTGGCTGTTACGGTCACTGGGCCGGCGTAGGTTAGCGCCACGGCAACCTTGACGGCAACCGCCAGCACACACACGGCAGCGATCACCACGACGGGCCACATTGCACCACCGCTCCCGCCAAACCAACGCGTCTTGTTGGGAATAATTATTGATTGACCTCTACCCATGTGCGGTTTCTCCTTGTCCAAGTTCTCCCGAATTCGGTTGCAATTCATGGTTCTTGGCCATGAACCCTTTAAGCCCCTTCCACTGGGCTAGCATAGCCCGGAAGCCTTTGTTCATCGCCGCGTCGAATATTTTCCGATCGTGTTGTGTCCATATATCCAACTTCCATCGCCAACGGGCCAATAATGCCGCCGGGACATGATTCGCGGCGGCGGCACGATACCCCAGCATTCTCGCTGGCCAGCGGGCGGTGAAGCCGAGGTTGCCGAAGGCGTGTTCGGCCAGTTGCCAGACGGACATGGCGGTGGCAACGTTTACATTCGGTGTGTAATCGATCGGAATTTCCGGGGCGCGGTAATTGACACCCCAGAGGCAGCGCATAGCCTGATCATCAAATTGTGTGCGCAGGGCGTCGGCCTTATCAATAAATATGCCGCAGATTTCCGTGTTCAGGCTGGAACCTCGCGCGATGCGAACCATGTACTGGCCCGGCCCGGCGATGGCGAAGCGTGTGTACACGGGATTCCAGAAATTCACCACGCGCGTTGCGGCGAGGGGCCTTGCCGCCATGGCCCAGCGGCACCATTGCAGCGCTGCGGGGTTGTTGGGAAACGCCATGGCGGAAAGAATGGGGCGGGTCATCGCCTGGCGATATGCTGGCGGCAGCGGATACACCTCAACAAGCCAATCGCGTTGCCGATTGCTACCGGCATGGCCGTCCTTGTTGAAAAAATAAAGACTCAGGCGGTAAATGCCCGCTTTTTTCAACAGCACGCGCAGCCACAGGTCGGGACCTTGGAAGGTGGGGCTGTAAATTTCCCCTCGGTCGTCCCAATTCGTTTGCCGCCGGTACCCCAGTTGCGGGATATACAGCGACTTGGGGTTATCCGTATCAGTCCAGTATTCCCATTCCCGCATGCTTTCAAAGGGCCAACGGTGGTGTGGCCCACAGAATGCATCCACATTGGTTGCGTAATCCGGTGAGGACACATGGAAACTCAAATCAAAATGTGCAGCGCACAGCACGCCATATTCCCTGCCGTAACGGGCGGTCCAATCGCCTTGGGTGCGCCAATCATTACGCAGGAAACGGGCGTAGGGGTAATGGATGTGTGCGGCCTGCCGAGTGGCTCGGCGTAGCGTGCGGGTGAAGTCGGCGAGAGACATTTCACCCGGTGGCTTAGCCGGTTGCGGCAGGGAATGGCCGGAAAGTGGTCGGGGGGAATGGAGGCGTGCTCGCGCGGGTGGTGGGCGGACGGCAAGGCTCGCATTGGGCCGTGGCAATTTCAGCATAGCAACGCCGGAGCCATAGCGG
>JAJZVR010000089.1 GCA_021847065.1 Planctomycetota bacterium | reverse complement strand
AATGATAGCCCGAACAGTGATCCCAATGGTAAATATCCCACGTCGTATTCCACTTGGGTTCCGGCGGGCCGGCGGTATCCGGGCTTAACTGCACCAAGCCAAAGGGTGCTGTCGCTCCCGGAAACGTATGACCATGCCAGCCAGTGCCGATGATGGGGCGTACAGAGATAATCTCGCCTGAGGAAAAAACCGAGAACGCGTTACGGGCGGCCGGTGCGGTGGCGGGATCAGAACGAATCGGTGCCGCCATGGACATCGATCCCGCCGCCACGGCGCACATCTGTAGGAATTCTCGCCGTCGTAAAGCCGTAATTACATCATTTTTCATAGAATCCTCTCAATGACAATAAACCCATATCACCCTAAACCGCACCGGAGCCACGCTACTGTTTTTCGCACCCTCCTTATCCCGAACTGGCGTTAAAACTAGATACCAACCGAACAATCCAGCTTATTTACAAATTAGCAGGGTTGACGCTTATGCCGCGGTTGGAACTGGTGAGATCGAGATATCGCCCATTGGATTTCACGTTGTATAGCGAGCCGGAAAAATGACGATTTATCTGTGGTCCGCGCAATATGGGCGTTCCGGGAAGCGGATAAAAACCGAAAAGGCTGCGAATGACCACCTCGGCGAAGCAACCGCCTGCGGTTAAATCGTACATCTGGGTTTTGCTTGCCAAGGCATCGCGGCTGCGCCCGAGAAGTTCGTGGGATTGTCCGAACGGACCAGCATGGGTCACAGTTTCACAGCGCCGCAGAAAATCCAGTGCCGCTACGGGCGCCCCGAGCTGCGCCATAGCTTCAACGGTATACGCCGGCCAAGCGTCGTAAGCACCGGTCCAGCCATGATCCGGGCGACGGGCCAGCGGCGACCGGGCAGCCGGATCTTGCGGTGAAAGCGCCCGCATCCAATGATCCGTAAGCAGTTGTGTGGAAACAAAATCCAGCATTTGCCGCTTCATGGCAGGTGAAAGATCTTCCGCCATACATTGTGTTATGGTAAAGAAGTCGATACATGTGCGCACCGGTTCGCGCCTGCCGTGGGAGTGCAGACAGGCCCAATATCCCTGACCGTTGACATACAGTCCCATTACCCGCCCGGCCAGATCATGGGCCAGATTCTCCAATTCGTCGGCGCGACTATGGCGGTCCAGTTGGCGCCATAATTGTGCTGTCTGGCGCATCATAAAAACATTGGCCGCATTGAGCGAAGGCACAACGCCGATATAGCTTGGTACACATTCCAGGAGATTTCTCACGCCGCCGTAGTCTGCCAGTCCCGTGCCGGGTCGAACAAGTTTGCGCCACCACGTGGCGATCTGATCCATTGCTTCCATGACCGTTCTACTACCGGCGGGTTCCAGCAGGAAATCCCGATCACCGGTTACGCATACGTAGCGCAACAAGAGCGAAAATACAACATAGTCATTAAAGCTATACCACGGCCCGACCCCGTTGCCCGTCAGGCAGTCCTGCGCATAACAGGAATGGATATCCAATTTCAGCCAGCCCAGCAGGATCCGCCGCAGGATGGCGGGGTCCAGCAGGGAAAATACGGTGGCCCATGTGGATGTGTCCCAGAAATACATGACCGTCACAGCATCTTGAGGACTGCCGGTGACATAGGCCCGATCATACAGGGGCATACCGGTCCGGCAGAGATCCAGCAACGATGCCACGGACATGTAATAGACGCGACGGACTTTCTCATCGGCGGTTTGCAGTCGCGGCAGGCTGCCGGAATATATCGAGTTGCCGGGTGTGAATGCTGCCGCATACCGGCGTTGCCATGAAGCGCGACTGTCGTCAAACTGCACATCAAAGTTGTTAACAGCGGCGCGGGCCTGGGCTTGGACTTCGCTGGGCCACTGTCCGCAGACCAGCACGATATCGGCATGCCAGGTGTCTTTGGCCGCCAAGTTCACCCGCCAGGTGCCTTGCGCACCTTTAGCCCCCGTATGAAGATGTTGCGGCGCAGGCTTGATTCGATAGATGGCAACAGCCGGAGACTTGGAATCCGTAATTGTAACGCCCGACCGGTCTTCCAAAAGATCAATGGCAAACTCCGCGGGATTCTGCGGACTGGAATGCGGCCATGCCCAACCTGACGCGTATTGCCGGATCATTCCCTGAAAATTCAATGTCAGGTGCATATTCCTGGCCGAGCCGGGGTTATGAATCCGGATACGAAACATCGCTCCGGGCCGGTCCGCCAGCAGGGCCACAGCGGTTTGCACTTCGACGCCTGCAACCGCGCCGCGCCGTAAAACCTGATAGGGGTACCAACGGTATTGCTGTGCGGAAACAACGTTGCCATTAATCAGAAGTTCGGCGGAGTTTCCGCCGAAGGAAAGCGGTGGAAATGCCATCGCGCTAACGGAAAGAATATCGGTGCCCGTTGCAGCCGCTCCAAGGGTGTTGTGGACTGACGGCAGAGATTTCAATTCCGCTGCGGTGCACCATTCCGCGGCCAAATCATCGGCGTCCGGAATACCTGTCGGCGAAGCGGCGGCTTCTGCCACAATGTGCGGTGCCATCGAATGTCCTGCGGTTCGGGCAACAAAGACACCCGAAGCCATGGCGGAAATCATAAAACGCCGTCGATTAATCATTGCTTGATCACTCCTGTTGTTATCGAATGCGTGAGCAGGCTCTCAGTGCCCCGATACGCGCACGATCGCGGCGGAGGCCGGTGGCACAATCAGCGTAAAGCGGCCATGGCTGCGGGAATTCAGGACCCGCCATCGTCCGTGCCAAGGGGCATGATTTGAAATCGCCGATCCGCCCAGCGTGATACCCTGTCGGGCAAATACGTTATCATCGGGGGCCAGCATCAACATCACCTGGGCTTTATCCGCCGTAAAACCATGAAATGCAATGGTTACTGCTGCTCCGCGGGCGTTACGACGGCCATGTTCCTTGTTAATAATAGTCATGTATTGGGTGTTTGCCGTGCCGACGCCGTAGGCCGTGAGATTCAAATGGTCAGGGTTGGTTAACGCCGTCGGTTCCACGCGGCCACGGCTGCCGAGATCAAACGCCCTGAAAGCGTAGCCTTTAGGATTCATCCGATAACCGCCCGATGGGCCGACATAAATCGTATCGGTTGGAATCCACCGCGTATTGTGGAAATTGACGCCGCAGCAACCATGTGCCGCCCACCAGTGCATAAAATCCAGTGCCCACAAGGCCGCGCCAAAAGCATTGCTGGCACCGTTTATTCCGTAGAGATAATCGTTGGCCTCCGTCATTCGGCAGGGAAAACCAGCCGCCAGCACCGGCGCCACATTCTGCCGGAAAAAATGTGGACAACGGTTGTCAATCCACGCCTGGGAAAGCATCGCATTGGCGGCCATCGCCGGGGTAAGAGCCTTGCGAGTTCCGGGGATGAATGGACCGCCGCCGATGTACCAATGCTGCGTGATCAGCACCACATGCCCCCAGTTCTTCTGATCTCGCGCGAACCGCCCTGCCCAGAGTTTGCCGGCCGCATCAGGCCCCGCGAATTTGGCGGCTGGAACAGCGCGAAGGATCGCCGTGGCGAATTTTCGCCAGTCCGCCAAGTATGAACGATATCCTCTAATTGCCGGATCCGTTCCCCTCCCATGTGGTGGATAATGATACCCTGGCACATCCGGCTCATTGCCGATCGCAAAACATTCCAAGTTCCGCTGAAAATGCATCCAGATGTAGCGGGCCGTGGCGGCATCGCGAGCAGGATTGCCGTTTTCCAATTGCAGCGAATAGATCACCTTCACTCCAGCCGCCCCGGCGAAACCAAACACCCGGGCGATGTCGACCCGTGTGGGGTGCGCGGCATGCAGACCGTCCGCGGTACCGCCGCCCAGCCGCAGATTGCCCAAGCCCATGTTTCTAAACAGCGTGATTAAATCATGATCGCCGAGCGAGAACAGCGGGCGCATACTGCCCCGGATGCCGCGCCGGTCGGCGGCAGTGTGCGTTTCCGACTTGGCTTCAAAACTCAACCCGCAAAAGTCGCGCGGAATTGCATAGCCTCGCCGTGCGGCATTGACCCGGATCGTCACCGGGACCGCTGCGAACAGCGGGATTGCCAAAGAGAAACCAAGCGTCACAATCGCCGCAACTAACAATCGACGCCGTCTGTAAAGTAGAGTGTACATGATGGCAGTGTTCTCCTCCAAAATTTGATATCCACGCCAATCCGTTGTGCGAGCATCACGATGATTTTATGGCTTTAGTACGATATGTGCCAGTGCGTAGTTCCCAGTGCGTAGTTCTCAATCCGCGTCTCGACGTATTACCTGCCGAGGGACGTTACAATCATGCTGTTGCATTTTTATCCGCATCAATTGCCATGCACAACGACATTTTTTTCCTGAAGTTGCCCTTCGTGCATTTGAGCTACATGATCATCAAAAAACACCACGTTTGCAACGCCAATGCCCGAGCTGTTCATATTATGCCGGTAGCGTAACCCCACACCGGTAATCACTGAACCCGTGGAAGTGTAATCCGTATTGCCGTTGACTTCTCCAGTTCCGAAATCAAAGAACGTCGGTTCGATCACAGTGGTCGGTGAATACTTACGAAACAGCGCCAGTGAGGGGAGTAAACTACCATTCCACGAGTACTTGGTCTCGGGATCGAACCCACTCCAAGAAAATAGAGGCCAACTGCCTCCGCCGGGATAAACCTGGTTGGCGTCGCCGATAGCGATGACCTGCTCCGGGCGAGTCACATCGTGCAGCATCGGCCACGGCGGAGGCGCACTGGTGTCAACCCAAATAAAGGCATTGCAGTTCGCCGCGTATTGCTCGTCGATCTCCCACTCCGTTCTGTCGGGGAGTATAGGAGCCGGGCATGTGAACAGAGATATCCATGTTGGTCCAAGTTTCTGTTGTGTAAGCGCATCGTCATTGCCGCCAACTGCATACAGTGTCTGATTATCATATCGTCCCTGCACCAGTCGGCAATTGGGTATGTAAAACGCAAAAAGAGTTTCATCCCAAGTTTCGTAGGGATTATTCGGATACAGATTGCCGGCGGGTAAGGCCCCTTGATATGTATCGGCATACTCCAGTGTAATCTGCCCCAACGAACGCAATCTGGCCGCGCACTGAATCGTTAAGGCATCCTCCCTGGCGGCGGCCAGCGCCGGCAGCAGCAGTGAGATTAGCAGGGCAATAATGGAAATGACCACCAATAGCTCCACGAGCGTGAAACCGTTGGCGGTTCGACGAACCGGATGGATGAAACGATTAGTAAACATGATAGTTCTCCGATGACGGGCACGAGGCCCGGCCAAAAACAACCGTTGTCCGCTGTTTAATCGCGCCGGGACGGTATTATAAAACGGCGGAAACACAACGGAACGCCCGATGTGTTTCCCGCCGTGCAAGTTCGCGTCAAGCCTTCCTGCGGGACGTACGCCTGCGGCCAATCAGCAGCAAGCCCAAGCCACCGCCAACGGCCAGCACCGCCAGCGATGCAGGCTCCGGAACCGCCGTGGTAAAATTGAAATTGGTGAAGACCTGCGCTTCGCTGACGCCGCCTGTGGACCCGGTGAAGCCGACATACGCGGTATTCTGGCCAAGTATGGATGCCAGCGAGCTGGACAATGTATAGTTTGTACTGAGTGAATCGGCTGAATTCGTCGAATCGACAGCACTGATCGTTACCACATCGGTCGAATTGGAATAACCGATGGTAAAGTTAATGGGGTTCGTGTCGGTTTGCAGGTTCAGCGTGCTGCTGGACACCTGCGCCGCCTTTCCTGACAGCAAAAATGCGCCATCCTCGCCTATATCCACCTCATTGGTATAGCTGTAGTTCTCGACTCCAGCACCAAAGCTCGGATTGACGGGGATGGTATTACTGCGTGAGCCGGTGGCGTCCACAAACCCTTTGTCTGAACCGCCGTAGCCCAATGCATTCAAGCCGTGATCCTGCACCGCAAACATGAATCCGTCGCCCGGTGCATTCGCCGCGCTGCTCATCTGCCACGTAAATGTCGCGGTCCACGAAGCCGCCATATTCTGTGCGGTTTTATACCATGCGCCGGCTATCTCGTTGGTGTTGTCGCTGGTAAGCCCTAAAGCGTCACTGCCGGACGGCATCATCGGCAGACCGTTGGTTACTGCGGCATTTGCGGCGACGAGCGACCAATTTGCCGGGGTTGCGAAGCCGTCGGTGACATTGGCCATGACGGCGGTCCCGCCCGCGCCGAGCGCTGCTATGGCAGCCAATGATGCGGGCAGCATCGCCCAACGCTTTCCATTACCGTGCATAAACATGAACATATACAACTCCTTCGGGCATCAAAGCCCCAAACCTAAGCCTCTCTCCCGGAGTCAACACAACCCCGAGAATTCGGGCTAAAAACAAGAACACAAGACGCACCTTAACTTCAGCTTCGGGGCTCACCCGGCTTTCCCGCCGGGTTCTTAAGCCGCCCTTTTTTATTTGCAGCCGCACAAAGCCAAAATTATTCCTACATCTTTTCTGATCCGACATACTTAGTGTACTTATTTTTCTAGCATTGTCAAGGCCTAGTGTATATTTTTTTTTCGCCACAATCAATCCAGCTCCATAATCCTCGATATATCCTATATTTTAATCATAATTTCGACGCGCTCGTGCGTACCATCCGCCATTGTAATGTTTATATATTCTTAGAAAAATATCGCTGATTTAACGGTTTAATCTTAAAAGTTAATGCACTAGCATATTAAATCGGGTGGAATGATCCGGCGACATTGATTCATAATCTTGGATTTTCATCAACCATGCTTGCTAATCCAGCCGTTTGGATGAAAATAGCAAATATTTAAGTTGCCGTGATTATGGACACCGTATGCTGAATCCCGCCCTTGACAAATTGCGTAGTGCCAGCCGGGCAGGCTCGCATAAGCACCGAGATCGGCCGAAATATGCTATCGTGTATGACACGTTGCTGACGGCGATCCGTCGCGGCGAGTATGCACCAGACAGCAAACTGCCAAGTGAAGCCGAGTTGATCGAACGGTTCTGCGTTTCCAGTACCACCGTTATTCGGGCCCTACGCGATCTGCAGGTTGCGGGCATGGTTCGCCGCCAGCGCGGTTCGGGCAGTTATGTCACGAGTTCCACGCCTGTCAACCTAACACCTATTGGCCTAATTCTGCCGGAACTGGAGCCAGGCAGCCTTTTTAGTACCGTTCAACAGATACTGTTGAGCGAGGCTCAGAAAATGGGCTGGCACATTTTAATCCGCCAGATCAGCATGAACGAGTCGCTGGAGCCAGTGGCGCAGATATTGGAGGAACTGCGACAGGGGGGAATCCGCGGCCTATTTTACCTGCCATTGCCCGCACGACCCGGTTGCAGTGAAGTTAACGAAGCCGTCGGCAGGCATTGCGTAGAATGGAGAAAACCGCTGGTGCTGTTGGACCGCGACATTCATCCTCTGCATGATCGGAGCCAGTTTGACGTGGTCTGCAGCGACAACGAACTGGGTGGGTTTCAGATTGCACGGCATTTGATCCGGGATTGCGGTTGCCGGCGCATTGTGTTTTTATACGAGGGTTTTGAGTATCCAACGATGGAAGCCCGGCTTGAGGGCATCCGAAGCGCAGTGGCTTTGTCGCCTGAGGTGCGATTAGAGCCGTGCGTTGGCGACTGCGATGACCGAGACCTGCTTTCCGGTATTCTGGAGAAATATTGTCCCGACGCTATTGCCTGTGTCAGTGACAAATCTGCTGCCAAAGCGCTGCGGGCACTTGTCAAAATGGGAGTGAATGTTCCGCGGCAAATCAAACTTACCGGATTTGATGACACCACTACCGCCGCACTACTGACAGTGCCCCTGACAACTGTTCGCCAGTCACCTGAAACGATTGCCACTCAAGCGCTAAATGTGATGCGGCAGCGGCTGGAGAACCGCGGATTAAGCGCACTGACGATATCCATCGCCTGTACACTGGTCATCCGTGACTCGACAACTGTTGTGTCTGACAGCACTGATGCGACGAAGAAGAGCGTCAAAATGACTGCGGTCAGCAAAGCTGACACCCAGAACACAGCGTCAACGGAATTAACCTAATACCAGCCGTTGGCGCCGAAAGCATTGGGCAAACTGGACGTCCAGCGCATGAAACTGTGGTCAGTCCCAATGCGTTCCAAGCGAAGATATCAGGGGCTTTTAGTTTTCTGGAATTCCGACCAATTTGAGCGCCTTATGCACCTTGACGGAGCGGTGGCGGAGCACGGCGCGAACACCATTCACAACTTCTTGCCACCAGGCGTTTGGCCGAGACGCCGGACTGGGGATGCTGCTTCAATGGGGCCGCGGCTCATGAGCCGCGGAAAACCGCGTTGGTTTCAGCTTGCCAGCAAATTCCGCAGACGGATGTCCTCGCGCAGCAGGCGCGCCCAGCAGCGCGCCAAGACATTTTCGGCGTCATGTGATTCAGGTTGATTTATCAATAGTTTTGGGCTATTGTGCGGCGCGTTCGCAATGCGCAGATGAGGGTTCGATTCCCTTCGTCTCCAGTCGGTTAATTTACCCTGATTAACGCCGCTTTCCCGTATGGGCAGCGGATTTTCTTCATTTTGTCCCCGTATGGCCCAGACTCCAGCAGGCTCCAGCCATCCAAGGCTTTGGGGGTATGGTGCGGCAGGGCCTCCATGCACGCAGCGGTATCTTGCGGCAGGGTATCACCCGTTACCCGGCAATCAATCAAACGTTGCACGTTGCGGCCACGGGATTTGGTCAGGCGTTAATTCTGAAAGTCCGGCAATCGGACTACCGGGGCATCATTGGTACGCAGTTCAGCGTAAAACTTCGCGGATTCTTTGGTAATGCGTTGGCGATCTATCAATGTTGGCTTGTAAATTCGCACTTTTCACCTGCCTTTTTAGAGTCCCCGGTAAACTTCCCGGCGGTGGCCAATGGCCAAGACGTATAACGTTATCTCCCGGTCGTGAATTTCATACACCAGGCGGTAATCGCCCACGCGGATACGCCACAGGTTTTCGCCGCCAGCCATTTTCGCAACATTGGCTGGGCGCGGGTTAATTGCCAGTTCGTCCAGTCGCTCTAAAATCCGCCGTTGCATATCCTTTGCCAGCTTGCGCAGCACCTTATCAGCGGATGGCCTGATAGTCACACGATACGCGGCCATTACTCACCTTTTTCCAGGCGAGCCTTGGCCTGCTCCAAGGTTATGCCGCCTTTTTCCTTGCGTGCTTTCAGCGCCGCTTTCAGGTCGGCCCGATTTTCCAGTTCCTCCAGCAGTTTCAAGTCACTGATGCTTACCAGCGCCACGGTGGGCTTGCCATCGCGGGCCAAGATGATACGCTCGCCACCGTAAGCGGCCCGGTTCATTGTGTCGGCCATATTGCCACGAAAAGCCGCGATGCTTAGTTCCATAATAAGATTCTCCTGTAATTCGTATTTACCATTATGTACATAGATACCATATTGTCAAGTACAATCTGGAATTATTCTTGCCTTGTTTACACTTCCGGCGGCTTGATTAAACGGCGTTACATGGCCCCTTGGCGACTCGGACGGCGTATAGGTCGTCCCGACTCGCGGGCTTTGGGGAAATGCCCTGCGGTTCAAGCGGTGCGGCGACTCTGGATAGGCGCTGCACGTTGCGGCCAAGGGATTCGGTCAGGGGTTGACTCCCAAAGCCCGGCAATCGCAATACGCGGCCATCGGCGGTGCGGAGTTCGCGATAAAACTCCGCGGATTCGCACACTCGGCCACCACGGCCTCGATACGTTGATTTATAGATTCTCATGATCCACCTGCCTTTTCATTTGTGATCTTGCGGCGCGTGCGCCGTTGGGATTGGTTGCGGCCCATCGGTCTGCGCACGGGGCGCCAGCATCAATCCATTTCCGCAGTTCCTGGACACTCCACAACCGGCGTCTTCCCAAGTGAAACCCAGGCGGAACCTGCCCCGCAGCGAGACGCGTGTAAAAATGTGCTGGACTTATGCCCAGCATCATTGAGGCAGTCGGCGCATCGACGGCAAGCAATTTAGGTCTGAGCTTTCGCCTCCTCTTACTACGCATCACGGTACCTTTCATAGTCGGCACTCCCCAAAAGTCGCGCCGCCCTGATACAACGTGTATCTAAAGCAACTTGAAAGTGTAGCGTAGACCATGTGTGATGTCAAATAATTTATTTCAAGTCACATCACTATGTGCCCGCATCCACCACGACACGCTTCCGCTTGTCCGCAATGGAAACCACCCCATCGGCCCCGTAACGCCCACGGTACCAATCGCTAACTTTGCTCATGGCACGGTAAAGATAATGCCGATCGGAATACGGCCCGTGCGCCGGGCATACATCCCGGAAGGATTCGATGCCCAAGATTGCACAATACTTTTTCCGGGTGTAGAAAGAATGCACCAGTTCAAGCACGCGGTATCCGAAAAGCTGGCCGGTTACCAAGGCCCCGATAGCGGATTCCAACTCGGTAAACGACAGGTGCCCATCTTGCTTCTGCCCGCCGCTGTAGGACATGGCCTTATTGATGATCGGCATAATCTTGTTGAGATCTTCGCGGCTCAAATCAACATCAACTCCGCGCGGCCTGGAACTCTTGGTCATAATACACCCCGTAAAAAATGCTAAGTAACATCGTAACGCAAAATTCCCAACACCACAAACCATTATCTGAAAAGCGGCTCCTGAAGTCGGAGATTACAGACAAACCAGCGTCATATTCGGATTCGATGATTCGAATTTCCCTCGCCGCCGCGCAAAGAAAAAGCCCCGGCGCTCTCGCACGGAGCTTGAGAAGTAAAACAAATCTTCGTAAATCAGCGTAGCAAAAAGCCATTATGCCGATTTGCGCTTGCGGCCCAACAGCAGAAGGCCTGCACTGCCCATAGCCATCAGGCCGAATGTGGCCGGTTCGGGGACAACTTGGGTGATAAACTGATAGCCGTTAATTCCGTTGAACGTGTCGCTGAACGGGGCGGCATGATACACCTGTGAAGTCAACACCGGCGTGCCGGGAAAGTATACCGAATCGCCAAAGACGGAACTCGGCGAATCCGGCGTGGTAAAGGAAAATCCCGACAGCGTCTGGCCCGCCGCCAAAGCGTCGGTACTGTCGAAAGAGCTGCCGGGGCCGGCCACCCATTGGATGGAGCTGCCCTTTTCGTCGAGCCCCGGTATCACGTCAACGCCAACCTTCACGACCAACCCCACATGCCAGTTGGTGGGGGAGGCGGGAGATGGCGGAGCGGATGTAATAATTGGGTTATCCGCCATATAACTTTGACCCGGAATCCAGGCAAACCAGAACGTGCCAACGGTACTGCCGTCCGTGCTGGTATTCGTAAGTGAAAGATGATAAGTATATTGGGTCTGGCCGCTGACCACCTGACTGGATGCCAGAGCTATGGTGGCACTGGCGGTTTCCGAGCCGTACGCCGGTGCGGTAGCGGCTGCCGAAATTCCCAATGCCAGTGCTGCGGCACTCGCCGTGATGAAGTGATAATGTTTAATCTTGCCCATGATGAGTTTCCTTTCTATAAAGTAACCACAATCGTAATAGACGAAACTCCCTCAACCTGAAGCACATTCTTGCCAAGCGATAAGCCCCCATCAATACCGTCGCTAGGTTCGCCTGCGCATACGCCACCCCCTTTCCAGCAATCGCACACCACATGGAAGACTTCTATGCGTCTTCATAAGAAGACTCCTTGTAAAAGACAAACTTCTTCTCCCGGAGAGATCCGACATGGGAATCTCTCCACGAAAAATTTGGGCTGACACAAGTTGATACGCAATTACAGGCCGCGTGTCAAGCAAAAAGGCGCGGCGCGCGAATTTGCGAATTTGCGCCGCCTCCTTGCTTCTCGTCCAAAGGATTGTGCCGCCTTCCTGCCGCAACGCCTTAACTGTTGCTCGTTGAGCGCGAATCCCGATGGCTATAGGGATTGATCGTTGCCCAGCCGTCAGCGTGATTAGTCGCAAGATTCCAACCGCTACGGAGTCAACGGGCGAATTCGGACACGATCCGGCTCGACCACCGCAAAGACACCGCTCCAATCCCCGCGGCTTTCAAGCACACGAACTATCTGATGCGAAAATACTCCCGGCGGGCCGGTAACAAACCGCACAAGGATAACGCCACAGATGGATGGCAATCCGTGGCGGAAGGCTAATTCGCCAAAATCTTTGTCAAACGTCAATAGAATGCGTCCGTCCGCCGTGGCTCGTGACAAAACAATCTCGTCCGCTGCTCCCGCGAATTCACTTGACGCCCATAATACGTCGTGCCCATTCTGGCGGAGCAGTTCAACTAACTGCCGTGGACAATTTTCATCAGCGAGTAGGCGCATTGGCGGCTTCCGGAAAAAGCAAGAATGGTAACCGAAAACAAATATATATGCTGCATGTCAACGGTGCGTCCCTGCGGCCGTTACGCCGGGATCGGGGTTGGGTAAATACGCTCTGATTTCAGAATTTCCGCGGCGTAGCCGATACAGGCGAGAATTCCCTGTTGATCAAGTGCGGGGTAATTTTCCACGATCTGCGCCTCACTCCAACCCTGTGCCAGTAATTCGAGGATAAAATCCACGGATAATCGCGTTCCCCGAACGACCGGTTTACCCGCAAGAACCCGGGGATCAATGACTATTTTTCCGTGCCAATCCATTTTCATACTCCAGATCAACCCGCAACCGCAGCGTATCGAAATCACTTCGATATTATTTTACCACTCCTTCGCCCCAAATAAAAATGACGTTAAATGACGTTAAAGATAAGAAGGGCGGTGGGTGCGTGACACTTTATGCGGCCCTTCGGGTGCCCAGTGAGGGACGGTTTGCCCAGTAGCGTTGCGGACACGGCTCATACCATCACGCGTCAGCAACAACGCAACGCCCGGTCCCGCCGTTCTCACCGCAAGAAAACCGTCCGATTGCCGGTTGCTGCCGCGATAGCACCTCAATAACCATGGTGGTAAGAATCACGGCCATAGGAATAATGTATCGTTTGTATGGGCAAGCAAGTGCTTTGCTCCATGGCCGCAAAGGCCGCTTGCAACTCCCTTCCCTCTCAATCCGACTCGGCTGGGCCAAAAACGACCGAGACCCAATAATCGCCGTGGCCGAGCCTATCACCCGTTACCCGGCAATCAATCAGGCGTTGCACGTTGCGGCCAAGGGATTTGGTCAGGCGTTAATTCTGAAAGCCCGGAAATCGCAGCACCCGGCTATCATTCGTACGCAGTGCAACGTAAAACCTGGCGTGTCATACTTGGCGGATTCCTTGGTAACGCCTTAGCATACCATTGTCATGCTGTATCCGGGCCGGTCGGAAGGAGCGTGGCAACCCAGCCATTTCGGGCTAGAAAAAGGGCGAAATAATTTGTTTAAACTTTATCGTAAAAATCAATTGTATTTCTTGTGCCGCACTTGAAGGCGGGGTTGCTACGCCCGATAAAGGCAACGACCAACGATCAATAAATAATCCCGATAGCAGTTCGCTGATTTCGGAAATCGGGACGGGCTCGGGAAAGAACTATTAAAAGAAGAAGACAGGCAATGGAGAGCGGAAATCCGGACTGAAAACTGAGAACTGAATACTTCATCGCACTTTGCATGCACCTTGCGGACAATGTACCGCCAGCAAGGATTTATTTGTGGAAAGCGGCGGAGTTTTCAGCCGTTGGGGAGTTCTTTTAGCACCCGAAGCAACGAGGCGCAGGCCCGGGCGTTTCCAAGCTGGTG
>JAJZVR010000088.1 GCA_021847065.1 Planctomycetota bacterium | reverse complement strand
ATGTACTTTCCTGCGTATTCATGGGATTGCTGCGTTGCACCAAGGTAACTTGAATCTGCACAGGCTGGGTGGAAGGCAGGGCATGAACGACCACAAAATGAAAATCAAACATGGGCCGGTAATATTCCGTGGCCGGCAACGACGGAAACTCAAAATAAAGTATTTCCGAGCTGCCACCCTTAAGCAGGCGGGTCGGCGGATTGGTCTGGTAATTAATGTAACCAGCGATGCTCAGTGCGCCGGAAACATAGTTCTGCGCCTGCAGCACGCCGTGCTGCGCGAGATAATGCACGCCGGAATCCGGCGGCATCCGGCGCAGAACGTTGTCATAGCTCTTCTTCTGCAAGGCATAAAGCACCCGGGCATCGTGGCGGATTTTAAAATCCACCGCTTTCATATAACCCCAGGTCAGGATCATCATCACCACCAGCATAAACACGCCGGCGGCCGAAAGTCCCATCACTTTTCCCAGCAGCAATTCCAGCCGGGAAATCGGCTTGCTTCCGGTGGTGACCAGGGTGTGACGCTCCCGTTCGCGCGGAAGTGTCACGCACGCCAAAATGCCCAGATAAATCAGTAAAATCAGCGCCTGCGCCCGCAGGAAAATGGTCATGTAAACGCGCACAACGCCCGATGGTTCATACCCCCGGACAATCAGCACACCCAACAGTACGCAAACGCCGAACCACACCAGAGGAACCGCCCACATGCGGGCATTCCATGCTTCTGAAATCGTCACGCGGCCAATGGCCCAGGCCCGTGAAAAACCATGGCCCAAGCGGGCAATATCCCGAAACGCTGTGAGCACAAATGCCAGAATCAACAGCACGATAACCACATCCGCAAACATGCTGACATAATGGTGCTGCGAGGGCGGATGATAGACCGTTCCCAAAGCGATCCCCGCTCCGGCAAGTTTCGAGCCTAAATGTTGTAATAATCCAAACATGTACACATTCGTTCCTGATTACCGTGGTCATTCACCAACAAGGCCAACCGGCTTATCGCGCTTCTCCGCTGCGCTTGCGTGCCACAAGTTCTTTGAATAAATCTTCCAATCGCACCCGTGCTCGCCCCGTGTGAACGTCCGTGGCACCATCTTGCGCTGCAATTTCCGCAAGTTTGGCCTGCAATGCGTCGGAAACATTGCGGGCGGAAAGCTGGAAAACGTCTTTTTTCTCCAGCAAATCGCGCAAGGCACCTTCAAGTTCAATGCGGCCACGGTACAAAATCACCAGTCGATCACAGACATCCTCAACATCGGCCAACTGGTGGCTGGAAAGCAAAACCGTTTTCCCCGCCTCCTTAAGCCGCATGATCATGTTTTTTATTTCCAGCATGCCCACCGGATCCAAACCCGATGTCGGCTCATCCATAATGATTAAATCGGGATTGTTCAGCAGCGCCTGCGCCAAGGCCACGCGGCGGGTCTGCCCTTTGGAATAGGTACCAATGCGCCGTCCCCGCACGCTGGGATCCAGCCCGACGAAATCAAGATAATAATCCACAGCCCGGCGTCGCTGGGCACGGTTCATATTGAATAATCGGGCGTAAAAATCCAATGTTTGTCGGGCGTTGAGAAAGCGATAGAGATAACTTTCTTCCGGAAGATACCCGATGCGCCGCCGCGTCTCCTGATCGCCCGCGGGCTGCCCCATGACCAGAGCATCGCCGGAGGTAGGATTGATCAGCCCCAGCAACAATTTAATGGTGGTGGTTTTGCCGCTGCCATTAGGCCCCAATAAGCCGAATATCTGCCCCTGATCCACGCGCAGATTCAAATCCGTGAGAGCCGGTACCTGCTGGCTTTTGAAAAAGCCCGGATATACCTTTGAAAGCTGCCTTGTTTGAATTGCCTGGCTGTCCGCAACCATCCATAACTCCAGAATAAGCCCCACGAAGGGGTACATGTTTCCACGAACTTACTGCGCTGACTGAATATTAACCTTTCTTGGCGGCGGCGGCATTGACAGAATAATCTGCTGGTGCGGCTGCACGAAAAACACCCGCCCGACATTATTCATCACGCTGCTAAGCGTATCATTTAAGAGCTTGAGCGTAATAACCCGCGGATTCTGTTGATATTGTGCGAACACCTGGCTGAACGCGTTAGCTTCGCCCTGGGCTTCATCGACGGTGCTGGCAGCGTTCGCCTGGGCTTGATTCAATATGGTCTGTGCTTGGGCATTGGCCAGAATCACCAACTGATTGTATTGTTTTTTGGCATCCTGATGATCCTGATTTTTCTGCTGCCGGGCATTAAGCACAGCCGAAAACGCCTGGTTTACCGCACTGGGCCAATGAATGTATTTCAATTCCACTCTCTCTATCTGAGCACCGAGATTGAGCTTGCCTACCAGCCGCTGCAGACCAGCCGCAGGCTTCACGGGATCATAGAGTTCCTGCTCCACTTCGGTTTTACCACTGTACAACGCCTCATCAACCGTGGCATAAGCAAGCTTATGAATAAGCTCACGATCGGTCAGGAGGCTCATCACTTTGTTCCACGCCTGATTGGGCAACCCACCGGGAGGTTGATATACGGCCAGAATGTATTGCAGCGGATGTGATATCTGATATTGTACCGCCACGCGGGCATGAAGAATATTTTTGTCACCGGTAATCAGATAGGGATTAAAAATGGCATTCAACAACCGTTTGGGATATCCGCGACGCAGGTACGCCTTCTCCAGATCGGCGTAGGCCGCCGGAGAAGAATGAAAATCACTGACTTCCAGCAGATGTTCGCGTTCAAGTGGAACAATATGGACCGTATCAATGGGCCACGGAATATGATAATGCAATCCCGCTTCCATCAACAGGGCGTGTTTCCCGCCGGGCAGCATTTCATATTGTCCCAGCCGCTCCACCACCGCAACTTCACCCACACCCACCTGATAAAATCCGCTGAGTATCCAAACAATCATCACTCCTGCTACAAAGTAAAGCAGGACAAATTGGGGGGATAGCCACCGGCTTGTGGGTGCGTCGGAGGGCAATATAGGCAGTTCATGATCATGGGGATGATCATGGTCATGCGTATGAGATTCGTTATGTTCATCAACCTGGGTCATCGGATATTTCCTGAGAACCTGTTTTAGTTAAACCATTGGCTGCCGATAAATTTCGGCTTCACTTTGCCGCCTGCGGGTCCACTTTGATCGGCGTTTTAGCCGCTGGGGCTTCCATCATTTTTAACTGCGTGAACAGCGGCTCGGTAACGGGATTATTCGGCGTAAGGACCCAATAAGTGGTGTTACCCATGGAGTTCTGGAACAACTGCAGTGATTTCCAGAAGCGGTAAAACTGCCGAGCCTGCGGCGTTTCCTGTACGGAATTCAAAATCGCGTACGCGCTGGCGTCGGCCTGCCCACGGATAATCGCCGCCTGCTTGCTGGCCGCACTGCGAATTTCTGTGGCTTGTTCGCGCCCTTGCGCAATGGTGATCTGGGCCTGCTTTTCGCCCTGATTGATGTACTCGCTGGCGATTTTATTGCGTTCGGCGGTCATGCGCTGATAGACCCGGGCCGCAACATCGGGCGGAAAGGTCATACGGGCAAAGCCTACTTTCACCACATCAATCCCCAGCGATTGCATGCCTAAATTGACTTTTTGCTGTATGTTTTCTTCCGCCTGCTGCATTTTTAATTTTTTGACATCAACGTTGAACATTTCATCGAGCGTATAGTGTCCGATCTGCTTAAGAACGGCACTTTGAATTTTATTATCCAAATACCGCTGTACGGCGGGCGTACCACCCGGGAGCCGATCCACATAAAGTACTGGATCGGTTATTTTCCAGAGCGCAAAGGTGCGTATGCTGATAGGCTCGCCGGCGCTGGTGCTGACTTCCCGGTTGTCGCTTTGATACAAATGCAGCCGCATGTCCAGGCGAATGACACGATCGGTCGGATAACATAAAAACCAGTTGTAGCAAATTCGCGTCGGATGCGAAACAATTTTACCGAATCGATCCAGCAATATCTTCTGATACGGCTTGGCCACAACGGTGCAGAGTTCACAAAACAGCACAACCAGCACAACTGCGACGATGGTTCCAATGGCTAACTTACGCATGATACTTCCTTAAGGGGTTTCCGTTATTCACATTCCCTGATTATCCAAGCCAGTGCTTTCCTGACCAAACTTACTCCGGTGCCCCGCTGGCACTTCCTGGCGAATTAGGCCCGCCCGGTCCGCCTGCCGTTCCCATGCCTCCCGGCGGCCCTGATGGCGGGGGCACCATATTCATGCTCCCCTCCCTGCGCCCAATTTGCCATATCTCCGGCGGAGTCACATCCGGCCCGAGAACCACTTTGTTGACCTTACCAAACATCTTGCCCAATGCCTGATAAAACGCCCATGACATCGCCGCCGGGGCCGCTTTGGAAAAAGCTTCGGATTGCACCGTCAACGCTTTGGCTCGCCCCTGTTCAATATTGACAACTTTGGTTGCGTAACCATCAGCTGCCAGTAATTTACCCTTGGCATAACCCTGCGCCTGAGCCACTTCAGCATACGCCTCCGTCTCCGCGGCATCAACCAATTGCTGTTGAATTTCGCGCGAAGCGACAACATTTTCAAATGCTTCCGCGGGGCCTAATATTCGCCCTTGCGCAGTATTTTGTGTCTGCCCCTTGGGCGGGTGAATGTCCTTTATTTCCACGCTCAATATTACAATTCCGGTCTTCATTTGATCCAGTATGTTCTGCATGACCTGCTTGATATTTTCTGATACCGGCCCAACGTCGGATTCCATAATGCCCTTGAGGGTATTTTGTGCAAACACCCGCGTGACGGCATACAAAAGCACCTGATGCACCAGGGCCGAATCCATCCGTCGCAGATGCAACGTGGACCCGGCGCCCGTGAGGCCGCCGACTTCAATAATATTGCTGGTTGATACATTATCAAAAAATTCGCCTGGATTTTTTACCCGCCACCACGCCGCCACAAAGCCGTCGAGCAACTGCGACGCCGGGCTGCCATCCGGATTGACATCCCCGGTTAAAAACTCCTGATCTGGAATGGAAATATGCTGGCTCCAGAAGGAGAACGCATTATTGCCCAGAAGATTCTTATCCCGCTCTTCCGAACCCACCACCACGAGATTAACCTTATCGGTTGGTTCATATTGCAATTTATCTATTGGCCAGGGCCACAGAATATGCAACCCGGGCTGCAATGGATTTGCCAGATCAGCTTGGGTTGTAACGCCCAGATGCTGGAGTATGCCAACATCACCGGTTGGCACAACGTGCATGGTGCTTAGTAACACCACAAACAGAAAACCCGCGATAACAATACGTGGAATCAGCCGCGAGAAAATCCCCACGACCGTCGTGCCGCTGCTGGCCATGCCGATACTTTCGGATACCAACACCTTGATTCCGACAATCCATCCGCTGGAAAGCATCGGTACCAGCGGCAACTGCTGCAGGTCCACGCCCGCCTGGTCCAATTCCACAATTCCGCCATGACTGCGTATGGAATTAATTCCCAGTTCAAAGGCCTGTAATACCAGCACCGCGCCGATAAACATCGCCGCAGCCTGACTGGCATAATCCACTTTAGCCCACACCGCAATGACCGCCGCCAGCAGCACGACCGCTCCGGGAATACCCAGAATCACAATGCTGTTCGAGGCATCGACCAGCCCTTCGGTTTCAGGCCGGGGGCGGGAAAAGGGAATTAATAGAATATAGATCAATAATGCGGTGCCCGCCGCCACAACGGCACCGGGGTCAATAGGCACTGGCGAAATGACAATCGGATGCCCCGGTGAAACAGCCGCAAAATCGCGATACACCAGGAACCCGATGATGGCCGCCAGAACCAGAAATCCCAAAGACGTTAAACCCACAATCACGCGCTGAAAGCCGGTGTCCAGCGTTGTAATATCTTCCGGGGCTACCGGTGCCGGGGCCGCCGTTGCGGCACTGCCGGTTTCATCTGAATAGCTCATGTGAAAGGCGCCGAGCGGTGCCAGGGGAGTAAATTTCACATTTGCTTCGGCCTCAGCTTCATCCACCAACGCCGCCTGCTGCCGCGCCAGTCGCAATCCCCACCACGCCAGAAACGCCAGAATGCTCTGCCCCAGAGCCGCGAACATCGCCGCCCAGAAACAGACCGCGCCATACTTGAATGTGGCAATCGCCAAGGCCGCTGTAATAGTCAGCAACCCTATCAAAACCCAAAATGCTACCGTGATTGATCGCTTCACGCCTGAAATTCCTTACAAGCCGCTGATACCCTTACAGATTGCGGCGCTTTCCCGCAAGCCGGTAACTTCCCGAAGAAAGTGCTCATGGTAAAACAAGACACTCATGCCCTGGACAACACCGGTGCGGCTATTTCCTCCGGGGCCGCTTTCCTTCGAACTCCAATTGGCAATGGCTTGCGATTCACACCGACATCACCGGCCAATCGTACTGAATTCACCGCTATGACAACCACCGCCAGCATGTGAATCAGTGCCGCAACCACCGGGCCAAACAGACCGAAGGCCGCGGCCACCAGCGCGAAGATTGCGAAGAATAAAGCATATCCGATGTTCTGATAAATCGCGACACGCGTCTGACGGGCCAGATAAATCAACAGCGGGATGCGGGTGAGATCATCCTTCAGCAAAATCGCATCCGCAGCCTCAATGGCCGCATCCGTGCCGCGCAATCCCAATGCGATGCCAACCGTGGCCGCCGCCAATGATGGGGCGTCATTAATGCCCTCGCCGACCATTGCAACACCATGATCTCCGCGCTGTAACTGCCGGATTAATTCCTCTTTTTGCGCCGGCAGCAACTCGGCATATATATCATCGCACCCCACCGCTCGACCCACCATCTGTGCGGTCTTCCGGCGGTCACCGGTCATCATGACAATGCGCTTCACACCCAAATTCCGCAGGTGTTTAATCGCACGGCGAGCTTCAGGCCTAATTTCATCCGTCAGACAGATGGATCCCATTAACTTGCCTTCGGACATCACATATACCGGCACCAGAGGAAGTTCCGATTCCGCGGCTTCCACATTGCCCGCACCGGATGCTAATTCCGGCGGCAAAATCTTGATTGAGCCGGCCCGTGTTACCCGGCCATCGACCTCGGCTTCAACGCCCAAGCCTTCCAGAATTTTCACATCCGACGCCTCATGGAATGACACCCGACGATCACGCACATAAGAGCAGATCGTCTTGGCCAGCGGGTGGCTGCTGCGATTTTCCACTGCCGCCGCCAATGCCAGCAACTGACTTTCTTCCACGCCTTCCGCCGGACGCACACTATGGACAATAAATTTGCCCGTCGTGAGCGTACCGGTTTTATCAAATACCACTGTATCCAAATTAACCGATGCCTCTACAAACGGCCCGGCTTTAATCTGTATCCCGCTACGACTGGCCCGTGCCAAGGCCACGACGATGGCGAGCGGTGAAGCCAGCAGCATCGCGCACGGGCACCCCACCACCCACATGGTGATCATCCGGCCCGGCTGCCCGGAAACCCAGAACGCCACCACTGAAAGCACCAGCACCAGCGGCGTATAGAATGAGAAAAACCGGTCGGCCGCACGGATAACCTGCGGCTGATACTGCTGTGCGCGCCGCACTAATAAAATGGTTTGCCCCAATGCCGAATGTTCGCCCACCCGCGTTACTTTGGCCTGCACCGATCCGGTAAGATTAATAGTACCGGCCAAGACTGTGCCGCCCGCGGTCTTATCCACCGGAATAGATTCCCCGGTCACCATTGATTCATCGACACTTGTGGAACCGGTAACCACGGTGCCATCGCCGGCAATGCGTTCACCCGGTTCAATAACCAGCATATCGCCTTCACGAAGGTCTTCTGCCGGAATGATTGCATCGGCATCGCCGCGCCGCACGCGGGCATGTACCGGTGCCAGATTTTGCAGCGCCAGGACGGCATTACGAGCGCTTTCCGTGGCAACTTGTTCTATTAATGCACCGACCTGCAGCAGCAATGCCACCAGACCAGCCTCAATGAGCCACCCCAAGGCAATGGCCCCAATTACGCTTAAAGCCACAAGTTCATTGACATTGGTTCTACCGCGGGACAACCCTTTAGCCGCCTGCCAGAATATCGGGCCGCCGGAAATCAGTGCCGCCAGCAAACCCAAAGCCCGCGCAACCGGGATTTCCGTTGGAAACTGATAAAAAATGCCCGCTAAAATCAGCAGGGCCACGGTGGTTGGCACCAGAACCGACAACTGCAATTGTAAACTCACGCCCGAGTGGCTATGTCCCGCCGGCTGGCCTTTGGCATCGTGACCATGGTCATGCCCGCACGCACAGCCGATACCATCGATTGGCTCATGTTTTCCGGAATGCGAATGATCATGCTCCGGCAACGGAATTGCTATTTCACCAATCCGCACCGAAGCGCCGCTTGGAGTTGGGGTTGTCTGGCTCACAAATTCACCAAATAGTACATAGAAAACAAAACCCTAGGCACACGCCCGCTGCGCATCGGCCGCAGCTTAAATTCGGCACTTTTCTGCCTCAACCTTGCACTCTTTATATCACTCGCACACCAGATTCGCCAAGCGGCCTGTTCCTTCTTCCGCATATTATCGGCTCTTGGCCATGAACTGCTGAAGCACAATGCCAACGACCTCATTATACGCGGAAGTTTACCATAAGGTTCACATAATTCACACCCGCGCCACAACCACCTGCTCCAGGAGCCGGGAATATTTCTTCGAATCAAACATCTCCAAATCCTCCGAAACTGCCCGCGCTGTCGCCAGCGCCACCGCCTGCCCCAAGGCCCGCATCGGATCCTTGCCACGCCATAATCCATGTACAAAGCCAGCTAATAAATGATCCCCGCATGCAACGGTGCGTATTACCCGTTGCTGCGCCGGTACCGTGCCGCTGTAACAATTTCCGCCGCTTATCAGCACCGCACCGAGCTTACCTCTACTTACCACCAGATTTTCCACGTTGCATGTTCGCTTCTCCGCCGCCGCCTTAATATCCAGCACTGTTTCCAAGGTGCCGGTTCCCCACGCCTGGGCCAATTCTTCCGTATTCGGCTTGGCAATCCATATCGGCTTGCTTAAAGCAACCGTCAATGCCGCTCCCGCCGTATCCACGGCCACCTTCGCCCCCAGGGCCAGGGTTAGATCCAGCAAATCACCAAACCGCTGTGCGGTAAGTCCCTGCGGTAAACTTCCGGAAAAAATGACGACATCGCCCGCGTGCAGCATTTCCTTAAAGTGCTTTTCGATGGCCACAATATCGTTTTCTTTAACCTCAAAGCCCTTGAGGCGTATATGCGTTTCCACACTCCCATCCAGAACGGTAATATTCTGGCGCGTGGTTTGTGACAAAATACTGAAATGACACGCCACCGCCCCGGGCCGCAGTTTATGCAATTGTTCCTTAAAGAAGGACCATTCACAATCTCCCATAAAACCCATCGCCAGCACATCTTCCCCCAGCAACGCCAGCGCCCGCGTCACATTCGCCGCTTTGCCCGCCGCAATCCGCGCCACCTGCCGCCCGGTGTTTACCTGCCCCGCCAGAAATCCCTCACACCGCACCACGCAATCAATGGCCGGATTCAACCCAACAGTAATAAGACTTTTCGCAATCATCGCCAAGTATTATACCCCGCAATCCCCACTGGTCGCAGCCCAGCAAAGCTGGAGCCATCCGCCGCTGCAATCGGCGGTAAACCTCCAAACCCATCACTGCTGGTTAAACCGGGAACATGAAGCTCGTGGCTGTTGTGACAATCGCGCGGCTTTGCCGTTAATATGCCCCGCCGAGCAGCATTACGACGAGGCAATATGATTGCAATCCCGTTGGTAATTGCGTCTTCGGAGATAATACCGTTGCATATTGTTATTTGTGCCATGACTTTGGATTTGAAACAGGTTAAAGTATTTCAGGCAGTTGTGTACTGTGTACGGAGAAAGTCATGGCTAAAAATAAAGATTTTATCGACGCATTATCCGACCGATCGCTGTTGATCCTGACGCTTTATGAAAAGCTCGGCTCCATTGAAGCCTTGCGGGAGGCGTTGCCGGAGATTACCGATAAAGACCTGACAAAATGCACACGGGAAGCGGAAAAAGCGATGAAAATTTACAACGCCACGGAAGATGGGAAAGTTCCAAAGAAAAAAGCTTCGAAGAGCGTGGGAGCCTATCAACTTAAAATCGCGCTGCGGGGAAGCAAACCTCCGATCTGGCGGCGGGTGATTGTTCCAGAGGATATTACCCTCGCGAAGTTGCATGTTGTCATTCAGGTTGCCATGGGCTGGGATGACGGTCATCTGCATGAGTTCACCATTGACGGCACGGCTTATAGCGGCACCGCTCCGGACGGGTCCATGTTGGAAGATATGGACGGCGAAGATGAAACCGAATACCAGCTCCGCGAGGTGTTACGGGAAAAAATGAAGTTCGAATATCTATATGATTTCGGTGATTCCTGGGAGCATGTCATCACGGTGGAAAAAATTATTCCGTCCGGGGACAAACGGCCCGTGACCGCCTGCACCGCCGGGAAATTACACTGCCCTCTGGAAGACTGCGGAGGTTTGTGGGGTTATTATGAAAAACTCAAAATTATTACCGATAAAAAGCATCCAGAACACGCGGCGCTAGCCCAATGGATAGGTGAAAATTTTGACTCCGAAGCATTTGACATCCAAGCGGTAAACAAAACCCTGGCGGCAATGAAGCTGTAAAGGCTAAAGTTTATCAATTCCGCGCGCGTCGAGCTGCTGTACCCCGACGATCAAACCACGCACCATTACGCCAGACTCTTCGCCCAGCTGCGCCGGCAATGCACACCCATCCCCGCCAACGACATCTGGACAGCAGCCATCGTCCTGCAGCATGACCTTGAACTCTGTAAACGTCTGAGCGCTTCCGTGTGATCGCTTCCGCTGCCCAACGGCAATTATGGCGCAGTAGTCGCTGTGCGTGCGATAACCGCCCGCGATCTTATCGGAGATTCAAAGGCTGGCGCACCGTCTGACGGGCGGCGACAATCCGCCGCGTAAACGATATGGCCGCCGACCCAGAGCGAAGATGTTTCTCCGGCGATAAAACCAGAAGGGTTCTTTGGCCCCGGCGCAGCAGATTCGACCGCATAAGCCGCCGTCGCATCATGCGAGGATTGGCCTTCTTCCCCCCCATCCATTGCGTATTGCGCCATCTGGGTATGACGACGGGACTGATCACGGCAATCGTGTGTATCTTTACGTCCGGTTCATGCGGTACCAGCGGCCACATCTGGTTGGAAGGGATCAGAAATGCGACCTGCTCGTGGCGTCTCCAGGCGCGTTGCATGATGCGCAATTCAATCGCGTGTACCTGAGCCAGCGACTTGGGCTGCCATTGACCACTGGCGGTCTTACGGCCAAGCAGACGGGCGTACAGCCGGGCGCGGGCTTTTTGGAAGGGGATGGGGCCGATATGGGCCGCCACCCGATTAAACTGATTAAACGCCTGGGGCGTAAAGATGGAGGCCGAATAGAGCCGGTAGCCGCCCATGCTGTTGAGATAATTGCACATCTGCTCATCGGCAAATACGACGCTACCGGGCTTCAGCCGTTGTTGGAGAATCCGCCGCGCGGCCAGAAGCTGAAGTTTCTGGTTTTTGGCGTTAAGCATTCTCGGGGCCATGGTGTAGGCACTGTAGCCCGCGCCAACGCCCGTTAGAACTCCCACGACCAAGGCACGCGCGATGTGATTCGGCCCGACCGCCCGGGCCAGCAACCACAAGGCCACCATAATCATGGCCGGAAATATATCCAGAAAGAAACGGAGATAACCGGTGTTAAAAACATTGGTGGGTGCCCAGTAATAAAACATGTAGACCGTGGCGCTGGGAACGGCCCACAACGCGATGACCAGGCCCAGCTTCCGGCTGGTCCAAAACAAACGGATCAAGCCCGCGATTGCCAGTGGGAAAAGCAGAAATAATCCCATATCTTCCATCTGTTCCAGCACGGTTTGCCAGTTGCCTTGCCGCGTCAGGCCGCCGATGAAATATTGCCAGGCAAACCCGGTCTGTTCCTGGCAGAACCAATAGCCCGTACGCCACGGAGCGCCAAACGAGGCCCAGTTTATCAACGCGAGAGATCCCACCGGCAGGGCAAACATGGCCAGCACCAATATTCCCTCTTTCAAGGATCGGCGGCGATCATGCACGGCCAAGAACACTACCGCCATCAGCGGCAGGCACCAGAGAAATTCAGTGTATCGGATGCTGCAACAGAACCCCAGCGCCAGACCAGCAATTATACCGCGCCATACACCGCCCTTGCGCCACCAGCTTAATAGCGCCCAGAATCCAATGACGGTGAAACCCAACGCCGCCCCGTGCGAGTTGGCATCATCCGCATACGTCAGCGTCACAGGATTAAGACCCAACCAGATCACGCCGATGATGGCCATAAAGGGGTCCAGCATGGAGCGGAAAAGCAGGTATGCGAAAAACAACGCAAGAATAACGCATATCGGATCCACCAGGTACATGGCGGATGGGCGGTCGATAATCCGCGCTATCGCGCCAAGGATTCCAACGCCCGGCGGATACTTGGCGAAAATCTTGCCATCCGGCATTTGGACCATGTTTCCTCCCGCAAACTGAAGCGGGTTGTGGGGAGTAAAATAAAGCCGATCATGCTGGCTTAACTGCCGCGCTGTCACCATGTATCCGTTCTGATCCACGCCAGGATGGGCAGGTTCATAAAAGCCATGCAGCAGGAGGACATAGAAAACCAGGAAGACCGTCAGCATCAGCCCGGCCATGATGGAACGCCCCGTATGCCGCGGTTCGATGGGAAATATCGTTTCGTGGTTCCAAGCAACGGATTCTGTGCCACAATCAACTTGAAGGGCAGTCAATGTTGCTACTCCGTGTAAAACAACCAGGTACCTTACAGGACATAACGTATCGCCGCGGACAAGGTTGCAAAAAAAAGGCACAGAATGGTCCGGCGTTGTGTTGTCACGACGATGTCCCTCCGGCAATATTTCCCTGATTCTTTGAGTGTTTATACTCAAAGCGGTAATACATGGGACACCTTGAAACCGGAGTTTCGCTCTAAAAACGCATCTGTCGCCCTATCAGTCGTTCTTGGTACCGCGAACCGTCCTGGCAAAAGACGCCGCACCGTTGTAACTTAATGTTGTAAGGAGGCACATCGCATGAACGCAATCGGATACATCCGCAGATCAACCAATTGGCAGGAGCAATCACCAGATCAGCGACGCAGCGAGTTGCAAGGCTTCGCCGCGGCACACACCTTGGCGATACGGTAGTGGTTGCGGCGCATATTTTGATCCCACAATGAAAAATAGATAGCGTACTTAGTTGAAAAGCGTAGTAAGAAAATTACGTAGGTCATTCAGCCGTTGGTGGGTGAAGTCCCACACATCAGCCTCAGCAGTTCGTTCTTTGCAGTTGTAGAGCCTGTGACTGCCATCAGCGGACCTCCCAGTTTTCAGCAATGGCGACGCCAAGAGAGCTGTGGTCGAAGTTGGTCGCGACTATTGCACCGTCTTCGAGTCGGTCCATTCTGATGTATGTAAGATCGTTTGGATTCATGTCATCTTTTGAAAATGCACCATGCGCGGCCGCGATGGCAATCTCAATTGGTTTCTCCGGGGACGGTTGGAAGCCGTGGAAATAACTCTCGGCCCATTTCGTAGGATCCTCGGAGCGTGCCGATGCTAAATTGATCATAGCTGGCTGTAAACGGGCGGTG